>DASSGK010000093.1:0-2784 GCA_035693505.1 Vicinamibacterales bacterium
GCCGCATACGTTGCCCATGGCGCCGGCGCCGCCGCAATATCCCGCGTCCTGCAGCTGCATCAGCAGGCCGTCCGGGTCGGTGAAATAGAGTTCAGGCGTCCCTTCCGGGGCGCCGCCACGATTCTCCATCCGCATCGAGACGTAGTGACGCATGGGGCCCACCGGTCCCTGCGCACCTTCACGCGGCTTGATGCCCACTGTCTCCAGCGTCTTGAGAATCTCGTCGGGCTTGAACCCATCCAGGTTCATGCACGCATGGTTGATCGTCGCCGGGCGCGGCGGCGCGGCAGGCGCTCCGCCGCGGGCCGGTGCTCCGCCGCCCGTGAACATCAGGAACTCCACGGTCGGACCGACGGCGAGCGTCGGCGCCGTCGGACCCTGGTACGAACGGATCGAGAAGCCGAACAGGTCCTGATAGAACTTGTTCGATCGCTGCGAGTCGGTCGAAAAGATGGTGAGGTGGCTGTAGTCGCGCAGCGCCAGCAGTCCTTTCGGCGCGCGCTCCGGGGCGCCGCATACGTTGCCCATGGCGCCGGCGCCGCCGCAATATCCCGCGTCCTGCAGCTGGCAGACGATGCCGTCGGGATCGCCGAAGCTCAATTCGGTGGTCCCCTCTTTCGCGCCGTTCATGTCGGGACCGCGCGACTCGATCAGCGCTTTCATCGGTCCGATGGCGCTCGCCTTCGTCACGCCGTGCGCAGCGAGCGCCGTCAGCGCCCGATCGACGTTGAATCCTTCGACGCCCAGGCAGAAGTGCGTGATGCTCGGCGCCGCACCATTGGCTACCGGCGCGATGGCCAGGAACTGCGGACCCGCGCCCATCTGAAGCAGCGTCATCGACCCCTGGCGGCCGCGCACGGGCATGCCGAACAGTCCCTGGTAGAACTCGACAGAACGCTTGGCATCGGAGACAGCGAGGCCGATGTGGTTGATGCCCCGGATGCGCAGCGGAGCCGCGCCGGTCTGCGCCAGCAGATGCGGGATCGCACGCGGTGCGAGAGCGAGTCCGGGAAGTGACAACAGCAAACGGCGACGGCTGATAGCGTTCATGCGGCGCATTATCGCCCATTGGCGGCGTCCGAACGAAAGGCCTATACTGCGCGGGCTGATGGAGGGCACGCCATGCGGTCCCAATCCGACATCTCGCGCAGGAGTTTCCTTATGACCACGGGCGGAGCGGCGGTCTGGGCGAGCGCTGGACGCGGTTACTCGGCCGCGGAGATGCGAGCCAAGGCCGAGGACGGGACGCTCGGCGGCGTCTCGAAATGGGAGCTCGACACTCCCGCGCTGTGCGTGGATCTCGACGCGTTCGAGCAGAACATCGCGACCATGCGGACCAAACTGGCGGCGATGCATGTCGCCAGCCGCCCGCACGGCAAGTCGCACAAATGCCCGGCCATCGCCAGGCTCCAGCTCGCCGGCGGATCGATCGGCATCTGCGCCGCGAAGATCAGCGAGGCGGAGGTCTTCTCCGCCAACGGCATCGGCCCGATCCTGATGACGACGTCCAACGTGACGCCGAACAAGATCCGGCGGGCGATGGCAATCCGGAAGGCGAACAACCAGTTCATTCAGGCCGTCGACTACCCCCAGAACGCGCGCGATCTCAACGACGCCGCCAAAGAGGCGGGCATCGTCGCCGACGTGGTCGTCGACGTGGCGATCGGCACGCGCAGCGGCGTCCCGGCCGGCGATCAGGCGCTCGCGGTCGGCCAGCTCGTGGACTCGCTGCCGAACCTCAAGCTACGCGGCATCATCAGCTACGACGGCAGCGCACAGCACATCAAGGGCTTCAAGAATCGACTGGATCAGACCCTCAAGCGATTCGAGCCGTCACTCGGCACGCACGAGCGCTTCACACGCGCCGGCCTCTCCACGGAAATCTTCAGCGGCGGGGGCACCGGCACCTACAACATCCTGCCGAAGGCCTCGTCGCACGTGACCGACGTGCAGGTGGGCAGCTACGTGTTCATGGACTGCCAGTATCTCGAGATCGGCGGCGAATCGAACGACGAGCTCTACACCGACTTCGCGTCGTCGCTCACGGTGCTGACGACCGTGCTCAACACGTATTTCGAGAAGTCCATCACGACCGACGCCGGCGCGAAAGCGCTGACCTTGAACAAGCCGGGGCCGTGGGTCATCGGCGAGAAGGGCTTTGTGTACAACGCCGGCTCCGACGAGTTCGGGGTGATCAAGTACGAAAAGGCCGAGAAGTCGTACAAGGTCGGCGACAAGCTCGAATTGATTGCGCCGCACTGCGATCCGGTCGTCAACGAATACGACCAGATCTACGCAATCCGCAAGGACCGTGTCGAAGCCGTGTGGCCGATCCTCGCCCGCGGCCATTCGCAATAGACGGCCAGAAGAAACCGCCGAGTCCGCAAAGACCGCAGAGAAGACTTGGCTTAGCGGTCTCCGCGGTTTCTTCCGAGTCTTGACCAGGCCTGGCTACATGCTTAGCGCCGCGTATTCTTTCTTCGCGGTGGCCAGGATCGGCAGACCCGGGTCGGCGTTCTTCCAGAGGTCGAAAAACCGCTCGTAGGACTTGCGGCTCTCGTCCGTCTTTCCCATCTTCGCCAGCGCGCGGCCCCGATAGAGGTACGCTTCTACCGCCAACGTCGACAGATTGGGCACGGGCCGATCGATGATCTTCGCGAACTCGCGCGCGGCGATCTCGTTGTTGTCGAGCGCCAGGTTGACGGCGCCGATCGCGAACAGCAGACTGGTATCCCCATCGTCCTCCGGCGTCGGCAGCAATGTCAGCGCGGTGCGGTCGCGCCG
>DASSGK010000094.1:0-16953 GCA_035693505.1 Vicinamibacterales bacterium
CGAGGCACAGCCCGCGGACGGGGTTCCCGCCACCGGCTGGTCGTTCGCGAACTTCGAGGAGCTGCGCGATCGAAATCATGTGTTCAGCGAGATGGCCGGCAGCCAGCAGCACCAGCTCACGCTGACGGGACACGGCGAGCCGTCCGTGGTGAACACGTCGGTCGTCACGCCGGAACTCTTCTCGCTCTTTGGCGAGCCTCCGCTCGCAGGACGCGTCTTCGTTCCAGCCGACGGCAAGCCCGGCGCTGCCCCCGTCGTGATCCTCAGCGAAACCATGTGGCGGACCGCCTTCGGCGCGGATCCGGCCATCCTGGGCGGCTCGATCGATCTGGACAAGCGGCCCTTCACCGTCATCGGCATCATGCCGGCCGGCTTCCGTTTTCCGCAGCTCACGAAGGCCGAACAGATCTGGATTCCGCTCGTGCAGGATCCGCTCTTCGGGACCTGGATGCCGCGGCGGGGAGGCCACTGGCTGCAGGTCACCGGACGGCTGAAGCCCGGAGTGACGCTGACGCAGGCCCGGACCGAACTGGATGCGCTCGGTGCGTCGCTCGCCAGCGACTTTCCGGCGGAGAACCGCGGGTGGGTGATTCGCATGGTGCCGCTCCAGCAGATGATCGTCGGCAACGTGAAGCCGGCGCTGCTGGTGCTGCTTGGCGCCGTCGGCCTCGTCCTGCTGATCGCCTGCGCCAACCTCGCGAACCTGCTGCTGACGCGCGCGACGTCACGGGCGCGCGAGATCGCCGTGCGAACGGCGCTCGGCGCCGGGCGAACGCGGATCGTGCGCCAGTTGCTCAGCGAGACGGCGGTGCTGGGTCTGCTCGGCGGAGGGGCGGGAGTCGCAGTGGCGTACTGGGGCGTGCAGGCGCTGAGCTCACTGCTCCCGGCGAATCTGCCGCGGGTGAATGCGATTCGCGTCGACACGGTCGTCCTCGGCTTTGCGCTGTTGTTGTCAGCTGCCGCCACATGTGCCTGTGGTGTGGTCCCGGCGGTTTTCGCGGCGAGCGGCAATCTGCAAACCAACCTGCGGGAAGGTGGCGGACGGACCGGCGAGAGCCGCGCCCATCGGCGCGCGCGGAATCTCCTCGCGGCCGGAGAGATCGCGCTCGCGATGGTGCTCCTGGTCGCGGCGACCCTCTTGCTGCGCAGCTTTGCGAACCTCACCTCGGTCAGCCCGGGATTCGAGACGCAGCACGTGGTGGACGCCGACATCTCGCTGCCGCGGTTCCAGTACGCGACGCCGCAGCAGTGGACGGCCTTTTCCGACGATTTGATCACCCGCATCCAGGCCGAGCCAGGACTCAAGGACTCCGCCATCGTCGTGCCGCGTCCGATCGTCGACGGGGTCGTCAACCTCGCGTTCGACATCGTGGGCAGTCCGGCGGCGTCGGCGGCGGCGTCGAGGACGGCGAACTACGTTTCCATCAGCCCAGGCTACTTCCGCGTGATGGGGATGTCGCTGCTGGCCGGCCGGGCCTTCGATCAGCACGACGTCGCGTCGGCGCCGCGTGTGACGATCATCAGCGCCGCCATGGCGCGGCTCTACTTTCCAAATCAGGACCCCCTCGGCAAGCGGCTCACGTTTGGCTTTCCGCCCGACAGCGGCGCCGCTCGCGAGATCGTCGGCGTCGTCAGCAACGTGCGAGACGTCGCTCTGGGCAAAGATCCCGGGCCGATTATGTACGTGCCGTTCGCGCAGGCTCCATTCTGGGGCGCGAACCTGGTGATCAAGACGTCGTTGAGCCTGTCCAGCGTCGCCGCCACGATCCGGCGCAACGTCGCGCAGATCGACAAGGATCTGCCGGTGACCGACGTGCACGCGATGCCGGACATCATCGATGCGTCGGTCGCGCAGCCCAGGTTTCGCGCGTTCCTCCTCGGCCTGTTCGCGTCGATGGCGCTCATCCTCGCCGCGACCGGAATCTTCGGCGTGATTGCGTATTCGGTGTCGTGCCGGACGAACGAGATCGGGATCCGAGTGGCGCTCGGCGCATCACGCGTCGCGATTCTCCGGATGGTGCTGCGCGAAGGCGTGATCCTGACGCTCGCGGGCCTGGCTGTGGGAGTCCCTGCGGCCCTCGCGGCGTCACGGCTGGTCGAACAGATGCTCTTCGAGGTGTCGGCCCACGACCCGACGACGCTGGCGGCGGTCGCGGCAGGGCTCGCGGTCGTTGCGATGGTCGCTGGATATCTACCCGCGCGGCGAGCGCTCCGCGTCGATCCGCTGGTCGCCCTCAGATACGAATAGCTACTCGTAGCGCAACGCGAACATCGGATCCACGCGCGTGGCCCGGCGAGCCGGCAGATAGCCGGCGGCAAGCGCGACGAGCGCAAGGAGTCCGGCGGACGCCGCGAGCGCGATCGGATCGTGCGCCGACAAGTCGAACAGCTGCGATTGCACGACGCGGCTGAGCCCGATCGCCACCGGCAGGCCGACGGCGACGCCGATGCCGACCATCAACGCGACCTCCCGCAGCACCAGCCACATGACCGAGCCGCGCTCGGCGCCGAGCGCCATGCGAATCCCGATCTCGCGGGTCCGCCGCGCCACGGTGTAGGACATCACGCCGTACAGGCCGATCGCGGCGAGCAGCGTGGCCAGCGCGCCGAAGGCGACCGAGAGCGCCGCCACCATCCGCTCGAGGAACAGCGATTCGTCGACCACCGCGCTCATCGTCTTCATGTCGAAGATCGGCATGTTCGGATCGACGCGCTGCGCGATTTGCCGCACCGAGCCGGCGACGCCGGTGGCGCTGCCGCGCGCGCGGACGTAGAACGTCATCTGACCGATCTCCGGTTCCTGCATGTAGGGCGTGTAGACGACGCGCCTCGGCTCCTGACGCAGCGAGGACATCTTCGCGTTGCGGGCGACGCCGACGATCTCGATGTCGGGTGTCTTGTCACGGCCCCAGCCGATGTGGCGTCCGATCGGATTGCTGGTGCCGAAGTAATAGGTCGCGAGCGTCTCGTTGATGATCGCGACGCGTGGGGCCCCTGTCACGTCCTTGACGTTGAAGTCCCGGCCCGCGAGCAGCGGCTGCGCGAGCGTATCGAAGAACCCGGGTCCGACGGCGTTGACGAGCGGGTTCATGTCCTCGCCTTCCTTCGGACGATAGCCCTCGACCTTGATCGTGCTGCTCCAGTCGCTGTTGGTGAGCAACGCAATCACGGATGCCGTTGCCGAGCGCACGTCGGGCATCTGTTTGAGCTGCTCCTGCATCTGCTGGAACAACTGAATCGATCGCTCGCGCGAGTAGCCGTTCAGCGATGGATCGATCGTGAAGCCGAGCAGCTGATCGGGCTCGAAGCCGGGATTGAGCGTTTTCAAGTTGTAGAGGCTGCGCGCGAACAGCCCGGCGCCGGCGAGCAGCAGGACCGACAAGCCTACTTGCGCCACCACCAGGCCCTTACGGAAACGCGCGTGGCCCGTGCCGCCGACCACGCCGCCGGCTTCGTCCTTGAGCGTCGACACCAGTGCCGGCCGCGTCGACTGCAGCGCCGGCGCGAGTCCGAACAGCAGTGCGGTGACCAGCGAGGCTCCGATCGCAAACAGCGTGACCCGCAGGTCGGGCGCCGCCGACAGCGTCTGCCCCGTGGTGTCTCCGGGCAGCATCTTCAGCAAGAGCTCGCCGGTCCACCACGCGAGCCCGAGGCCCAGCAGCGCGCCGCCGGCCGACAGCACCACGCTCTCGACGAGGCGCTGTCTCACGATCGCGCCACGCGTGGCGCCGAGCGCCAGACGAATCGCGACGTCTTTCTGACGCGCAGCGCCGCGCGCCAGCAGCAGGTTCGCGACGTTCGCGCACGCGATCAGCAGCACGAGACCGACCATCCCCATCAATACCAGAATCGGCGTCGTGAACTGCTGGCGGAGATCCGATCGGCCGCGTTGTCCGGGGCGCAGGAACAGATGCTTGCTGAGAAAGCGGTCGTGGAACAGCTGCGTGACACCCGTGAGCTGCTTCAGCTCCAGCTCGTTGATCTGACGGTAGAGGACGTTCATCGCGGCTTCGGCCTGCGACAGCTGTACGCCCGGCTTCAGGCGCGCGACGATCGTCAGCCACCGGCTGGTGCGGCTCTGAAGGTCGTCCCAGGTCGGCGTCATCTGCGCCTTCATCGTCACCGGCACCATGACGTCGGGGTTCTCGCCGATGGCGATGCCGAAGAAACCGGGCGCCGTCACGCCGACGATCGTCATCGGAAGGCCGTTGAGCGAGATGTTGCGGTTCAGGACGCCGGGGTCGCCGGCGAAGCGCCGCATCCAGAAGTTGTGGCTCAGCATCGCGACCGGATGTCCCCCGGGCGTGCGGTCGTCGTCGGGGGTGAACGTGCGGCCGATGTGCGCGCGCACACCGAGGACGTCGAAGTAGTTGCCCGACACCAGCTCGCCGTTCACGCGCTCGGACTGCCCGCCGGCAAGAAGCGTCAGCGGCGCGGGAAAGCGGGCGACGACGCCGTCGAAGACGGTGTTCTGATCCCGGAAGTCACGGTACATCGGGTACGAGAACGTGCCGTTGTTGAACGTCCGGCCCCGGAAGGCGCCCGGGCCGTCGAGAACGACGAGCTGCTCGGGAGACTTCACCGGCAGCATGCGCAGCAGCACCTGGTCCATCAGCGAAAAGATCGCGGTGTTGGCGCCGATGCCGAGCGCCAGCGTCAGCACGACCACGATCGTGAACGCCGGCGCCTTGAACAGCGTGCGGAAGGCGTATCGGAAATCGCTCATGGCGCAGCATACCACGAAGGTTTTCGTAGATCACCGGGCGCGCGATACAATTCGATCGCAAGCAGCGGATAGCGCCCGGCCGGCTCGTCGTTCCATCCTGTCGGCATGAACACTTTGACGAAGCGATCAGCGGAGCAGTTGGCGTCGACCGAATCTGCCTTGTGGGACGCGGTCCAGGCGCGCGATCGGCAGTCTGACGGCCGGTTCGTGTATGCGGTGACCTCGACCGGAGTGTTTTGCCGGCCATCCTGTCCGAGCCGTCGTCCGCGCCGGGATCGGGTTCGCTTCTTCGAGGCGCCGGACGCCGCGCGCGCGGCGGGATTCCGCGCGTGCAAGCGCTGCAAGCCGGATACGGCAGAGCCGATCGCCGATCCCTGGATCGACAAGATCCGGCGCGCGTGTGTCTATCTGTCGAACGTCGAGGGCCATCCGTCGCTGGCCACGCTCTCCGCAAGGCTCGGCGGCAGCCCGTATCACCTGCAGCGCAACTTCAAGCGACTCGTCGGCGTGACGCCGCGCGAGTACTCAGAGGCCGTCCGCCTTCGAACGGTCAAGGGACGGCTTCGCCTGGCCGGCGACATCACCGGCGCGATGCTCGATGCCGGCTACGGATCGAGCAGCCGGTTCTACGAGCGGGCGGTGCCGAAGCTTGGCATGGTGCCGTCCGTCTATCGGCGTGGCGGTGCGGGCATGCAGATCGGCTACACGATCGTCGACGCGTCGAGGGCGTCGGTCGGCCGTCTGCTGGTCGCGGCCACGCGGCGCGGCGTGTGCGCGGTGGCGATGGGATCGTCGGACAAGGAACTGACGGCGGCCCTTCATGACGAGTATCCGGCCGCAGTCATCGCGCGAGACGCGGGCGCGCTGACGCAATGGACGCACGCGATCCTCGCGCACCTGGCCGGCCGCGAACCCCGTCTGGATCTGCCGCTCGACGTGCAGGCGACGGCGTTCCAGTGGCAGGTCTGGCAGGCGCTCGCGGCCATTCCCTACGGAGAGACGCGCACGTACTCGGAGGTCGCGTCCGCGATTGGAAAACCGGGAGCGGTGCGCGCCGTCGCGAGTGCCTGCGCCGCCAATCCTGTCGCGCTGGCGATTCCATGTCATCGCGTGGTGCCGGCTGGTGGAGGAGAGGGCCGCTACCGCTGGGGAGCTTCGCGGAAGAAGGCGTTGCTCAGGCACGAAGGGCAGGATAGGCGGGAGGGGCGGGACAGGCAGGAGGGGCGGGATAGGCAGGAACGGCGGGAAGGGCGGGATGGGCAGGACAGGCAGGAAGGGAGGCGGCGATGAAGGCCGTCGCCATAGCGAGTGACAATCGACTCGAGGCCGTCGACTGGGCCGGCGTCGAGGCGTCGCTCGATGAACAAGGGTTCGCGAAGCTGCCTGTTGTTCTGGATCCAGCAGAGTGCGACACGCTCGCATGCACGTACGTGCAGGACGCGCCCTTTCGAAGCCGCATCGACATGGCGCGTTATCGATTCGGCAGCGGAGAGTACAAGTACTTCGCGGCGCCGCTGCCACCGGTTGTCCAGTCGTTGCGTGAGAACCTGTACGCACGGCTGGCGCCAACGGCGAATCGCTGGAAGGTCCGGCTAAAGCCGGACGCTACCGATGCGTACCCAGCAGCGCTGCCCGACTTTCTCGCGCGCTGTCACGAAGCCGGTCAGACGCGGCCGACGCCGCTGCTCCTCTCCTACGTCGCCGGCGACTACAACTGCCTTCACCAGGACATCTATGGCGCTCTGGCGTTTCCGCTTCAGGTCGTCTTCGCGCTCAGCCGCGCCGGCGAGGACTACCAGGGCGGAGAGCTTCTGCTGGTGGAGCAGCGTCCCAGGGCGCAGTCGCGCGGCCATGCGGTCCGCATTGAACAGGGCGCGGGCGTGATCTTCGCCACACGCGAACGGCCGACGGCCGGCTCGCGGGGCGACTATCGGGTCAACATGCGGCACGGCGTCAGCACCGTCACCGAGGGCGCCCGGATGACCCTGGGGATCATCTTTCACGACGCGACTTAACAGGGCGGGATGGGCAGGAAGGGCGGGATGGGCAGGACGGGGATAGGCAGGACGGGCAGGAGGGGCGGGCTGGGCAGGAGGGCGGGATGCGTCGGGTAGAATGCGCCTGCGATGTTCGTCCGCGTCCTGCTCGTCGCCTTGCTGTCTCTCTCCGTGCTGCACGCCCAGACGGCGCGGCCGCGCAAGGTCTTCATTTCGGTCGACATGGAAGGGATCTCCGGCGTCGTTCAGCCGGCCCAGCTGGGTCCTGACGGATTCGAGTATCAGCGCGCCCGCGAGTGGATGACGGGCGAGGTGAACGCCGCGATTGCGGGCATCCGCGAGGCGGGTCCTGCCGAGATCATCGTCGCCGACTCCCACGGCAACGCTCAGAGCCTCCTCATCGACAAGCTGCCAGACGATGTCCGGACGGTCCGGGGATTTCCGCGGCCGCTCGAGATGATGCAGGGGATCGACGACTCGTTCTCGGCGGCCGTGTTCATCGGCTACCACGCGAGCGAGTGGACGCCGAACGCGGTGCGGGGTCACACGATTTCGAGCGCCAGGCTTCTCGGCATCAAACTGAACGGCACCGAGGTGTCCGAAGGGATGTACAACGCGGCGCTCGCCGGGCAATTCGGCGTGCCGGTCGCATTCGTATCGGGCGATCGGCTCGCCGTCACGCAGCTGCAGCAGGTCGCGCCCGCGGCGGAAGGCGCCATCGTCAAGGAACCGTACGGCTACCACTCCGCGCTCACCGTGACGCCGGCGCGCGGCCAGGCCATGATTCGGGAAGGCCTGAAGCGCGCGATGGGCAAGCTCGCGTCGGGCGTGTTGACGCCGTACCGCGTGACCGCTCCTATCGCGCTCGAAGTCGGCTTCAAGCTGACGATCGATGCGGAACGCGCGGCGTTCGTGCCGGGGCTGACACGCTCGGACGCGCACAGCGTGAAGGGCACGTTCCGCGACATGACCGAAATCACCAGGCTGCTTCAAGTGCTGACCAGCCTCGAGCTGCCATGACGGCTAAACGATCAGAAGAAACCGCGTGACCACCGATGACCAGCTACGGACGATCGCCCTGGATTCAGGAGTTTCCGAAATCGCGTGTGCCGTCGTATCCGCGCCATCGTGGCGCGGCGAACGCGGACGTGGTGATCATCGGCGGCGGGCTCGCCGGATGCGCCACGGCGTACGCGTTCTCAGCGGCCGGCGTGAAAGTCACGCTGCTCGAGGCCGCGCAGGTCGGACGAGGCAGCAGCGCCTCGTCAACGGGATGGCTCAACGACGATCCGGGCGTGGGATTCGCCGATTTCGAAAAGGCCTTCGGACTGCGGCAGGCGACGCGAGCATTTCAGTTGTGGCGGCGGTCGTCACTCGACTTCGCGGCGCTGCTCCGGAGGCTCGACGTGAAGTGTTTCATCGAGCCGCATGCGGCCGTGACCGTGGGAGCGACGCCGGAGCAGGCGGTCCGCGTGAAACGCGAGCAGAAGGCGCGTCGCGATTCCGGGATCGAGGCGGCCCTCCTCAACGCACGCGCGATCTCGAGTGAGCTCGGATTGAGTGCATCCGCTGCGCTGCGCACAAAGGACGGCGCGACTCTGGATCCATATCGTGCGTGCCTGGGGCTCGCCGCGGCCGCCGCCGAGCGGGGCGCGCAGCTGTTCGAGCGCACCGCGGTGAAGAAAGTCACGTTCACGCGAAAGACCGCGGACGTGCTGACCGCCAATGGCCGCATCCACACGAAGCGCGTCATCGTCACGACCGGCATCCCGACGCCGTTGTACAAGTCTCTCGCGCGTCACTTCTGGTTTCACACCGCCTACTTCGCTCAGACCGAACCGGTGCCCGCGAAGATTCGCAGGACGATGGGCCGACGGGACGCGATCGTGCGCGACAGCGCCACGCCTCCGCACGTGATCCGGTGGGTCGGCGAGGATCGCGTGCTGGTGTCCGGCGCCGATTCGGTGGCGCAACCCCTCCGGCTCCGCGAGAAAGTCATCGTCCAGCGCACCGGCCAGTTGATGTACGAGCTGTCGACTTTGTATCCAGATATCTCCGGCATCCAGCCGGCGTTCGGGTGGGCGGCAGATTACGCTCGTACTACCAACGGGTTGCCCTGCATCGGGCCGCATCGCAACTTCCCGCACCATTTGTTCGCGTTCGGGGATGCCAGCCAGGGCGTCACCGGCGCCTATCTCGCCAGTCGCGTGTTGCTACGGCATCACTTCGACGAAATGGATCCGGTCGACGAGCTGTTCGGATTTCATCGCTGATCGCGGGATCGCCGCCGCTCGCATGGGTAAATTCTTTGTATACTCGCGAGCATGCTCAAATACTTTCTTTCCGCTCTGTTATCGCTGTCGCTGACGGCGCCGGCGTTCGCGCAGTCGCAGGCTGCGAACGGCGCCATCGAAGGCACGGTGGTGGACAGCTCCGGCGGCGTGCTGCCGGGCGTCACCATCACGGTCACCAACATCAACACCGGCCTCGAGCGATCGATGGTCACGAACGAGAAGGGGCTCTATCGCGCACCGCTGCTGCCGCTCGGCACCTACAAGGTGGTCGCCGAGCTGCAGGGGTTCAAGCGCTTCGAGCAGACTGGCATCACGTTGTCGGTCGGCCAGTCCGCCGTGGTCAATGTCTCGCTCGGCGTCGGCACGGTCAGTGAGACGATCACCGTCAACGCCGACAGCCCGCTGATCGACACCAGCCGAATCGACATCGGCCATACGATGAGCGATCTCGAGGTCCACAACCTGCCGCTGGTGGCGCGCAACCCGTACAACTTCGCGCTGGTCCAGCCGGGCGTGACCGGCATCGAGAACGTCGAGTTCGGCGTGCCGCGCCTCGCCGCCAACGGCGCCGCGATGCGCATCAACTACATGATCGACGGCAACACCAACACCGAGAAGGACCGCGCCGGCCTGCGGCTGCTGCCGATGTCGGAAGTGATGATCCAGGAAGTGAAGGTCGTCACCACCGGCTTCGCGCCCGAGTTCGGCCAGACGATGGGGATGGTCTACAACGCGGTGACCCCGTCGGGCACGAACACCTTCAGGGGCGAGGGCGGGTATCTGTTCCGGCGCGATCCGTTCAGCGCCTTTCCGTTCTTCACCGGCTGCACGGGCGTCGCCTCGACCTGCGGCGATGCGCCGGCCGGCTCGGTGCTGCCGGCGACCAAGGTCGACACCGGCACGTTCGATGTCGGCGGACCGGTGATCAAGAACAAGGCGTTCTTCTACACCGGCTGGGAGCAGACGCGGCGCGATCTGTCGTCGACGAGCCCGGTCACGATCGTTCCGGCCAACGCCGCGGCGATCGGCCTCGCGCCGCAGCCGGCGTTCGTCCCCAACGTGCAGACCGGCAAGTTCTTCATCCTCAAGGGCGACATGCAGTTGAACACCGCGAACCGCGCCACGGTGCGCTGGAACCGATTTCACAACGATGCGCCGTACAACAGCGGCGGCGGCCTCGCGTCGCTCGAACAGGCGACCAACTTCCTCGACGCGATGGATTCGGTCGCCGGCCAGGTGGTCTCGACGCTCGGATCGAGCAAGTTGAACGAGTTCCGCGTCCAGTACGCGCACCGCCATCAGGGCTCGGTCGCCAACAGCGACTCCGGCACCGGCCCCGCCGTGTCGATCACCGGCATCGCCAGTTTCGGCGGCCCGACCAGCGGCACCGGACAGGGCAACGCCGGCTTCGACTTCAAGCAGAACATCAGCCAGGTGATCGACAACTTCACCTACATCCGCGCCGCGCACAGCTACAAGTTCGGCATCGACTTCCAGCGCATCCACGATGAACGGATCGCGGCGCCGCAGTTCATCTACACGTTCCCGTCGATTGCCGCGTATCAAGCCGCGAAAGCGGGCACCAACCGGCTCGGATACTCGTCGATGACGCAAATCACCGGCGATCTGGGCTTCGCGATGGACACGAGTCTTTACAGCATGTTCGTCCAGGACGACTGGCAGATCGCGCCAAAGGTGAAGATGCTGTACGGCGTTCGGTACGACCTGTACGAGTACCCGACCGGGCTCGCCACGGCGCCGCTCGCGTCGACCCAGAACTTCAACATCGACAAGAACAACTTCGGACCGCGCGTCGGCGTAGCCTGGTCGCTCGACGACAAGACCGTGCTGCGCGCCAGCACGGGGCTGATGTACGACCAGCCCATTCTCGGCGGCTACGAGCAGGCGCTGCAGTTGAGCGGGTCGCCGAAGGCGCCGGCCTACACCTTCACGCCGGCCTCGGCCGGTGCGCCGCCGTTCCCGAACCCGGTGTCGGCAGCGGGCACGCTGGCCGTGCAGTCGCCCTGGGCCGTCGATCCGAATTTCGTCGTCGCGCGCACGTTCCAGACCAACGTCCAGCTCGAACGGCAGCTCGGTCGCGACTACAGCGCGTCGGTCGGCTTCATCTACGCGAACGGCGACAACCTGCCGGTCGTGACCGACCTGAACATCATTCCCACGACCGCGACGCTCTCTGACGGCCGGCCGATCTACAGCGGCACCGTCAGTGCGGCAACCCGCGTGGATCCGCGCTTCAACCACATCAACACGGTGCAGTCGATCGGCGACTCGACGTTCAAGGGGCTGACGGTCCAGATGACCAAGCGCCTGAGCAAGGGGCTGACTTACAACGTGCAGTACGTGACTGGCAAAGGCGAGGACAACACGCCGCTGCTCACGCAGCTGACGGTGCAGTCGGAGACCGGCCGCTCGGATCCGAGCAACCTCAATCGCGATCTCGGCCCGAACCCGCTCGACATCCGTCAGAACCTCTCGGGCAACGTCGTCTATACGACCAGCAACTCGTCGAAGAACGGTGTGGTGCGCGCGCTGCTGAACGGCAACCAGATTGGCGTGCTGCTGCAGTTCAACAGCGGCCTGCCGCTGAACATCCGCTCGAACCTGGACCTCAACGGCGACGGGGTGACGAGCGACCGTCCGCTCGGCATCACCCGCAATTCGCTGTATCTGCCGGTCCGCAAGAACGTGGATCTGCGCTACACGCGCAACATTCCGATCACCGGCAGCGTCCGCGGCGAGGTCATCGCGGAGCTCAAGAACGTCTTCAACACCCAGCAGATGGCCGGCATCAACACGGTCGTCACGACCGACGCTGCCGGTAACCCGGTCACGGCGATTCCGACCGACCCGTACGGTTTCTCCGGCGCCTCGGGCTACGAACAGCGGAAATTTCAGCTCGGATTCAAAGTTAGGTTCTAACAGGCAGACAGGCGGGTAGGTCTCGTAGGTCGGGTAGGTCAAGTAGGTCAGGTAGGCAACGCGCCGTCAACCCACCTGACCCACCTGACCCACTTTGACCCACTCGACCTATCTGACCCACCCGACCCACTTTGACCCACCTGACCTACACGACCCACACACAAACGCGCGATAAGATCAGCTGCATGAAGCGCCTTCTCTTTTCGTCTTTCATCATCATTTCCGCGCTGACCACGATCCCGTTCGCCCAAATGCGAGTTGTGCCGCTGGACGACGAACAAGGGCACGTCGCGCTCGGGCTCGTCTTGCGGCATCTCGCGAACACCGGCATCTTCATGCACACCACCGCGCATCCCGACGACGAGAACAACGGGTTGCTGGTGATGCTCAACCGCGGACAGGGATATCGCACGGCGCTGGCGACGGCCACGCGCGGAAACGGTGGGCAGAACGAGATCGGACCGGAGATTTTCGAAGCACTCGGCGTCCTCCGCACCGGCGAGCTCATGGCCTTGCATCGTTTCGACGGCGCGGAACAGTACTTCACCCGCGCGGTGGACTTCGGCTACTCGTTCGGCATCGACGAAACGTTCGAGAAATGGGGACGCGAGGAAATCGTCGCTGACTACGTGCGGCTGATTCGAACGATTCGACCCGACGTCATCGTCACGCTGCCGCCGACCGGCAACGCGGGCGGACAGCATCACATGGCGTCCGCCGTGATCACGCGCGACGCTTACAAGCTCGCCGGCGATCCGACGAAGTTCCCGGAGCAGATCAAGGAAGGGCTGCGCGCGTGGCAGCCGAAGAAGCTGTATCACCTCGCGGCGTTCGGCTTTCCCGGCGAGCCGCCGCCGGTCGGCAGGGTCCTGCGCGTGAACTCCGGCGTCTACGATCCGCTGCTCGGGAAGACCTACAACGAGATTGGCACCGAAGCGCGCAGCATGCACAAGTGCCAGGGGATGGGCCAGCTGCTGTCGCTCCCGGCGCCGACCACGGCGTTCCTGGCATCGTATCAGCTGGTCGAAACCACGCTGGCGGGTCAGATGCAGAAGGACGAGACGTCGCTGTTCGACGGCGTGGACAGCACGATTCTCAGCCTCGCGCGTTTCGCAGGCGCGCGTCCGCCCAAGGATTTGAACGAGGGCCTGACCGCCATCTCGAACGCAGTGCAGGCGGCACAGAAGTCGTTCGACAGCGTGAACGACGAATCGACGCTGAAATTCCTGCAGGATGGCCTGTTCGCGCTGCGCGTGCTGCGCCGCTCCGTCCGGTCGATGCCGATCGACGAGAACGCGAGGTTCGAGATCGATTTCCGGCTGCGTCAGAAGGAAGGCGAGTTCCAGCAGGCGATCGTTCTCGCCCACGGTGTGAAGATCGAAGCGCTGGCCGACGACGGGGTCGTCGTTCCCGGCCAGCCGGTCAAGGTCAACGTCATCGTCGCCAATCGAGGCAATGGCGAGGTGGCGATCAAGAATGTGAAGTTCGAAGGCTTCGGCGGCGACACGACCTGCACGATGACGGCGTTCAACGGCGGCGGCTTCTTCTTCCCGGGCGCCAGCCGGCTTCCCGCCGCGCCGGAGCCGGCGATGCCGAGTGTCCGGAAGGATCAGGTCGCGCACTGCGAGCCGACGTTGACAATCCCCGCCGACTCCCGCGTGACCGAGCCCTACTGGCACCGCAAGGGTGAGGAAGGACGTTATACCTTCGACGCCGACGCGCCGTTCGGCCTGCCGATGCGGCCGACACCCTTCTATGTGCAGGTGATTCTGGCGCTGCCGGGCGGCGAGGAAGTCATTCAAGGTCTGCCGGTGGAACACCGCTACGAAGGGGACATCTTCAGCGGCGAGAAGCGCAGCGACGTGCTGGTCGTGCCGGCATTCTCGGTTCGCGCCACGCCCGAAGTCGCGATTGTTCCGGAATCCTCGATTCGCAGCACGCCGCCGCGGCCAACGACGGCGGCGCGTCCCGATGGCCGCGGGTCGCAGGCGACGGCCGCCGGCGGGCGGGGACGTCCTCCGGCGCGTGGTGCGGTGCCGGCCGCCTCCACGCCGGCCCGCGCGGCAGCTGCGTCCGACGCGCCAACGCCGGATCGAGAGATCCGCGTGACGGTCCTCAACGACACGACCGGGCCCGCAGACACGTCAGTGAAGCTCGAGCTGCCGAAAGGATGGAGCGCGACGCCCGCCGAGCAGCCGGTGAAGTTCACGCGCTCCGACGAATCGCAGACGGTGCGTTTCTCGGTCAAGCCCTCGTCAGGCGTCATGGCCGGCGAGTTCCACGTGAAGGCGATCGTGTCCGCGAACGGCCAGACCTACACGCGCGGCTTCGAAGTGATCGAGTACCCGCACATCAAGCGGTACCACATCTACGATGACGCCGATGCGACGCTGAAGGTCATCAACGTCCGGACGCCGTCGGATCTGCTGATCGGCTACGTCATGGGCGTCGGCGACCAGGTGCCGTCCGCCATCGAGCAGCTGGGCGCCAAAGTCCAGATGCTCACGCCGGACGATCTCGCGTGGGGCGATCTGTCGCGCTTCACCGCCATTGTGACCGGCGTGCGCGCGTACGAGCGCCGTGAGGATCTGCGCGCGAACAACAGCCGGCTGCTCGAATATGTCTTCTCCGGCGGCACGATGATCGTTCAATACAACAAGTTCGAGTTCAACGACGCGCAATACGGCCCGTACCCGGCAAAGGTCAGCTCGAACCGGGTGACGGACGAAAACGCCGCCGTTCAGGTCGTGGGACGCAGCCCGCTGCTGACGACGCCGAATGAGATCGGCGAGGCGGCGTGGAAGAACTGGGTTCAGGAGCGCGGGACGTACTTCCTCGCGGACGACAAGGATTCGCGCTACCACGACGTCATCCAGATGGAAGACAACTTCCCGTACAACAAAGGCATGAAGACAGGCGCCCTCGTCGAAGCCGCCTACGGCAAGGGGCGGTGGATCTATGTCGGGCTCGGTCTCTGGCGCCAGCTGCCGGTCGGCACCGCCGGCGCGTACCAGATTCTCGCCAACCTCATCTCGGCCGGCAAAGCTTCGCGCTGAGATTGCAGATTTTAGACTTCAGATTTCTGATTGGATTTCAGAT
Source organism: Vicinamibacterales bacterium (assembly GCA_035693505.1). GTDB lineage: Bacteria > Acidobacteriota > Vicinamibacteria > Vicinamibacterales > CAVVIG01 > CAVQFC01. The sequence continues at coordinate 15,057 of DASSGK010000094.1, forward strand.
TAGAATCCGCCAATCAATCTGAAATCTGAACTCTTAGATCTGAAATCTCAACATGGAAGTAGCCCTCAGCCCGCTCGAGTTCGCCCGACGCGCCAGGGCGCTCTATGGCGACCGTGAAGCTGTCGTCGACGGCGCGCTGCGTCTCACCTACGAGCAGTTCTTCGATCGATGCGACAGGTTTTCGTCGGCGCTTCAGGCGCTCGGCGTCACGCGCGGCGATCGCGTCGCCTACATCGCGCCCAACACGCATGCGCAGCTGGAGTCGTTCTACGCGGTGCCGCAGATCGGCGCCGTCCTGGTGCCGATTAACTATCGCCTGAGCCCTGAAGAGTTCGCCTTCATCATCAACCACTCGGGGGCGACGGTGGTCTGCGCTCACGAGGATTACCTGGACACTCTCGACGTGCTCAGGCCGCAGCTGCCCGGCGTCCGTCATTTCATCGCCCTGGAGGGCGGCCCTCGCGCCGGGCAGACGGCCGGCGGGCCGGCGGGTGAGTGGCTCGAATACGAGACGCTCGTGCGCGGAGCGTCGCCGGACTATGCGAGGCCGGAGATCGGCGAGCGCGATCTGCTGACGATCAACTACACGAGCGGCACGACGTCGCGTCCGAAGGGCGTGATGATCACGCACCGCAACGCGTACATCAATACGATCGGCACGCTCGTCCACCTGCCGATGCAACCGGGCGACCGGTACCTCTGGACGCTGCCGATGTTCCATGCGAACGGGTGGACGTTCACGTGGACGGTGACGGCCGTCGGAGCGGCGCACGTCTGCCTGCGGAAAATCGAGCCGGCGAAGCTGTTCGACCTGGTGCGGGCGGAGCGTATCTCGATGCTCTGCGCCGCGCCCACTGTGTTGATCGGCATTGCTAGCGCGCCGCCGGAGGCTCGCGGCACCGTGCCGGGCGGGCTCCGGGTCGTGACCGCCGGCGCGCCGCCCGCGGCGGCCACCATCGAACGGATCGAAGGCGAGTTCGGATGGACCATTACGCACGTGTACGGTCTGACCGAAACGGCGCCGTTCATTACCGTGTGCGAGCCGCGGCCCGAACACGACGCACTCAACGCCAGGGACCGCGCCATCGTCAAGGCCCGGCAAGGCGTGGAGCTGATCACGTCGGGACATCTTCGTGTGGTTGACGAGCGCGATCGGGACGTGCCGCGCGACGCGACGACCGTCGGCGAGATCGTCGTACGCGGCAACGCGGTGATGGAGGGGTACTACAACGATCCCGACGCCACGGCGGCTGCACTGCGGGGAGGATACTTCCACAGCGGGGACGCCGCGGTCGTGCATCCCGATGGCTACGTCGAGATCCGCGATCGCATCAAGGATGTGATCATCAGCGGCGGCGAGAACATTTCGTCAGTGGAAGTCGAAGGCGTCCTGCTGCGCCATCCGTCGGTGCACGAAGCCGCGGTCGTCGGCATGCCCGATGCGAAATGGGGCGAGGCGCCGCACGCCTTCGTCGTCTTCAAGGCCGGCGCGGAGGCGTCGGCCGAGGAGCTGCGCGGGTTCGTGCGCGAACGCCTGGCTCACTTCAAATGTCCGCACAGCTTCAATGTCGTCACCGAGCTGCCGAAGACCGCGACGGGCAAGATTCAGAAGTTCGTGCTGCGAGGACGACGGTCAGCGATCTCCACGCAATAAGAAGAAACCGCCGAGACCGCAAAAGCGCAGAGACCTGAGGTCGCAGACATCTGACCGGGTCAAGGTTTGCCTCGAAGAAATTCTCCAATGCGCTCGTTGAGGAACGCCACGTCGTCGGGGTTTCCACCACTTCCGGCCGAATGACCCCACAGCGACGGAATCGGTAAGAACGTGGCGTGCTGCAGGAACTGGCTCTCGTACTTCGCATCGCCCACCGGGAAGTACAGGTCTGTCTCCGACGGC
>DASSGK010000095.1:0-2978 GCA_035693505.1 Vicinamibacterales bacterium
AAGTACCGGCCGAACGTCCCGACCGAGAACAAGTCGGAAACCTGTCCGGACGATCTCGGACCGGACATGGATTTTGGCAACGCGCCAATCCTGCGTTCGCTTCCCGGCGGACGTTCGATGATCGTGATCGGACAGAAGGACGGCCACGCGTGGGCGCTCGATCCGGATAGACAAGGCGCGGTCATCTGGAGCCGTCAGGTAGGGCTCGGCCTCGATGGCGGCGGCGGTGCGATCATGTGGGGCTCGGCGGCGGACGAGAATAACGGCTACTTCCCGGTCACGCGCGCGCGGGAAGCGCTCGGCGTGGCGGCGGTGCGGCTCACGACTGGCGAGATTGCGTGGCGCGCCTCTCCACCGGAGGGCGGCGGTGCTCCCGTCAGCGTGATTCCTGGCGTGCTGTTCTTTGGATCGAGCACTGGAACGGTCTACGCCTATTCGACGACAGACGGGAAGGCGCTGTGGCACTTCGACACGGCGCGCGAGTTCGAGACGGTCAACGGCGTGGAGGCCAGGGGCGGCAACATCAACGCCGCCGGCCCCGTGGTCGCGGGCGGTATGCTGTTCGTCCCCTCAGGCTACTCCGACCTGGGCACGGGCGTGCGTGGGAACGTCCTGCTCGCGTTTGGGATCGAGTGAGCTCACCCTCCTGAAACGGTCGGCTGCGCGCTCGCACTAGAGCGATAGCCACACGTTTCAGGTTCGGGGGCTCATGCAGATGATCGCGGCCTCGCCAATCCAGGTCGAACTGGTACGACGGCACTTCCTGTTTTCCGGCTCCGGTCGCGTGGTCACCAACAACGCCGCGAGCACCCAGCCGCCGCGCGAGCTCGTCGATCTGTTTCGGACCCTGTCTCGCGACTACGAAAACGTCCATCGCGGCCAGTCGGCCGCGTCGCAGCTCACCACGGCGCGTTTCGAACGCGCGTACGACACGATCGCGCAGTTCATCAACGCGCCATCGCGCGCCAACATCGTCGTCACCCGCAACACGACCGAGGCGCACAACATCGTCATGTACTCGCTGCTGACCGACTTCCGGGACGGCGACAACGTGGTGACGACGATGATGGAGCACAACTCGAACTACGTGCCGTGGTACGGGCTGTGCCGCGAGATCCTGGCGAAGCTGGGACGGCCGGTCGAATACCGGATCGCGCGATTCGATCCCGGGACGGGCGAGCTGGACTACGCCCATCTTGCGTCGCTGATCGATCGGCGGACCAAGATCGTGTGCTGCACCGGCGCGTCGAATTTTCTCGGCACGAAGAACCGGCTGGCGTACGTCAGGGACCTGGCGTCGCACAGCGGGTACGTGCAGCCGGACGACCGGACCGGATCGTATCTGCTCGTGGACGCGGCGCAGCTCGTGCCGTCCACCTTCGTCGACGTTCAGCAGATGGATGTCGACTTCCTGTCGTTCTCCTTTCACAAGCTGCTCGCCCCGTTCGGCGCGGGTGTGCTGTATGGAAAACACCGGCTGCTCGAGTCGATGCGCCCCTTCATGTACGGCGGCGACATGGTGGCGGTCGGCGGCGTCGCGCCGGATCACGTCGACTACAACGACCTGCCGTGGAAGTTTGCCGCCGGCACGCCGAACATCCTGGGAACCATCGTCTCGTCGCAGGCGCTGCGGCTGCTGATCGATCTGGCGCTCTCACCCGAGAAGCCGCGCCGGTTCCTCGATGAGCGCCCTCTGCGTCGCGACGAGATCCGTGACGCCATGAGCCGGATCACCGACTACACGCGCGTGCTCACGGCACGTGCCATGGACTCCCTTCGGCGAGTTCCAGGCCTTCGCATCTATGGCCCCTCGGATCCGCAGCGCCGGACGTCGCTCGTCGCGTTCAACATCGACGGATGCGATCCCATCGCCCTCGCCGAGGGGCTCAGCGCACGCGGCGTCGAGTGCCGCGCGGGCTGTCACTGCGCGACGCTGGCGCATCGCTTCCTCGACTTGAATCCGCCGGCCAGCTGTCGTCTCAGCTTCTACTTCTACAACACGCTGGACGAAGTGGATCGCGCGACCGATGCGGTGGCGGAACTGGCCGGAATCATGCGCGCCGACCAGAGATCAATCCCAGTGGCGGTCCCTCATCGCCGGCCCATCGCGTGAGATCGAGCTGAAAGGAGTAGGATCCTCCTCGTCTTCACGATCTTCAGATATGAGTATCCGGAGTCTCTCGGTGTTCGCCGGCGTCGGTTCGCCGATCCCGGTGCCGGCAGACGTGAACGACGCGCTGGAGGCGGTGGAGATCGTCAGCGCTATCGGCGAACGCGGATCCTTCCGGCTCTTCTTCCGCCTCGATCGAGGACTGCGTCTGCCGTCGCGATTCCTGACCGACGCGGGCGACCTCGTTCGCGTCCTGCTCGTGGTCGGGCGCGGCAAGGCCGCGTCTGTGGCCATGGACGGCGTCATCGTGGACCATCGAGTGTCGGGACCTGCCCGGAATCGAAAACCGATGCTCGAAGTCGGCGGCGAGGATCTGACACGCGTCATGGATCTGAACGCGGCCGTCACGCGATCGTTTCCGGGCATGCCCGTCAACGTGCGGGTGCAGACGCTGCTCGCCTCGTACGCCGTCCTTGGCGTGACGCCCGTTGTCATTCCGCCGCCGCTGGCTGATGTGCCACTGGTGACCGATCGCATTCCGCACCAGGTTGGGACCGATTACGCATACATCCGCCTGCTGGCAGACTCGGTCGGTCACCGGTTTTCGCTCGATCCTGGACCGGTTCCCGGATCGTCGATCGCGTACTGGGGACCCGAGCCGCGCGGCGATCGTGCTCATCCATCGCTCGTGATCGACTTCCAGCGGCCGCGCAACGTCGATGCGCTGCAATTGCGTTTCGACGCGATGCAGCGCGTCGCTCCGCTGGCGGTCGTGCTCGATCCGGCCTCGAAGGTCCTCATCCCGGTGCCGGCTCCGGACATCTCGGCGCTCGGCGCACCGCTCGGTCGTGTCGTTCCGCCCGCTCAC
>DASSGK010000096.1:0-4448 GCA_035693505.1 Vicinamibacterales bacterium
GATGTTCGAGCTCAGTCCCATCATCCGCATCGGGATGAACGCGATCGCCACAGCGACTGGGATCGTGATGATGGGAATGGTGGCGCTCGGAACGTGCCACAGGAACAGCAGAATGATGATCGAGACGATGACGAGCTCTTCGATCAACGTGTGCTTCAGGTTTTCGATCGATCGCAGAATCAGGTCAGACCGGTCGTAGGTTGTCACGACCTTCACGCCCGGCGGCAGAGTGGGCTCGAGCTCCTTGAGCTTGGCCTTGACCCGATCGATGACGGCGAGCGCGTTCTCGCCCTGTCGCATGACGATGATGCCCGCCACGACGTCGCCCGTGCCGTTCAGGTCAGCAACCCCGCGACGCAAATCTGGACCGAGGGTGACGTCGCCGACATCGCTGACCCGCACGGGAACGCCGTCCCCGCTCCGCGCGAGGACGATCTCGCCAATGTCGCCCGTCGTTTTGGCGTAGCCCCGGCCGCGGACCATGTACTCCGCGCCCGTCATCTCGACGAGCCGTCCGCCGACGTCGTTGTTGCCCGCGCGTACGGCCTCGAGCACCTTGCCAATTGGAATGTTGAACGTCCGCAGGCGATTCGGGTCGACCTGGACCTGGTACTGCCGCACGAAACCGCCGAGTGGCGCCACTTCTGCAACCCCCGACACTGACTTCAGGTAGTACTGCAGGTACCAATCCTGGTAGCTGCGCAACTCGTCCAAACCTTGCCGGCCGGTCGTATCGACGAGAGCGTACTGAAATACCCAGCCGACGCCGGTCGCATCGGGACCCAATTCCGTCCGCACGCCTTGCGGCAGGCGTGGCAGCACGCCCGACAGGTATTCGAGTGTGCGCGAGCGCGCCCAGTAGATGTCGGTTCCCTCCTCGAACACGATGTAGACGTACGAGAAGCCGAAATCGGAGAAGCCGCGCACGGCTTTCACCTTCGGTGCGCCGAGCATCGCGGTCACGATGGGATAGGTGACCTGGTCCTCGATGATGTCCGGGCTGCGATCCCAACGCGAGTAGACGATCACCTGGGTGTCGCTGAGATCGGGAATCGCGTCGATTGGCACTGTCTTCATCGACCACACACCCGCCACGGTCGCGACGGCCACGAGCACGAAGACAACGAGGCGATTCTTCGCCGACAGCTCGATAAGGGCATTAATCATGGCGAACCCCTCCCGGCGCGGGCTTCTTCGCTTCCGGCATGGGCATCGACGGATCCATCGCCGTCGCCGCCGGCTGGTTCGTCGCCGGCGCACTACCGTGCTGGTGCTGCGGCGATCCCATGCCACGCGCCGCGGCTTTCAGCTGGCTCTCCGAATCGATCAGGAATGTGCCCGACGATACGACCCGTTCACCGGCGGCCAGACCGCGTGTGATGGCGACGCGGTCACCGTACCGCTCACCCACCACGATCTGACGCGGCTCGAGGTAGCCGTCGCCGAGATCGACGAACACCGTTTGCCGATCGCCGGTGTCTAGCACCGCCTCCGCGGGTACGAGGAGTTGCTTGGCTCCAACGATGCCAAACTCGACGCTGACGTACATGTCCGGCTTCATCCGAAGTCCGGGGTTCGGCGCGTCCAGTCGCACTTTGAGCGTGCGCGTCATCGGATCCACTTGCGGCTGGATGTAGGTCACCTTGGCCCCAAGGGGCGGGGTGTTGCCATTCGGAAAGGAGACGTACGACGCATTGCCGACCGTGATTGAGGTGATGTCCGACTCGAAGACGTCGGCGACGATCCAGATTCGGCTCAGGTCGGTAATCGTGTAGAGGTCACTGTCCGGAGTGACCCTCTGGTTGGGAAACGCTTTCCGCTCGCTGACGAAACCGCTGGCCGGCGCATACAGCGTGATGCTGTGAATCGGCTGCCCGGTCTTGAGCACCTGCTCGATTTGATCGTCTTTGAGTTGCCATAGCTCCAGACGTCGTCTGGCCGCCTCGAAGAGTGAATTGCCGTGCTCCGCGGCGGATGCCAGTGGGTTGTTTCGCATCAGGTCTCGCGCACGCGCCGCCAGCAACAGCTCCTGTTGTGAGGCCAGCATTTCCGGGCTGTAGATCGTCAGCATCGGCTGGCCCTGCTTGACGAAGTCGCCCGTGAAGTCGACGAAGACCTTTTCAATCCAGCCGTCGATGCGCGTGTGGACGTGGGCCACGCGCGTCTCATCGAATGTCACCTTGCCCACCGACCGGATCGAACGGGCTTGCCCGCTGAGTTCGACGTTCGCGAACTTCACGCCGATCAGCTGCTGACGTTCCGGAGAGATCTTGATGGCGCCGGGCTTCGCCGTCGGCCCGGCATCCGCATACACGGGCTCGAGCGTGTTTCCCGTTTCTGGATTGAGGCCTGGCTTGTCGGCGTGGTACTTGGGATCCTTCGGATCTTGGTAGTACAGAATCGCGTGTGCGGTGTGTCCGCTCGAGCCCGTCGCCTCATCGGCGTACACCGGTTCGAGCGTCATGCCGCAATCCGGCGCCACTCCGGGCTTGTCCGATTTGTAGGCCGGATGCATCGGGTCGACGTAGTACAGAATCTTGCGGCCGTTGGATGCGCCGGCCGAGGTTCTCGTCGCACGCACGACGTACCCACCGCCAAAGGCCAAGGCGATGACGATAAGAGCCGCGACAGCTTTAACAATCTTCATGACAGCCTCAGTGCATCAGCGCGGTGCCGGTCATTTCTTCCAGGCGGCTGACCGCCGTGTGGTACGAGGTCAGCTCGTCGAAGTACGTCATCTCGTATTCGAGAACCGTCCCGAAATTGGTCAGGACTGACAGAAAATCGACGGCGCCGGTCTGATAGCTCGCCATCGACGATTCGAGCGCGAGACGTGCCTGCGGCAGCACGGTGTCGCGATACAGCCGCGCGAGTCGCAGCGATGTCGACGCCATCTGGTACTCCTCCTGGAGGCGGCCCTGGAGGCCGAGGCGCGTGTTGTCGTAGGCGCTTTTTGCTTCCTGGACGGAGCTGAGTTGCTCGGCAACTGCGGCTGCGCGCCGCGCCCGCTGCAGCGGGATGGTCACGTCGAAGCGAAATTCATACATAGGCGGCATCGCGCCCATGTAGTAATAGCCACCGCTGACGCCGAAGTCAGGTTTGTACTCTTTGCGAGCGGCGTCGACGGCCAGTTCAGAGCGGCCGATCATGATCTGGTCACGCCGGAGCATCGGCGCATGTTCCGTCGCCGCGGTTACCAGCGTGTCGAGCGACTGATCGAACGCGGTCAGCTGTAGATCGTCCGGTTGACCGACGGGTGCGTTGATCGGCCGAGCGAGAAGCGCGTTCAGCTCGCCTTCGCGAGTAGCACGCTGTTGGCGCACACGTTCCAGTTGGAGCTCGAGGATGCTGAGCTGTGTTTGCGCTTTGATGACATCCTGCTGCGCGGCCTGACCGACGGCGTAGCGGTTCTCGCTCACTTTGAGGAGCGTGTCGAGCAGGTCGCGGTTCCGCGTCAGCACATCGCTGACGGCGTACGTGTATGCGAGCCGGTAGTACGCCTGCTTGACGCGCGACCTGACGCTCAGGCGCGCCGCCTCAATCTGCTGCAGTTCAGCGTCCGCCTCGCGGGATGCAATCGACGCGCGCAGATCGAGCTTGCCTGGATACGGGATCTCCTGAGTAACCATGAAGCCGATGTTTGCCGTCGGCTCGGAGCCGAGGCCAGCGCCCGGCCATGGCCGCCCACTGGCGTTGTAGCCTGCCGACACCATGGGGTCTGGTAGGCTTCGCACCTGAATGGGACGTTGACGAGCCGCGTCGTACCGGTGCTGCAGGGCCCCAATCTCCGGATTCTTGGCGAGCGCCTCCGCAACGACATCTGTCAACGGTGTGCGCACTGGTGTTTGCGCATGCACCGAGGCCGACGCGAAGAGCAGACCAAAAAGACAGCGGATCACACGCATATCGACCTCGTCGAAGCATCCGCACTCCCACGTGGGCGAGCGGGACGCACTGGTACCTGCTTCCGGGATTTCGAGCAGAGGTCGGGCGTTAGATCAGCAGCGAGGCGAAGAGGGTAGGTAAATCGAGCAACGCAAGGCGGGGTGGAGAGGTATGAGCCGCCGAAGGCAGCGCGTGTCTGGCTACGGGCTGAACGAACGACGGCAGGATCACGGTGACAGCCACGTCCTTGGTCAGCTCGGTTCGCGGTTGTGCCGGAACACTGGCATCGCGGAACTGACCGAGATCTCCACAGCAGCAGCTGGATATCTTGGTTGTCTTACCGCAATCGTGCTGCCTGGTCTCACAAACGGGATGGCGATCTTGCGCGAATAGCGGGCCGGCCGTCGCGGCAACGAGGCCGACGATAACCGCGAGAGCCGAGCATGTCGTTCGCAGACGTGTCACGACGCTCCGATCCGGTGCATCGGGGGTGCCATTGAAAGAGCCCAGTAAAACCGGCCGATCTCGTCGCCGGACCGCAGCGACCGCCGGAAAACCGGAAA
>DASSGK010000097.1:0-2417 GCA_035693505.1 Vicinamibacterales bacterium
GTCCTGACAGGATGGTGATTACCGATCCCATTTTGCGGGTGTGTCGGGCCCGCAAGATCGCAGCGACAAAGCCGTGGACGAAGATCCGATGGCACTCCGAAGGTGTGCCGTTCAGCCAGAAGCTTGCCGACGAGATCTCAAGCACGCTTGCTTGAGTGAGGTCGCGGGCTGCTCCCGTTGTCTTCGGGTGCGCGTCCTCGTCGCCTCCGGAAGCGCCGCCTTGCGCTCACCGGAAAGCTGGGCTCCTGGAATCTGGATCGTGTAAGTCGACATCCGTCCTCTCCGTTCTTGTGGAAGTCTCAGGTCCGCACCTCCCCTCGGCAGGGGGTCACGCGGTGCGCATACGCGTCCTGGCTGACCGCCTCGTCGACGATCCCGTAATGTGGCGCCCTCTTTGAAACTGGGTACCACGACTGTCCGTGACGATCATCCCGGCTGGTTATTGATTGGATGCTTGCTTTCTATGATCTCACCGCGTCGGGGACCGCTACTCTCGCGCAGCGGCGTCTGGCCGGTCGGAGGAATCCTAACATGACGACGGAGAAGGCGGTACTGGCCGGCGGATGCTTCTGGGGCATGCAGGACATGTTCCGCCGCCTGCGAGGCGTGGTGTCGACGCGAGCCGGTTACACCGGCGGCGACATCGCCGATCCGAGCTACGGCAACCACCAAGGGCACGCCGAAGCAATCGAGATCGTCTTCGATCCCGCGGTCGTAAGCTACCGGGCCGTCCTCGAACGCTTCTTCCAGGTCCACGACCCGACAACCTACGAGCAGCAGGGAAGTGACTTTGGGTCGAGCTACCGTTCTGCCATCTTCTACACGGACGAACAGCAGAAGGAAATGGCCCTCGCGACGATCGCCGAAATCGAAGCCTCTGGTTTGTGGCCCGGTCCCGTGGTGACCGAAATCAACCCCGAGGAGCGGTTCTGGCAGGCGGAGCCCGAGCATCAGGACTACCTGCAACGGCGGCCGAGCAGCTACAGCTGCCACTTCATCCGGCCGAACTGGCGACTGCCGTCGGCCCCTGCGTTCCAGAATCCGCGGACCACCGAGGGGCCGAAGAACTGATCCGCCCGCTAACGCCGATGATGAGTCAGGGACGAGGCTCGTTGCTATGCTGATGGCGACGCGAAGACGTCGGCTCCGCAGTGCCGGCGCATAATAGCGGTGGCGGCCTCGAACTGCTCTGCACTGGCGGGGTGGACGATTAACACAATGCCACCGTCGAGGATCTGGCTCTCGGCCCACTCGCGCACGTGGCCTTCGTGTCGCTGCCCGAACAAAGCTGCCAGCCCGCCCACACTACCGCCGGAAGCCAACCCCGCCAGCAGAGCCGGCGCGGCCGCTCCGCCAGTCGCCGCCAGGACAGCGCCGGCTCCGGCGAACGACGCGACAGTGGCTGCGAGCGAGGTCGCAAGTGTGCGAACCTGCTGCCGGTCGTCGCTCAAGCTGATCTCGAAGCGGGGCAGCTGCTTGATGTCGCAACCGACGGCGCCGGCACAGGACGCTGCAATATCCTCCTGCGCCAGGAAGCTTATGCGAGCGCGATCGATCCCCGCGGCTCCCAACTCGCTTACAACAGTCTCGAATTCAACTTCGCTTTGCAGCGCGCCAATGACCTCTCGTAACTCGCTCACTATCGGGATCCTCTAAACTTGCTTTGCCGTCTTGAAGGCCTCGGCCCGTACCGCGCGCCGCGCCCGCCTCTCACGAGTAGTCACCGCCGCTTTTGCTGAGTGAGGTTGCCGGGGTAGTCACGCCTCCCGATCTTCGCTCCAAGGTGCCGAAGGATCGTGTGCGCAATCGAGATGTGGAAGAAGAAGTCGGGCAGCACCAGGTGCCGGATGTGGTCTTCGCCGCCGAACCACCCGCGCACGATAGGCGGCGTCAGCTCGTATGTGTGGGACTGCGCGCGGGAAATCTCGTCCGGCTGCACGGACCAATGGGCGCGCGTCGCTCACGGGCGAACGCGGATGACCGTCTTCCCCGCGCGTCGCTCGGTCGCGTTGAAGGTGGCGACGGCATCGTCGAGGCTCGAGACGTTGCCGATGTTCGTCCGCAGTCGTCCGTCCCGCACCCGCTGCACGATCTCAGTCAGTTGGGCACGATCGGACTCGACAACGAAGTCGACGGCCAGGCCGTCGGCGGGCCGTGCCTCGGCCGGTCCGACGATGGTCACCAGCGTTCCTCCAGCTCGAATCAGGCCTGCGGACCGCTTCTGGATGTCTCCGCCGATGACGTCGAATACGAGGTCGACGCCGCCGACGTCTTCCAGGGCGTCGTTGTCGAGGTCGACGAACTCGGCCGCGCCGAAGTCGAGTGCCATCTGGCGGTCGGCGGCGCGTCCGGTGCCGATGACGTAGGCGCCCGCCAATCGTGCGAGTTGCGTCACCATCGAGCCGACTGCGCCGGCA
>DASSGK010000098.1:0-6657 GCA_035693505.1 Vicinamibacterales bacterium
ACCAGCGGTGGACCAGATCCTGGCTACGCGACCGCCAGGGACCGGACGTCCATCTCGCCGAATCGAAACGCCTCGAGGAACGCGTCGACGACGTACGGGTCGAAGTCGGTGCCGCGGCCTTTCAGGAGAATATCTTTCGCCTCGAAGGGCGACATCGCCTTGCGGTACGGACGGTCGCTCGTCAACGAGTCGTAGACGTCCGCGACCGAGATGATCCGGGCCTCGAGCGGGATCTCTTTGCCGCGAGTCGTGTGGTACCCGGATCCGTCGAACTTGTCGTGATGCGACAGGACGATCGGAATGACGCGCCGCAGCGATCCACCGACGGTCTCGAGCATCGCCACGCCCTTTTCGACGTGCGACTGCATCTCGTGGTACTCCTCCGGCGTGAACTGCGCGGCCTTGTAGAGGAGATCGCGGCTGATATCGAGCTTGCCGATGTCGTGGAGCAGACCGGCGGCGCGGACGTCTTCGATGCGATCCGCGCTCAACTGGAGATGCGCGGCGATGCGCGACGCATACACCGACACGCGATAGGAGTGGTGCTCGGTGTACTCGTCCTTCGAGATGAAGTGCTGGAGGAGGGTCAGCACGCCGTTATACGTTTCGCGAAGCTCCAGCAGCTGAACGTTCTTGTGCTCGTACAGCGATCCCATCAGGTAGCCGGTCACGATGAGGATGCCGCCCCACGCGGTAAGGTCGAGCCATGTACCGAGCGTGACGGCATCACCCGCGCCGCGACCCAGCGTCGACGGCGAGAGCGTGAGCAGCACGACCAGGAGCACGCTCCCGAGCGCGGTGAACGTGGCGTGGCGTCGCCCGTACAGATACGCGGACCCGAGCGTGGGCAGCGTATAAAAGCTCAGCATCATCCGCTGCGCGTCCACGATGAAGTTCAGCAGCATCGCGATGACGAACATCGACAGGATGAGCCACAGTTCCTTGTTCACTCGCTCGAGAGACCGCATATGCATTCGTGACATCTCGTTGCTCGTTTTTGCGTGCTCTGGGCCTGTAATTCAGAACAGGCGCAGTCGCCCGACAAGGCCACAGACATCGCAACCCGCGTTCCGTACAGCCGGGCTCCAGGCCCGCGCGGCCAGTCAGCGCAAACGACTTGAGGTGTGGCGTTTAGCGAGCCTGATCGCCTGGGGGAAGGATTAGCTCCACCTTAAATGGAAGCTCCATTTCAGGACACGGATCACCAAAATCTGGATCCTGGAGTTCAACCTGAACGGTGAAATCAGCGGCTGGAATCACACGCCGGCTTCAGAAGCCGGTTCGTACGCGGCGAGCAGACGCTCAGCCGCCGTGCGCGCGCCATCCGGGCGCACTCGTCGGCCAATCGATTGTGCACCAGCCCTCACGTCCGGCTTCAGGGCGTTTGCGAGGGCGCTCGTCAGCGAATCGGCGGTCGGGGCGCCGGGCGCGTGCGCGGCTCCGATGCCCAGGGTCTGAATTCGTTGCGCCCAGTAGTGCTGGTCGTACATCTGCGGGACGACGACCTGCGGCGCGCCGGCCAGCGCCGCGGCGGTCGTCGTGCCTGCTCCGCCGTGGTGGACCACCGCGGCGACTCGTGTGAAGAGCGCCTGCTGGTTGACCTCCCCGATGGCCACGCAATCCTGTGCCTCGTCTACGAGTGACAGGTTCGCCCAGCCGCGAGAGACGATCGCGCGGCGCCCGAGCGCGCGAGCCGTCTCGATCATCACGCGACTGAGATCCTGCGGCGCGCGAATGCTGCCGAAGCCGAAGTAGATGGGTGGCTCACCGGCGTCGAGGAACGTCTTCAACTCGACGGGCAACGCGCGCCGATCGGGCAGGATCCAGGCGCCGGGTTGGAAGACCGCTTCGGCCGAGGAGTCGGGCCACGGCGCCAACGTCGCGTCCGCGGCCAGCCACGGGTGACTGGTGAACACGTGGCTGCGCACGTCATCGACCGGCGCGAGGCCGATCGACGCCCGATGCGCGTTGAGCACGGCGCCGAACAAGCCCTTGAAGCGTTCTGAATCGCGGGCCCACAGCTCGTGGTTGTCAGCCGTCGCCGGCAAGGGTGGCTGACCTGGCAGGGCGGGCAAAACCGGCGGGGCGTGGTGAGCCGACGGCAGGACGTTTGGACAGTAGGCGACGAAGACGTACGGAATCCGCATTTTCTCCGCCACTGACCGGGCCGCGATCTGCAGCGCGGTCGCCGCGACGATGACGTCGCATCCCTGAGCGGCGGCGGCGACGGTCTGGAACTGCGTCGCCACCGACGCTTCCGCGAGCTCGCGCCGGCGCTCGGGCGAGAGTGGCGCCGGGTTGGCCGGCGGAGTCGCCGTCGTCAGCTTGCGCAACTCCGGACCGATCGGTGTGACAGGGAAGCCGATGCCGTCGATCCAGTCGGTGAAGTCCGGTGGGACGCAGAAGCGAACCTCCTGCTCGAGCGCCCGCAACTCTGTCGCCAGCGCCACGAGCGGCTGCACGTCGCCGCGCGATCCGATGGTGGACAGCAGGACTCGCATTCAGCACTTCGTCGCGCGATCGGCTGACATCATGTGTGACGCGTCAGCGGTTGGTTCTTGATCGGCAGCGCGCGCACGCGGATGCCGGTCGCCGCGAAGATCGCGTTGGCGACGGCTGGCGCGACCGGCGGCACGCACGGCTCGCCGAGTCCGCCAGGCTTCCGGTCCGTCTTGATGAACTCGGCGGTGATCCTCGGCGCGTCCGCCATGCGGATCATGTGATGGTCCCGGAAATTGCGCTGCTGCACGCGTCCCTCGGCAATCGTGATCTCGCCCACGAGTGCGGCCGAGAGGCCGAAGATGATGCCGCCTTCGACCTGAGCCATCGCGCTGTCGGTGTTCACGACATCGCCGCAGTCCACGACGGCGTACACGTGCTTCACCCGCAGCGAGCCATCGGCCGCGACGGCGACGTGCGCCACCTCGCCGGCAATCGATCCGAAGCATTCGGTGAGCGCGATGCCGCGGCCTTCGCCGTCCGGAAGCGCGCTGCCCCAGTCTGCCATCGCGGCCACACGCTCGAGCACCGCGCGGAATCGCGGCTCGTCGCCGAGCAGATCGCGCCGAAACGCGAACGGATCCTTACCGGCTGCATGCGCCAGTTCGTCGACGAACGATTCCTTGAAGAAACCGTGCTGTGAGTTGAGGACCGAACGCCATGCGCCCAGCCGTACCGGATGCGGGGCATCCTTCGACTCCGCGCGCTTATCCGCAATCGCATACGGCATGAAGACCGATTCGCCGTCGCCGCCTCCGGCGTAGCGCGATCGAATCGCGAGCGGCGTGCCGTGTGCGTCGAGGGCACCCGCGAAGCGCGCCATGCCGGCCGGACGGTAGTAATCGTGCTGGATGTCGTTCTCGCGGCTCCATATCAGCTTGACGGGCGTCGGCGTCATCGCCTTGGCGATCCGCATCGCCATGTCCACGTAGTCGAAGGTGAACGGAAGACGCCGTCCAAACCCGCCACCCAGCAGCAGGTTGGTGAGACGTACGTTCTCGACGTTCATCTTGATGGCTTTCGCCGCGGTCGACCGCGCATTCAACGGATCCTGCGTGCCTGCCCAGACTTCGGCGTGGTCGCCTTCGACGCGCGCGGTGCACGCCATCGGCTCCATCGTCGCGTGCGCCAGGAACGGCACCTGGTAGTCGCAGGTGATCACCTGCGCTCCCTTGTCGGGCAACTCGGGCGCCGTCCCGAGCGCTTTGTCGAAGGCGGCGAAAATCGTCGCGCTCGAGACGCCTTCGTGACCCGCGTTGTCGAACACCGGCTTGAGCGCGAGCACCGCTCGACGCGCGTGCCAGTAGCTGTCCGCCACGACGGCGACGGCTTCCTCGAGCTTCACGACGCGCTTCACGCCCGGCATCCCCTCGGCGGGGGCGGTGTCGACTGAGACCAGCTTGCCGCCGTGCACCGGCGCGATGTCGACGGCCGCGTACAGCATTCCAGGCATCGTGAAGTCGATTCCGTAAATTGCGCTGCCGTTGACCTTCGAGGGAATGTCGCGACGCGGGCGAGCCGTGCGCCGGATGGTGTAGCTGTCCGGGCTCTTCGTCCGCGGGCTGCTCGGTACGGAGATCTTCGCGGCTGCCTTCGCGAGCTCGCCGAACGTGGCGCTCTTGCCGGACGCGGCATGGACAATGCGCGAGTTGACTGCCTTGCAGTCCGACGCGCTCACGCCGAAGTGTGCCGCCGCCGCTGCGATGAGCATCTCTCGCGCGGCGGCGCCGGCGACCGTCATGCCGTAGACGCCGGTGCCGCGGACCGCCGTGGAGCCGCCGGTCGCCTGGAATCCGAACCAGCGCGCGAGCCGGTACGAGCCGTAATCGACGCCGCGCACGAACGGTGCGGGAACGGCCGGCATCATCGGCCGCATCATGTATGCGGTCGCGTAGTTGTCGAGTGCCGGCGCTTCCTTGACGCGGACCAGATTCCAGTCTGCATCCATTTCTTCAGCCGCCATCATGGCGAGCGCGGTCTGTGTGCCCTGGCCCATCTCGCAGTGGGGCACGAGGACCGTCACCACGTTGTCGGGTGTGACCGTAATCCACGTCGTCAGCTCACCGTGCTCGGCTCCATCGTCCGAGACGACGCTATGGCGGCTGGGCGCCAGCGCGAGGCCGGATACCCCGAGCACGAAGCCGCCGCCGACGAGTGTTCCAGCACCGATGAAGGCGCGCCGCGTCCACTTCCCCATGACGACTCCTGTCTTCAGTGTTCCGCGACGGCGTGAATGGCGCGGCGCACGCGCTCGAAGGTTCCGCATCGGCAGATGTTGGTGATCGTCGCGTTGATCTCCTCGTCCGTCGGACGCGGATGCGCGTCGAGAAACGCAGTGACCGCCATGATCATTCCAGACTGGCAGTAGCCGCATTGCGGCACCTGATGGGTGATCCAGGCCTGCTGCACCGGGTGAAGGCTGCCCTCCGGCGCGAGGCCCTCGATTGTCGTGACCGATGTTCCCTCGGCGTTGGCGGCGGGGAACATGCAGGACCGTTCGGCGCGTCCGTCGATGAGCACCGTGCACGCGCCGCACTCCGCGATGCCGCAGCCGAATTTCGTTCCGGTCAGGCCGAGGGTATCGCGGAGCGTCCAGAGCAGCGGAGTGTCGGGATCGACATCCACCTCACGGGCCTGACCGTTGATTGTGATCTTGATCGCCATCGCCGGAATCTCCTTCAGCTCTCCGAACCCCGTGATTCTAATCCCCTGCCGCGGCGAGCGCTCACGCTTCTAAAATTTTCGGGCCGGGAGCCGGCTGAATGCCTCCACGACCTTCAGGCCGAACGGTTCAATGCCTTTCGCGTACGAGATGTTTGATGTGACGGCGACTGACAGACCGCGATCGGGGAATGTCATCAGAGACGTCGTCCCACCCATCGAGCTGCCTCGATGACCGACCATTCGTGCGTTCGCGCCATCGAGTTGGACGTTCTCGACATTCCAGCCCAGGGCGTAGTTGGTTGACGCGCCGGACTCGAGCTTCAAAGGCGTCTGCAGGAAGGCCACGGTCTCGGGCTTCAGAAACCCGGGTTTCATCATGGCGGCTGCGAACCGCACCAGGTCGGACGGCGTCGAGAGGAAGGCGCCGGAGGCGGCATAGCAGGAGTAGTCCGCCGACGGTGCGTCCTGGACGCCCAGATCCGGCCGCTGCGCCGCGCGTGGAAAGTAGAACGAGGTTCGGGCGGACACGTCGCCGGTGTCATCGGGGACCGTGCCGAACATCCCGAGCGGCCGCAGGATTTCCTGGTTCAGGAACGCAACGAAGGGTACCTTTGCCGCAGCCTCGACCACCGCGCTGACGAGGATCCAGTCGTAGGTCGAATAGCGGTATTCGGTTCCCGGACGAAAGATGAGAGGGTCGCCGCTGAACACCGGCAGCACCTGGTCGATGCTCGCGCAGTGCCGGTTGGGCATCGCCTCGGTTGAACCGCGCCCGTGCCGGATGCCTGCGACATGGCCCATCACCTGACGCGTGCTGATCGGCCATTGCTTCTCGGGGAACTCTGGAAGGTAGCGCTGGACGGGAGCGTCGAGGTCGATGCTGCCGCGATCGTGAAGCAGGCCCACGGCGGCTGACGTCAGCGGGATCGCGACGGTGCCGATGCGAAATCGCGTGAGCGGCGTGACCGGCTCGCGCCGCGCGATGTCTGCCCATCCGAACCCTTCGGCCCACGCGATTTCGCCATCCATCCCGACGGCCACCGAGAGGCCAGGGAGGTTCTGATCGACCACCAGCGAGCGCGCCAGGCGCCTGGCTTCTTCGACGGCGGATGCGTAGCGTTCGGCCGTGGCGGCAGCCTTCGAAGGCACGGCCGCGGGGTCGGAGTGCACGGAAATGGTGGAGACGAAGTAGATCGCCGCTCCGCCCGCGACGACGACGGCCGCGGCGAACAGGAGCGCGAGTATCTCCTCAGCGCGGCGTGCCCGCGCCGATCGACCCTCTCTCAGCATCCCGTCTCGCGAAACTCGGGCGCGAACATCACCAGGCCGCCGATCCCTTCCAGAGCGCCTTCGCGAAGCGCCAGCGCCATGAACGCGTCGGTCGCGCCGTACTCGTTCTCCAGTCCATAGTTCGCCGCTGGAGTGAAACCGAAGCGCGGATAGTAGTCGATGTGGCCGAGAACGACGACGATGTCGAAGCCTGCCTTTTTGCAG
>DASSGK010000099.1:0-15930 GCA_035693505.1 Vicinamibacterales bacterium
CCCGTGTTGCGAATCGTGATCGTCGCGACGTACTGGCCGGCAGCGTTCTTCGTGAACGTCGCCGACGCGATCAGCTGCACCGTGCCGGGAACGGTAAACGTCGTGACCGTTACGGTGAACGTGCCGACCGATGTGTTACCCACTGAATCCGTCGCGCTGCACGAGACGGTGGTCGTATCAAGGGCGCGCAGATGGAGCGCTCGCGATGGGAAAGGGATCTCGGGGGAAGACTTCTGGCGAGTGGAGCGCGGGCCTTCAGGCCCGCGTGACGATCAAATGTCTTTCGTTCAGCGCCACGGCATCAGCCGTTCAATCCAGCTGATTCGCGTGAGGTCGTTGTAGATGACGGTCACCATCAGCATCAGAATGACGGCGAATCCAGCCATCAACATCTTTTCCTTGACGGCCTGGCTGAAGTCGCGGCGCGCGAGGCCCTCGAGCGCCATGATGAAGATGTGTCCGCCGTCGAGGATCGGAACCGGCATCAGGTTCAGGAGCCCGAGGTTCAAGCTGATCGACGCCATCAGCGTGATGAGCGCGATCCATCCCAGCTGCGCCGACTCTCCGGAGAGCTGCGCGATGGCAATCGGGCCCATCAGCTGTTTCGGCGACGTCTCGCGAGTGAACAGTCCGCCGAGCGTCTGGAAGATCAGGCGCGACATCTCGATGTTCTTGTAGACGCTCTCCTTGATCGAGTCTCCGAACCCCGGCTTCGAGCTGATGGTGTCGTCGACCGGCAGCACGCCGAGCCAGCCCACGGTGCCATGCCGGCCGAGCGTCACCGGCAGATCCTTCGCGACGCCGTCGCGCAGAATCGACACGCGCATCGTTTGATCGGGATGCTTGGCGATAGCCTCGCGGAAATGCCAGTGGAACGTGACCGGTTGCCCATCGACCGCCACGATGACGTCGCCCGCCTTGAGCCCGGCCTTGTCGCCTGGCTCGTTCGGCGTGACGCTGCGCAGACGCGGATGCACGTTCGGCAGCACGCCGATGTCGCCCACTTCGAAGCGGCTCTGGCCCTGCAGCAGGGTCGGCGTTACCGTGCGAGTCTGCTCGAGACCGTTGCGCAGAAGTCCGATCGAGATTTCGCGGTTCGGCTTCGTCCCGACCGCCATGAGGAACGCATCCCAGTCCTTCACGGGGCGGCCCGCAACCGAGACGATGCGGTCACCCGGCCGGATATCGGCCTTCGCTGCGACCGATCCCTCCGTCACCACGCCGATGTCCACCGGCTTGTCTTCGTACGACTCCCTTTCCATGCCCTGATGCAGCACGATCGCCGTCAGCACGACCGCGAGCAGCAGGTTCATGACCGGTCCCATGATGAGGACCTGGAAGCGCTCCCACTTCGACTTGGACAGGAATTCGTCATTGCGGACGATGGCGTGGCCTTGTTCGTCGCGCTCGACGTCTTCCGGGCTCTCGCCCGCCATCTTGACGTAGCCGCCCAGCGGCAAGGCGCCGATGCTGTACTCCGTGTCACCCCGGCGGAAGCTGGCAATCGTCGGATTGAATCCCAGTTGGAACTTCAGAACCCGGATGCCCACGCGCTTGGCGGCCAGAAAATGTCCCAGTTCGTGGACGAAGACGAGCACGCCGAGCACGAAAACAAATGCCAGAAGTGTAATCACGCTATAAACCTCAGACTCTTGATTCTAACCCGCTGGCAATCTCACGGGCATGCCCTCGAGCCTCCCGATCGACCCTGCGAACCGCCGCCAAAGTGCACACCTCGGCCGCCTGGTGGGCCGCCAACGTGCGCTCAATGACTTCGGGAATCGACGTGAACCTCAGCCTCCCATCCAAGAACAGGGCCACCGCGACTTCGTTCGCGGCGTTGAGGACGACCGGCAGGCTGCGCGCGGCTTCCAGCGCCTGGTAGGAAAGCCGGAGGCACGGGAACGCAGCCGTATCCGGCGCCTCGAAATCGAGCCTCCCGACCCGGGCCAGATCGACCGTCGGCAGCGGGGCCTCCCATCGATCCGGGTATGAGAAGGCGTACTGAATCGGCAGCCGCATATCCGTCACCCCGAGCTGCGCGATGATCGACCCGTCGGTGAGCTCGACCATCGAATGCACGACCGACTGCGGATGGATGACCACATCAATTTGATCCGCGCGGACGCCAAAGAGCCAGTGGGCCTCGATCACCTCGAGGCCCTTGTTCATCAGCGTCGCGGAATCGATCGTGATCTTCCGCCCCATCTGCCACGTCGGGTGCTTCAGCGCATCCGCCGCGGAGACCCCTGCCAAATCGGACGCCGATCGGCCGCGAAACGGTCCGCCGGACGCGGTAAGAATGAGGCGCCGCACATCGCCGCGCGTGCGCCCATGAAGACACTGATGAATGGCGTTGTGCTCGCTGTCGACCGGAAGGATTGCGACGCCGTTCCGCGCCGCAGCCTCGGTGACGATGCCGCCGGCCATGACGAGGACTTCCTTGTTGGCAAGCGCGATCGTCTTCCGCAACTCAATCGCGGCGAGAACCGCCTCCAGCGCCTCCGTGCCGCTCGACGCGCACAACACCACATCCGCGTCCGGGTGTGACGCGACCGCGACGAGACCGTCGCGTCCGCTGCCGGCAATCGTGACGGCTCCGGCTGTCGTCGATTGGCGCAGCCGGTCGATGGCGGCACCCGTGGCCATGGCGACCGTCCGCGGGCGGTAGCGCGCGATCTGCTCCGCAAGCAGCGCGTCGTTGTCGCCGGCCGCCAGCGCGACGACCTGCAAGCGGTCGGCATGCGCGTCGACAACGGCCAGCGCGCTGCGGCCGATGGATCCGGTCGAACCGAGAATCGCGATGCGCTTCACATTCAGGGACTCGGGATTGGGGACTTGGGACTAGAAGACACCACGGCCGGTACCAGCTCTAGGCCCCAGCCCCTAGTCCCTATCCCCTGCCTCTTACACATACTTCAGGACAATGTAGAACACCGGCGCGGCGAACAACAGCGCATCGATGCGATCCAGGACGCCGCCATGGCCGGGAATCAGGCCCGAACTGTCCTTCACGCCGGCGCTGCGCTTCAGCATCGACTCGAAGAGGTCGCCGGCGATGCCGAGCGCCACGATCGCCAGGCCCAGAACGGCGCGGAACAAGACGGGCATCCCCGGAACCCACCATGCGCCGGCAGCGACGAAGAGGACGGTCCCGAACAGGAACCCACCGATCGCCCCTTCGATCGTCTTCTTCGGGCTGATCGCCGGCGCGAGCGGCCGGCGGCCGAACGCACGGCCGCTGTAGTACTGCGCGGTGTCGCTGACCATCACGGTGAGCATCAGCAGAAACAGCACCTGCGGTCCGGCGAACGCGCGAACGGCTGCGAGCGCGCCGATCGGAAGGCCGATGTAGATGGAAGGAAACAGCGCCGCGGAGACGGTCGCGAGCGCGGTCTCGCCGCCGCGCCACGACCCGAGCGTGCCGAGGCCGATGGCGACGAGCGCCGCCATCAACGCGACTTCGAGCGCGTAGCTCGACTCGATGCCCACGACGCCGGCCGTCATCAGGGTGGATACCAGGACCGGAAACGTCGCGACCTCCAGACCGCTCGCGGCGGCAAGGGACACGACCTCCCGCACGCTGAGTACGGCCAGCACCGCGGCGAAGATCTGGAACACGATGTCGGGCGCGAACCACACCACGGCCACCGCGACGGCGATCAGCGCCGCGCCACTGAGCACGCGCGTCATGGGAGAGAAAGGCCTCGAAGGGAGGATTTCACTTGGCGCCGAGCGCCACCGGCGACGCCTTGATGCCGCCGTACCGTCGATCCCGTTTCTGATAGGCGACCACGGCCTCGAGCAGATCCCGTCGCCGGAAATCGGGCCACAGCGTTTCCGTCACCCAGATTTCCGAATACGCAATCTGCCAGAGCAGAAAGTTGCTGACGCGCATCTCGCCCGACGTTCGGATCAACAGATCCGGATCGGGCTGTCCAGCGGTGTAGAGGAAGCCCGCGAAGCCCCGCTCGTCGAGATCGTCGGGAGCGATCCCGGCGGCGATCGCGCGGCGGGCGGCGTCGACGATTTCCGCGCGGCCGCCGTAGTTCAACGCGATGTTGAACTGCATGCCGGTATTGGCGGCGGTCTGCCGGACGCCGATCTCGAGCTCGCGCTGGACATCGGCGGCCAGTTCGTCCGGTCGCCCGATCACGCGGAACTTGATGTTGTTCTTGAGGAGCGTGCTCAGCTCGATTCTGATGTACCGCTTGAGCAGCATCATCAGCGTGTTGACCTCGGCGCGCGGCCGCTTCCAGTTCTCGACCGAGAACGCGTAGAGGGTGAGCACATCGATGCCGAGGCGCGCCGACGTCTCGACGACGTCGCGGACCGAATCGATGCCGGCGCGATGTCCTTCGACGCGCGGCAGGTGCCGCTGCGCCGCCCATCGCCCGTTGCCGTCCATGATGATCGCGACGTGGGCGGGCAACTGCTCGAAGTTGACCTGCCGCGCCAGCGTTTCGTCATGCGATCCCGGCGGGATCGACGCCAGGAGCTGCTCAAGCGACATTACGCGTCCTTCGTGAGTAAACCCCGAGTGTACAAGCTTTTAGGACCCTGCCGCAAGCGCAGTCGGGTACTCGACTCGCACGAGAAACAGACCCTCGGACGGAGCCGTGGGCCCGGCGGCGGTGCGATCGCGCGACATGAGCACGCGGCCCAGCCACTCGGCCGGCCGGCGTCCTCGACCGATCTCCACGAGCGATCCGACGATGATGCGAACCATGTGGCGGAGGAAGCCGTTTCCGACGACCTCATAACAGAGTATGGCGGATGGCGATCCAGTCAGCGATCCGCACTCCGCAATACGCGAAGAGAAGATGTGGCGTTCCGTCGTTTCGACCGCGCTTCCCACGGCCTGAAACGCCGCGAAATCGTGACGCCCCTCGAGCAGCGGCGCGGCGGCGCGCATCGCGTCGACGTCGAGCCGGCCGGGCAGGTGCCAGGCGCGGCCGCGCTCGAAGGGATCTAGCGCGTCGGCGTTGAACATGCGGTAGCGATAGGCCTTCGCGTGCGCGTTGAACTGGGGATGGAACGACGCCGGCACGATCGCGGCCTCGAGCACGCGGACGGCCGGCGGCAAGTGCGCGTTGAGCGCGCGGACCAGCGTGGCCGGATCGATCTCGCGCGCGAGCGCGAAGGCGGCCACCTGCGCCAGCGCATGCACGCCCGCATCAGTGCGGCCGGCCCCAATCACCGTCACCGGCCGGCCATCGAGCACCTGAAGGACGTCTTCGATCAACCCCTGGATCGAGACACCACTGGCCTGCCGCTGCCAGCCGACGAACCCGGCACCGTCGTAGGACAGGGTGATCCTGAATGGCGTCATTGCAGGATTGACGGATGGCAGGATTGCAGGAAGGGAAGGAGGAAGGTCTCCTGCAATGGCGTCAGGCCTGGCGCGATCCGGGTTTCACTACTGGCAGGCCTTCTTTGCACAGTGGACACTTCTCCGGATCGTACGTCGGCAGCGCGATGTCGAGGAGCGACGTGAACGGCACGTCGAATCGGATCGTGCCGCCGCTCCGGTCCACGATCGACGCCGCACCGACGACCTGCCCACCCGCCGCCTTTGCGACGTCCATGGTTTCGCGCGTCGAACCGCCGGTCGTCATCACGTCCTCGACGACGAGCACGCGATCGGCGCTGTTGAGCGCAAAGCCGCGGCGCAGCGCGAGCTTGCCATCCTGCCGTTCGGCGAATATCGCGCGCACGCCGAGCGCGCGACCGACTTCCTGTCCGATCACCACGCCGCCGAGCGCCGGAGAAAGCACCACCGTCGCACCCAGATGCCGTACGCGATCGGCGATCGCGAGGCCGAGCGCCTCGGCCTGCTGAGGATGCTGGAGAACCAGCGCGCATTGAAGATAGCCCGGGCTGTGCAGCCCGGAGGTCAGACGGAAGTGCCCTTCGAGCAGAGCGCCCGATCGGCGGTACACATCAAGAAGCTCGTCGCGTGTCATGGGGTTTGAGAGTGTCCTCGAACAGTTTCAGGATGCGTTTGTACTCGTCCGCCCAGCTCGTGGCTTCTTCGAAGCCGTGATTCTCGACGGGGAACGGCGCCACCGACCAGTTTTCCTTGCGCAGCTCGATCAGCCGCTGCACCAGGCGCACGCTGTCCTGGAAGAGCACGTTGGTGTCGACCATGCCGTGACAGATGAGCAGCGAGCCCTTGAGACCCTCCGCGAAATAGATCGGAGAGCTCTTGCGATACGCTTCCGCGTCGGCCTGCGGTTCATTGAGGATGTTGGACGTGTAGCCGTGATTGTAATGGGTCCAGTCCGTGACCGGCCGAAGCGCGGCGCCCGCCGCAAAGACGTCCGGGGTGGTGAACATCGCCATCAGCGTGATGAAGCCGCCATAGCTTCCGCCGTACACCCCGATGCGCTTCGGGTTCACCTTCTGCTTCTCGACGAGGAATTTGGCGCCGTCAACAACGTCTTCGAGATCCTTCCCGCCCATATGGCGGTAGATGGCCGTACGCCAGTCGCGCCCGTAGCCCGCGCTGGCGCGGTAGTCGGGATCCAGCACCACGTAGCCGCGCGACGCCAGCAGGTTGTGAAACATGTATTCGCGGTAGTAGGTCGACCAGTACTTGTGGGCGTTCTGCAAGTACCCGGCGCCGTGCACGAACACCACCGCCGGCGCGGCCGGATCGCGCTTGGCGCCGATCATCTCGGGTGTGAACATCCGCGCGTAGACATCGACGCCGTCGCGAGTCTTGTACGTCACCAGCTGCGGCTCGATCCATTTGAACGATCGCCATTCGTCGCTGGTGGAGGTGGTCACCTGCGTGGCCGCGGCGCCCGCCTGGTTCGGCATCACGTACACTTCGTTCGGTTTCGTGCTCGACGAATAAATCACACCGAACGTGCTGTCGTCGGGAGACGCCTGCCCGACATATCCGCCGACCATCGACGTCAGCCTGGTCCGCGGGCCGCCATCGATTGACATCGCATAAATCTGCCGCTCGCCGGGATGCGCCTCCGTGCTGGTGATGTAGAACCGGCTCTGGTCGGCGGATAGGGCGACCTCGTCGATCTCCCAACGTCCCTGCGTGAGCTGCCGCGCGGAAGGCTGCGTCGCGCCGGCGTCTACGGTGTAGAGATGCATCCAGCCATCGCGCTCGGAGAGGAACCAGATCCGCTTCTGATCCGGCAGCAGACCGTACGACGGATCGACTGGCCCGAACCCTCCGACTTCGCGGACCCAGGCATCGTCATGAAGCGTGTCGAGTACGCGGACCTTGCCGGTCTCCGAATCGACCGCGACCAGCCAGCGATCCTTGTTGTTGGCCGCTCGCACATGCGCCACGGCCAGCGATCCATCGTCGGAGAGCAACGGCATGCCCCACCGCACGGCCGCCCTGGCGTCCTTCGTCTCCTTTGAGTCCTTGGCGTCCTTCGCGCCGTTCGCGGGCGAGTCGACGGTCACCGACTTCCCCGTTTCCAGATTCATGACCGACAGCGAGCGCAGATCCTGGGCATCGCCGACGAACGTGCGCGCCGGGATGTCTTCCGTATAGCTCGACTCGGTCACGTAGTTCGGCACGTTGGGACGCTTCGCCCCGTCCGGACGCTCGACGATGAGCATGAAGACGTGCTTGCCATCGGGCGACAACTGCAGATCCGTCGCCGACTGCCGGTCGGCGAGCTCGAATTTCGGCAGCGCGTTCTTCTTGTCTTTTTCCTCGGCCTTCTTCTTTTTCTCCGCCTCGACCCGCGTGTGCTCGATCAGCTTCGTCTCTTCGGCCTTGATGAACTTCTGGCTGTCGGTATCGCGGGGATCCCGTTTGCGCGGCTCGACGTCGGTCAGCTGAGCGATCTCGCCGCTGTCCAGCGGCACGATGAACAGGTTGTTGTCGCGTGTGAAGGTAATGGCCGACTCGTGGCGGGCCCAGCGCGGATTCGCTTCAGCACCCGTCGTGCGCGTGATCTGCCGGCGCGTGCCACCGACCGTATCGAGCAGGACGATGTCACCGCGATCGACGAAGAGGACCCGCCGGTGACTCTTGTCCCACCGCCCGTTGACCGCCGGCGCGCTCTTCCGTTCCTCGTCACTCAGCTTCCGCGGTGTTCCGCCGGCCTTGCCGACCACCCATGTCGAGGCTTCGTCATCGTCGGCCTGGCGCCACTCGAAGTAGAGGCGGGACGAATCGCCCGACCAGCGGAGCCCGGTCGGCGGGTAGCCGACCAGTTTCGGCCCTCGCATGATGCTGTCGACGGTGAGCTCGAAACCGCCGCCGGCCTTTGCCGCCGGCGCCTTGACGGGGCCGGGCGCACCGGCCAGTTGAGACGTGCCGGCGAGAAGCGCCAGCGCAGCGAGCCCTGACCAGGCCCGGAAAGAAATGTGCATGGAAAAGTATACAATTGAGGTGAACCGAACTTCCCTGCCGACCGTCTACAGTTCAGAACCGCGCCCGGTTCACTTTTTCTTTGATGGAGCCGTCAGTAATGCGTCTGCACCAGCCGTTTTGCGCCCAAATTGTCACAATCACCGCCGCTGTCGTCGCGATGTCGGCGTCCGCATTCGGGCAGCAGGTGTCCGCTTCCGGGCAGGCGTCGCCCTTGACCCGCGCCGTGGAAGCGGCCGCGAAAAGCGCCGCACAGGATCCTGGTGAAGTCGTGCGCAGGATCTCGATGGACGAGGCGGTCAAGCTCGCGATGGAGCAGAACCTCGGGATCAAGATTCAGCGTTTCGACCCGGGCATCCAGGACACGGGCGTCTACCTCGCCCGATCCGCCTGGGCGCCGACGTTCAGCTCGACGCTGTCGAAGAACTCGAACTCGTCGCCGAACGTGAGCATCCTGTCGGGCAGCCAGGCGACCGTCAACACCGGCAATTTCGCCGCCGGCGCCTCCCTCAACCAGCAGATTCCCTTCTACGGCGCGAACTACAGCGTGAACTTCAACAACTCGCGGTTCACCACGACAGACCCGACGAGCATCGTCAACCCGCGACTGTCGTCGAACTTCAGTGCCGTGTTTCAGCAGCCGCTGCTGCGCAACTTTTCGATCGATCAGATCCGCCAGCAGGTGGCGGTCAGCAAGAAATCACGCGACCTTTCCGACATCAACCTCGAGAGCGTCGTCACGCAGACGCTGCGGAACGTGCGGAACGCGTACTGGGACCTGTCCTATGCCATCAACAACCTGAAGGCGCAGCAGGAGTCGCTGGCGCTCTCGCGACAGTCGCTGAAGGACAACCAGAAGCGGGTGGAAATCGGCACCATGGCACCGATCGACATCGTGCAGGCACAGGCCGAGGTCGCCACCAACGAGTCCGGCGTCATCGTCGCCGAGGCCGCGATCAAGCAGGCGCAGGACGTGCTGCGGGCGTTGATTCTCGACCCTGCCACGCCGGACTTCTGGAACGTGGCGCTCGAGCCGAGCGACCTGGCCGCGTTCGACGAGCGGGCCATCGATCTGGACGCCGCGGTTCGCAACGCGCTCCAGGTGCGGACGGACATCCGGAGCGCCAAGAACGCGCTCGAGCAGAGCGACATCAACATCAAGTTCTACAGCAACCAGATCAAGCCCGACGTGAACGCGCAGGTGACGTACGGTGCGGCCGGCATCGCGGGGACGCAGCTCTCGGGCGGCTACAATCCCATCACCGGCGAGACGACGCCGGTGCAGTCGATCGTGCGGAGCTACGGGTCGGCGCTTGGCGACGCCTTCACGAATGCCTATCCGCAGTGGGCCGTCGGTGTGCAGATCGGCTATCCGTTCGGCGCGAACACCGCGCACGCGAACCTCGCGCGCGTGAAGCTGGAATACGACCAGGCGCAGACGACGCTCAAGAACATGGAGCTGCAGGTCGTCACCCAGGTGCGGCTCGCCGCCCGGAACGTCAGGACCAACCAGCAGCGTGTCCAGTCGGCGCGGGCATCGCGGGAACTGCAGGAGAAGAAGCTCGAGGCCGAGGAAAAGAAGCTCGCCGCGGGCATGTCGTCGCCGTTCTTCGTCGTCCAGGCGCAGCGCGACCTGTCGCTCGCGCGCACGGTCGAAATCCAGGCCATCTCCGACTACAACAAGTCGCTGGTCGACTTCGAGGCGGTTCAACAGGTGCCGATCAACGGCGGCGGCAACCTCGTGCAAGTCGCTCGCTAGTTCGACGACGGATCAGAAGAAACCGCGGAGACCGCAAAGCACGCAGAGAAACTCTTTCTTTGCGATCTCTGCGAACTCCGCGGTTTTTTCTTTGTAAGACCCATCCGACCCACCCGACCCACCCGACCCATCGAACCCACCCGACCCTCTGACCTACCTGCCCCACCCGCCCTCTAGTACACTCCCCGGGTGCCGAAACTCTCGGTCACGGTCGTGGCCAAGAACGAAGCGGCGGATCTCGGTGCAGCCCTCGCGTCTGCGGCGTGGGCTGACGAGATTGTCGTGGTCGATTCCCAGAGCACGGACGACACCGTCGCGATCGCCAGGCAATACACCGATCGGGTCGTCGTCCACGAGTGGCTCGGCCACATCGAACAGAAGAACTACGCGGCCTCCCTCGCCAGTCACGACTGGATTCTTTCGCTGGACGCCGACGAGCGCATCACGCCGCCCCTCGCAGAGGAAATCCGATCGACGATGACCGCTGAGGGTCCGCACGCGGCATTTCGCATTCCGCGCGTCACCTGGCATCTTGGCCGATGGGTGCGCTCCACCGACTGGTATCCCGACTATCAGAGCCGTCTCTACGATCGACGCCGCGCACGGTGGACGGGACGGTACGTCCACGAGGCCCTCACGGTTCAGGGCTCACTGGGACAGCTGACCGGTGAAATCCAGCACTACGCCTATCGCGACATCGCCGATCATCTGGAAACGATCGACCGGTACACGACGCTCGCGGCCCGGCAGATGCACGAGGACGGCCGGCGCGCCGGCCTGCTGCAGCTCGCCGGTCACCCGCCGCTGGCGTTCCTGCGCAATTACATCGCCCGCGGCGGCATCCGCGAAGGCGTCCCCGGATTCATCATCTCCTCGATGAACGCGTATTACGTGTTCCTGAAGTTCGCGAAGCTCCGCGAACTCGAGGCTAACGGCTCGATAGCACGAACTGGTTCCCGTCGGGATCGCTGAAGATGGCGAACATGCCCCACGGCTGCTTCTGCGGCGGCGTCTTGAATTCGACCCCTTTGGCGACCATCTCCTGGTAGGTCTGCTCGACGTTGTCGCAGGCGAGCGCGCCATTGAACGGCATCCCGGGCTGAAGGCCCTGTTCGCCGAACTGGAACAGCACGATTCGCGTCTCGGACGATCCGACGCGCAGCTCGATCCAGCGCTGCTTGTCGTCGAACGGCTGGTCGGTGAGGACCTTGAAGCCCGCGCGTTCCGTCCAGAACTTGAGCGCGCGATCCTGATCCCGGGTGGGAATGCTGACGAATTTCACATGAGAAATCATGGCGGACAGCTAATCACACGGCGCCGCGGCCCACAACGGGCTTTTTTATTGCTGTAGTGATAACTACTATAGGCCCATGCGCCGCTTCACCCTCGACGCGTACGTGATGGACACGCTGATGCCGGACCTCGTGCTCCACGATCGCCAGCCGTCGGCGTTCCTCGTGTACCTGCAGCTGTGGTACCGGTCGGCGGGACGCAAGGCACCGGTGCGTGTGAGCCATCGAGACATGGTGGACGCCACAGGGCTGTCCAAGAGCGCCGTCCAGGCGGCCATTCGCGCGCTGTCGCGCCGGCGGTTAATCCGGGCGACGCGGGAGACCGCCACCGCCGTGCCCGAGTACACGGTGCTGCGGCCCTGGAGGCGATGATGTTTTCGCTCCACGTCGACACGGCGCGCACCTGGCGAGGCGGCCAGAACCAGGTCCTGCTGACGGTCAACGGCCTGCGATCGATCGGCCAGCGGGCGGCGCTGGTCGCACATCCCGATGGCGAGCTGCGGTGTCGCGCCGACGAGGGCCTCGAACTGATTCCAATCGCACCCCGGACGGAGATGGATCTCTCGGCGGCGTGGAAGTTCTCGAGGATCATCAAGCGGCTGCAGCCGGACGTCATCCACGCGCACGACCCGCACGGCGTCGCGATGGCCTCGCTGGCGCTCTCGATCGGTTCGGCATCGGCCAAGGGAAAGCCGATGCCTGCGTTGGTGGCCGCGCGGCGCGTCGACTTCCACCTCAAGGGCAATTCGTTCTCGCGGTGGAAATATCGTCAGGTCGACTGCTTCATCGCGGCGTCAGAGGCCATCCGCCAGATGCTGGTGGGAGACGGCGTGCCGCCCGATCGGACGGTCACGGTTCACGAGGGGATCGATGTCGAACACGTGCGGCACGCAGATCCGGTTGACGTCCACCAGGCGTTCTGGCTGCCCCATGGCTCGCCAGTGGTCGGGAATGTCGCGGCCCTCGTGCCTCACAAGGGTCAGCGCTACCTGATCGAGGCGGCGCACCTCGTGGTGCAGCAGGTGGCCGACGCGCGGTTCGTCATCCTCGGCGAAGGTGAGCTGCGCGAACATCTCGAAAAGCAGGTGCACGAACATCACCTGGAAAAGCACGTCCTGCTCCCCGGCTTCCGGACCGATGTGCTCGGCTGCATCAAGGGATTCGACCTGTTCGCGATGAGCTCGGTCACCGAAGGCCTCGGGACATCGCTGCTCGACGCGATGGCGTGCGCGCGGCCGATCGTCGCGTCACGAGCAGGCGGCATCCCCGAAATCGTCGAGGATGGTGTCAACGGCCTGCTCGTCCCGGTCCGTGATTCGCACGCGCTCGCTGAGGCGATCGTGCGTGCGCTGAAGGATCCCGCGATGCGGCTCCGGATGGGCGTGGCCGGTCTCGCGCGCGTCGAGGAGCGCTTCACGGTGGAGCGCATGGTGTCGGAAACCGCGGACGTGTATGCGCGGGTCGCGAGCCGGCCCCATATCGCCGGGACCGAGAGCCCGCCCGCGGTCTAGTGTCGACCACACTGGGCAAAGTAGTGCAGGCGCTCAGGCCTGCGACACGCAGCCCTTCAGCCCGGCTGTGGCGCAGGGCTTTAGCCCTGCGTTTTCGCACGCCTGAAGGCGTGCGCCACTTTAGACGGACGTAGGCGACGCCGAGGCCGGCAGACGCCGCGTAGAGGGCATTGCGAATCGCCCTGCGATCGTGCGAAACCGCACGCGTTCATCATGCCCAGATGGCAGATTGAGAAGTCGTACTTGACCGGGTCGCCCGGGTCCAGCTTCCTCAGCGACGCCGTGATGTCCTGCGCCATCGCCCAGCCCGGACTCGCATACCGGGTGAGCCGCAGGCACTGACCGACCCGGATGACGTGCGTGTCGAGCGGCACGATCAGCTTCGCGGGAGACACGCGCGTCCAGACGCCAAGATCCAGCGCGTCGCGCCGCACCATCCAGCGGAGGAACAGATTCAGGCGCTTGCAGGCCGAACCGGCCGACGGGCGCGGAAAGAAGTAGCAGACGCCCGGACGCTTCGGGACGCGGCCGTACGCCGCCTTCAGATCGAGCGCCATCGCGCGTGTCGAGAAGCTGTCGAGCGCATCGGCGATGTCGTCCGCATCTTCATCGTAGCCTTCGAGAAAGAAGCCTTCCACGGATCCGGCGCGGTCGATCATCTGGCGCAGCAGCCACAGCATCGCGACGATGTCGGCCTCCCGCGTCCAGCGGTGGACGATGCCGGCGAACGCCGGGCCATGCCGGCGCGCGTCGAAGCGGCGGATGTACGCAGCCGGCGCCGGTCCCACGACAGCGAGTACCCGTTCGATCGACTGAATCACGCTGGACACGCGGCCAAAGGCGAGCGCCGCGGCGATGAAAGCGACCACTTCGCGGTCGTCGTTACGTGCGAAGCGCCGGACGATGTGAATCGGATCGGTCGCCGAATCGGGATGGTTGAAGCCGGCGTACAGCTGATCCAGCGCCGGTTTCAGCAATCCACAATCCACGAATGACAATTCGCCACAATAGGTATGATTTTGCCATGCGTAGAGTCATCCTGAAAGCGATCGCCGTCATCGCGCTCCTCGTCGCGATCGCGGCCGCCGGCGGATATCACTACCTCCGGCGATCGCTGCCTCAGATGGACGGCACCACCCGGGTCGCCGGACTCTCGGCGCCGATCGAGATCATCCGCGACGCCGACGCCATTCCGCACATCATCGCCTCGACCAAGCTCGATGGCCTGTTCGGTCTCGGATATGCGCATGCGCAGGACCGGCTGTGGCAAATGGAGTTCCAGCGCTGGATCGGTCACGGACGGTTGTCGGAAGTGCTGGGCGCCGCGACGCTGCCGCAGGACCGCTTTCTTCGCACCGTCGGCTTCGGCCGCGCGGCGCGCGCGGCGTGGGACTCGATGCCCGCGTGGGCCAGGGAGCAGGTCAACGCGTATGTCGCGGGCGTCAACGCGTTCATCTCGAGCCATCACGGCGCACAGCTGCCGCCTGAATTCACATTGCTTCGC
This sequence comes from Vicinamibacterales bacterium, assembly GCA_035693505.1. Classification (GTDB taxonomy): domain Bacteria; phylum Acidobacteriota; class Vicinamibacteria; order Vicinamibacterales; family CAVVIG01; genus CAVQFC01. The sequence continues at coordinate 14,423 of DASSGK010000099.1, forward strand.
TTCGAGCCCGAGCCGTGGAGCGGCGTCGACGTCGTGGTGTGGGTGAAGATGATGGCGTGGGATCTCAGCGGCAACTATTCGTTCGAGTTGCTGCGCCGCGACCTGCTGCAATCCGTCGGCGAAGCGCGCATGGCGCAGTTGATGCCGCCCTATGCGGCCGATGGACTGAGTATCGTGTCCACGCCTGCTGCTGCCGAAGACACGAACAATGCCTCGACGAAATCGACGGCCAGGGGCAAGGTTCCCGTGCAGACTGGCGGTCACGAGCCGATGGAGTCGTGGGCGCGCAGCCTGGCGGCGAGCTTCTCTGGCGGGAACCCCGCCGTCCGCGATTTCCTCGCGGGGAGCGCGGCCGGCGAAGGACTCGGCTCCAACAACTGGGTCGTGGACGGAACGCTGACGGCGTCGGGCAAGCCGCTCCTCGCGAACGATCCCCATCTCGGGACGCGTCTGCCGTCGACGTGGTACCTCGCACATGTCTCGGCCGGTGATTTCGATGTGATCGGCGGTACGTTTCCAGGAACGCCGGCGGTGGCGCTCGGACGCAATCGGTTCATCGCGTGGGGCGCGACCAACGTCGCCGCCGACGTGGAGGATCTGTTTCGCGAGCGCCTCGACAGCAGCGGAACCCACGCGGAGTTCCGGGGCATTCAGGAACCGATCACGCTGATACCGGAAACGATCGTCGTCAAAGGCGGCGCTCCGGTGCAGTTGAGCGTGCGCGTGACGCGTCACGGCCCGCTCGTGTCGGATGCCATCAACGCCAACAACGCCGTATCGAAAACCTCGCCGAAGCCGCAGCCGCTCGAGCCGCTCGCCTTCCGGTGGACCGCACTCGATCCGGACGACAGCACGCTGACCTCGTTCCTCAGGGTGAACGAGGCGCACAGCTGGGCCGAGTTCACCGACGCGCTGAAAGGGTACGTCGTCCCGTCACAGAATTTCGTGTACGCCGATGTCGAGGGGCACATAGGCTACTACGCGCCCGGCCGCATTCCGCTTCGCGCGTCAGGGGACGGATCGCATCCAGCTGACGGGTGGAGCGGCGAGGCCGAGTGGACCGGCTGGGTGCCATTCGAAGATCTGCCCCACCTGTTCGACCCGCCTGAGCATGTGATCGTCACCGCCAACCACCGGCCCGAGCCGCCGTCCTATCGGTATAACCTCGGCGTCGACTGGACGGAACCGTATCGTGCGCACCGGATTCACGATCTGCTCGCGAGCGGCACGCCGGAGTTACCGGCCAGCCGACGCTTCAGTGCGGATGACTTCGCGAGAATCCAGGCCGACACGCTGTCGCTGCACGCACAGACGCTGCTGCCGCTGCTCTTGTTTCACACGCGTTCGATCGATCCGGTCGATCGTCCCGCGGTGGATCGCCTTCGGCAATGGAACTTCGACGCAACGGGCGACAGCGTCGCGGCCGCGCTCTTCCAGGCGTGGTTCCTCCGGCTCACACCGGTCCTCGTGGGAGACACCCTCGAACCGGCGGCGAGCGAGCTCTATCA
>DASSGK010000100.1:0-6855 GCA_035693505.1 Vicinamibacterales bacterium
GTTGCTTAAGGCTTCGCGATCTGTTTTGCCAGCGACTGCTCTGCGATTTTCGCGTGATCCGCCGGCAAGTGCACCGACAAGGCGAAATACATCGTTCCCTTCTTGACCGTGAGCACTGGAGGCGCTCCCGGCCGTGAGGTCTGGACGGCCTCGTCGCCGATGCCGCTGACCGGGGCGACGTCGGGACGCGTACGCTGCAACGCAAATCCTTTCTCGGTCTCCAGCTGAAGGGTCACGCTCTTCGACCCGGGCGCGTACTTGGTCGGCACCCAAATGCATCGATTGGCGCCGCCCGATGCTTTGACGGCTGGCACACCCAGCGCCGCCGCGACCTGCGTCGGAGTCAGAAGCGAACAGGCGTCCGCCGGACACGTCGGTCGTGAAGAAATCCGAGCCGGCGACGCACCCAGTGCGCGCGCAGGAACGTTTGCCACGAGGTCGGGCGTTCAGGCACAGGCGAGATCCCTTGCGTCCGCAGGATGCGGGCAATCGTTGAGCGTCCGACAGGGTGCCCAAGATTCTTGAGCGCGCCTTGGATCCGCGTGTACCCCACGTCGGATTCTCGTTCGCGAGTCGACCGACCAACTGGCGGATCTCAGCGAGGACGCTGCGACGGCGCATTCCGCGCTTTGCGTAGGTCCACTTCCGCGCGATGAGTTGCTGGTGCCAACCACGTTACGGAGCGCGGTGTCACACGATGAAGTGAAAGACGTTTAATCGATAGAACAGCCGATCCGAGAACGTGCCGGCGACGACATGTTCGAGAAGCGAACCGGTCGTTCCCGAGATGAGGCGGATGGCGGCCGGCTGTGCGCGCGTACGCTGATGCTCGTCAAGCAGGTCGATGAGTATGTCTTGAACGGCCGCCGGCATCTCTTCAATATCGGTCATGAGCACACTGCCACCTGCGGCGGCGTGGACCAGACCCCAGCAGCTCTCCATAACTGACTCTGGATCTGTGGGCAAAGTACCAGCGGAGATCTTGACGAACGGCGCAGTTGCGCGGTCGCTCGCTTGGTGAATTCGACGGGCAAGAGCTTCCACCTCCGCGCGTGTAGACGCCGAAATGAGGAGTGCCGCAGGCGATTGACCCGCCATCCGCACGTCCTCAACAGACACGCTCTCTCGAAGCAGCAGATCGATGGTGCCTCGCATCGATTGCACGTGCTTGAAGTGCTGGGGGGTGTTCGCCGGATCGATGGTCGAGAGACCTTGGACTGGTCGAGCGCTTGTTCGACTCCCTTGGAAGGATACCGCTCTCTGCCGTTCACCCGAAGCGACACCGGGCTCGTCTTGTTCTGTTGGGCGGGCTCGACGAGACTGATCCATCTAATCCTCGATTCCATGATTGCCTGAACCGGCGCCTTGTGGCTCTCGCATTGGTGATTCTCGCGCTGAATCCAAGATTCGGTAACGTTGGGCACCAGACGCCTGCCTTACGCTGACGCACATGACGAATCTCCCCGCACGGGCGCCGCCAGGATCACTTACTCGCAGCCTCCTTTTAAGCTCAACTCTTGCTCTGCGCGAAGCCAGTCGGCGACTGGGTCCGAAGGACCTTGATCCCGATTGAGAGACAAGAAGTACGCGCGTACCCGAACGTATTCTTCCGGTGAGCGTGTGGTCTCCTCCTTTTCCGCGCTGCGCGTCGCCGCCTCGGGCAGGTCGCCAGCCTCAACGCGGCGAGACCGGTAGGCAGGGGCGGATCGCTTAGAAATCGACGACCCGTAGCGGCCGCGTGTACGTGTCTGCTTCGCTCTCACCTTCGTGTCATTCCTCTGGCAACTGTGATTATTGGAGCCGCCCCGCGCGACCAGCGCGAGCGCCCGTTACTGGCTACCGGCCGCCTTCATGCCGGTCATGTACTGTCCGTAGGCCTTCGTCCAGTCCTTGCGAAATGCCTTCTGTGCGTCCTTCAACGAGATCTCGCCGGTACACACCATGTCGAGGAGCTTGGCTGCCAGTGCCTGTTTTGCTTCGAGTGTGAACGCGCCGCTCGGGTGGAACGGATAGAGATTGTCAGGGCTGTTGGTACCGCCGAGCGATACGGGCACGAGATGATCCAACTGGCTCGAATATGTCTCGGGTCTGATGCCGTAACCCTCGAGCGCAGCACTGCGTGCCCACGTCGGCACCGGGGTGGCAGAGGCCACAAACCCGGGAGCACAGATCTGCTCCTTATTGAGTCGGCCCGTATCCCCAGGCGTCTTGAGACTATCAGGCAGTTGGGCCGACGCCAGCTTCGGGATGGCGACTACTACGGCGATCAGGAATCCGTACACGAACCAGTTGCGATCCCTCATTAGATTCTCCTGACGAATGATGATGGCGAATCCGCGTTCGGGGGGCTGATGCGACGCCCCGCGCGTGTGCGCATTGACGAGCAAGGACGGCGCCATCGACAGAGCGTTTTCGATGTGCGATTTCCGGCGTGTTTCCGGGGAGCGTCATCGTCGGCATTGCCGGCTCAACACATATTTGTCTGATGATGATGCCGGGACCACAAAGATGTGAGTTCGCGCGTCAGCGACGAGTGCTGCGCTCCAATCTCCATAGGCGGAGCAATTGACCCACGCGCTGCAGGACCGGCGGTGGTTACATCAATGGCGGTTCGAGTCGACGAGCCTACAAAACGCGTCTCGTCAAGTGGCGTTCTTAGCATGATCCCCGTACGCTGCCGACACGAACTGATCCAACGAGCGGTTCGTCTACCGCGTGCTTTCGAAGCACCACGGCCCCGGCCCTAGCGGCCCTGGGCTCTCGTGCTTGTGATACATCGGACACACGAAGGACAGCCTGTTAAGCGCGGATCTCTTTCGTGGTGAGTCCATCGTGATCCGGAGTTACTGGGTGCTCGTCGTCATGCACCAGTTCACTCGACGCCTCGTCGGAGTCGGCGTGCAGCCCGCACGGTCAATGGTGCCAACCGCTGTCGGATCTTCAACGCGGCCATTCATGGCCGCATCACATTGCAGCATCTCAGCACCGATCATGATCGCTCTCTGTGCAGACCTGAACCTGTCCTCTCACATCAGTAGCTGACGCGGAATCCGAGCTGCACCTGCCGCGGTTGGTAGAAGAGGTTGGTCGAGCTGGCCGGCTGCAAGTAAGTCTTCGAGAACACGTTGGTCCCGTAGTTGGTCAGGTTCTCGGTGTTCAGGATATTGAACGCGTCGAGCACTCCCTGTATCCGGATGCGCCCTTGAAGCTTGAACGTCTTCGACACGCGCACGTCGAGCTTCTTGTCGTAGCCGACCGTCCGCTCGCTGTCGCGCGGGACTGTGGCGCCGGTGCATGGGCATTGCGCTGGCGACTCGAGCCACCGACCGGTGTAGCCAAGGCCGAATGGATCGAGAGTGGTCAGCACGCCGATGACTCGAGGAGAGCCGAGGAAGTAGATCGCCGACGCCTGGATGTCGTATGGGAGCGATACGACCGCATTGGCGATGAGCCGATGGCGCTGATCCGAGCTCGCATACGTGTATTCGTCGTCCAGGTTGAACCAGTTGGTCGGCGTGCCGCCACGGTTGCCGTTATGGTTGTCGAGGGTGCGCGAGAGGGTGTAGCTGGTCCCGATCGTCAGCCGCCCGCCGCGCCGATTCAATCCCAGCTGCAGGCCGTCGTACTGCGATTTCCCCGTCGACGTCGTCATCGTGATGTTGGTGTACTGCGGATAGGGTCGTCCGTAAATCGACGGATTGAGTGGCAGGTGCGTGACCGGATCCTCGAAGAAATTGATCGAGGGCGTCATCGGCTCGAACTGTCCTTTGCTATGCACGAAGTCGACCTGGAGGGCATACGCAGAGGCAATCTGCTGCGCCAGCCCGATGGATACCTGATTGTTCTCGGGCGTCTGGTAATTGTTGTCGAGGATCGTCAGCCCGCCTGGAATGTGCTGCGCCTTGTAGTCCTCAAACGTCTTACCGCCGAGCGGATCATTGAGGTCCGGATTGACGACCGTGACGCCGATAAACTCACCCAGGATCGAGCGCCGCTCGTTGCTCGTGAGATTGAGCATCACCTTGTCGTAGTAGCGACCGATGCCACCACGGACAACACTTCGGCCGTTGCCCTGTAGGTCGTAAGCGAAGCCGACGCGCGGCGAGATGTTGTTCTTGTCGAGCGGTCGGGAGCCCGGCTGAATCGGGTTCGGCACGTCGGTGTTCGACGTCCCGGTCTCGAGATCGTAGCGGATACCGAGATTGATCGTGACCTTGTGGTTCAGTACCCAGTTGTCCTGATAGAACATCCCGTAGGTCGGGTTCAGGATCGTATACGACGTATCACCAAGTGACGTGGTGTATTGGGTCGGCTTCGGGTAGGTCTTTGGATCGTTGAAGTCGGTCGGATCTTTGTTGAATGTAAAGCTGCCGTAGGCCGGATCGGGGAACGCGCCCCAGAACTTCGGCCTGAAGAACTGAAAGCCCATCTTCTGGCTATGCTCGCCATGCCAGCTCGGCACGTAGTACGACAGCAGATCGTTGATCTGGATGTTCATCTCCTTCCACCACTGAGGCGAGTTGGTCGGCGACCCCAGAATCGCCGACGGGAAGGCATAGCGGACACAATGGCAGTTGGAGTCGAGCAGGTTGTCGATCGCCGAGAAGCCGGCTCGAACTTCGTTGACTGCGCGTGAACTGATCACCCAGGTATCGCCGAGCGACAGGTCGTGGTTCTTCGATGGCGAGCTGTAACCGCCTGACAGCGTCGTTGTTCCGCCGACGGCGTTGTTCAGCTGATTCGTGTTGTAAATCGAGGTGCGTGCAAACAAGCGATGCTCTGCGTTCAGCTGCATGTCGGCACGGAGGGTGGTGTAGTACTTCGTCGTATCGTTCGGCGCGTCGACGTCAAACTGGCTGAACCCCGTGTTCGGGTGGGCAGTGGCGCTCAGCTTGTTGTACTCGAAGCTGCCGAAGTAGAACGCGCGGTTCTTCAGAATCGGACCGCCGCTGTTGATCCCGGTCTGCTTCTGATCGAACGGGGCGACCTGACCGGTGAAGAAGTTCGCCGCGTCGCCGAACGAATCGTTCCGGAAATAGCCAAAGCCGGTGCCGCGAAATGCGTTGCTGCCCGACTTGGTCACCGCGTTGATCACCGCACCGTTGACGCGCCCGTACTCAGCGTCGTACCGGTTCGTCAGAACCTGGAATTCTTCGATGTTTTCCTGGCTGTAGCCCTGATTCGATCCGCCGCAGCACTGATTGGAGACATCGACGCCGTCAACTTGATACTTGGCCATGTCGCTGCCCGACGCGCCCGCCTGAATCGCGCCGGGATTGCCGCGTGCGCCGGGAACCAGCGACACCAGGTCGAGCCAGTTGCGACCGTTGAGCGGGAGGTTCTCCACCTGCCGCTGCTCGACGTGACCAGAGAGGTCAGACTTCTTGGTATCGATCAGCGGCGCCTCGCCGGAGACGGTCACGTTCTCGTTCATCGTCGCGAGCTTGAGTGTGAAGTTCAGCGTCGCCGATTCACCAACGCCGAGCCGGACGCCTTCCTTACTGAAGCTGCCGAAGCCACTCAGCTCGGCCGTGACGGTGTAGATGCCGACCGGCAGCGCCGGCATGCTGTAGGTGCCGGTCACCGATGTGACAGCGGTGCGCGACACGCCGGTACCGCTGTGCGTCGCCGTGACCGCCGCACCGGGCATCACGCCGCCGCTCTCGTCGACGACAGTGCCCCGCAACTCCGCCTGCGCAACCTGCCCGCGAGCTGGAGCGGCGCACAGGCTCGCGAGAGCGAACACGACCGGAATCAGACGACGAAGGTATGCCATGCGGATAGTCCTCACGGTGGTCATTAGCGTGTCCCCTTCTTGCTGCCGGTTTGTTCTTTCTCCCGATTCAGCTCCAGGATGTCGACGCTGTCGGCCTCCTTGCCGAGCAGCCACCGGCAGAAGTAGTCCGAGCGCACCCAGAAGAAGTAGTCCTGCTCTGGCTGATAGCTGTGCCGCAGGCCAGGCAGGACGAAGAAATCGAACCGCTTGTTCGCCTTGATCAGCGCGTCGGCCATCCGCAGCGTGTTGGCCATGTGCACGTTGTCGTCGATGTCGCCAGAGGTGAGCATCAGGTGACCCTTGAGGTTCTTGGCCAGCTCGGAGTTCTTCTCGACGCTATACTCGAATTTCACGTCGCCGCCGGGATCGTCGATTTCCTTGATGCCGTGGTGCTTCTCGCTCCACGTATTGTTGTAGACGTTGTTCTCGTGGTTGCCCGACTCCGAAACCGCAACCTTGAAGAAATCCGGGTAGACCAGCATCGCGGCGGTCGACATAAAGCCGCCGCCGGAATGGCCGGTGATGCCGACCCGATCGATGTCGATGAACGAATACCGCTTCGCCAGCTGCTCGATCGCGGCTTTCTTATCGGCGAGGCCGTAGTCGCGCAGGTTGCCGTAGCCGAACGTGTGGTACCACTTCGAGCGGTTCGGATTGCCACCGCGATTGCCGACCTCGATGACGATAAAACCAAACTGGGCGAGGGCGATATTTTGGCTCTTGGGCGAGAACACCTTGGTCACGCTCTCGGTCTGCGGCCCCGGGTAGACGAACGCGATAATCGGATACTTCTTGGCGGGATCGAAGTCGAACGGCTTGTACATCACGCCGTAGATGTCCGTGATCCCGTCGTCGGCCTTGACCTTGAACGACTCGGGGAACTTGAATCCGGCGTCGAGCGCCGCCGACACGTCGGTGGTCTCGAGGTCCCCGAGCGGCGTCCCGTTCGCGTCGTAGAGCACGGACTTTGGCGCCGTGCTGACGCGGGAGGCGGTATCGACGAAGTACTTGCCGGTGTCATTGATGCTGATGGTGTGCGACGCATCGCCGGGGTCCAGCACCAACCAACCCCCCCCCAC
>DASSGK010000101.1:0-4590 GCA_035693505.1 Vicinamibacterales bacterium
GGGCTTCTCGGTCTTCGTCGAAATGATCAATCTCCGCGTGCGCAAACCCGCTGCGCCGGTCCAGCTGCGCGATCCGCATCGGCCGTAAGCTCGACGCGGGCGTATGCTTACGGCGAGAGGGACCGCATGCGTCCGATCGCCTATACCTGGGACAACGCGATGGTCGAGGGCCGGCGTCGGCTGGCCCTCCTCGAGCAGGCACTGGATCCATCGAATGGCCACCAGGATCAGAACGTGATGACTGCTGTCGGGCAGGCCTGAAGGCCTGCACTACATCGAACCGGAAGACGACATCGAACCGGAAGACGCAGGTACGGCGACGGCCGCGGGCGCAGTGCTTGCCGCGGCGACAAATACAGCGCGCGCGATGGCGTCGGCGTCGATGCGTCTTCGTCCCGAGCAGCGGATGATGCCGAGTGAAGGCTGCGGGAGCTGCGCGTTGACAGACGTCCGCTGGAGTCGCGCCCACGCGTCCTTGACGGCTTGCGGCAGCTGCGTCGCGTCGGTCTCCCTGTCGGCGAGCACGACGAGGCGCGACAGCTGAACGCGATCGAGAGCGATCGACAACTCGAACGTGGCGCCGCGGTGGCTGGGGCGCCAGCCGCGAAAGTCCATGAGCACGACGTCCGCGCCGGCGGCCAGCGTCCTCACGACGTGCGGCCAGACGGCCGGCGAACAGGGCAGCTCGTTGAGCGGAAACCGTCCGTCGAACGCCTGCCGCCGAGGCAGGATGGCGATGCGCCGATCGGCGTCCTGCACCGTCGCCAGCACGCGGCCATGTCCGCGGCCCGTCAGGAAACCCTGCAGCGCTCGCGTGCTCAACGATCGGACCGCGAGATCGGCGCCGACGATCAGGTCCACGCGGCCAAGCCGCCGCCACGAATCGTCGAGCGCGTCCAGCAGTTGATTGCGCACCGGCTCCTGATCGAACACCCGCAGCAGGAGCATCCGGGCGGCGGTCCGCTGAACGCGACGCTGCTGCTGCTGGCGAAGCAACAGGAACAGGACCGCGACGTATATCGCAAAGGTCACCATCGCCGGTGCCATGCCGTTCCAACCCTGCAGCGCCATCAGCGGCAACAGCGTCGTCAGCACCAGCCAGCAGAAGCTGTAATGCAGCATTTCATCCGTCACGCGTCCACGCGCCTTGACCTTCAGGAACTGTGTGAACAGCGCCCACGTGGCTAGCGTCAGCAGCCCATTGAACCCGATGCCGCCGATCCCCGCCCATAAGAACACCCACGAGCTGTTCGACAACCACGTGATGCCGGTCAGTCCTGACGCCAGCATGGCCGCCAACGTGAGGACGAAGCGGCGGCTGAGGCCCTTGCGAATCTGCCAGACAGCGACACCGATCCCGATCAACGCCGTCAGTGAGCCGCCTGCGACTCCGGTCACCGTATAGTGCCCGGAGAACGTCAGGCCGGCCAGCTGCAACATCAATTCGATCGCCAGCACGCACACGATGTAGAGACCGACCATCGGCACGAACCCGATGATGAGCGGGCGCAGCATCCGCAGCGTCAGGGGCGCCACCATCAGAAGGGGAATGGAGGTGTAGTTCAAGCTGGTGGCGACTGCGCCGAGAGCCGCCAGCGGTTTCACACCGAGCGCGACAAGAATCGCGAAGCCCACGCCGCACCAGGCGGCGACCACGGCGATCCAGGTTTTCCAGCCGTAGCCGCCGAATGCGAGGATGAGTACAAGGCCGACAAGGGTGCTTGCGTAGCCGAGCCATACCGCGGCGTTGATGCTGAAATGCGCGGTTCTGGCTCCGTAGAACACGACGGCCGCGGCCGCGGCCGTGTAAATCGCTCCAGCCGCAGCGAAGGAGGCGCGCATCGTTCGCGTCTCGAAGCGCGCTCCGGTAAGGGCCGCCGGCTCGGGCTGTGCGGCCTGATCCGCGGCCTCGATCCAGGCGACCGTGAGAGGGGGTCCGCCAAACGCTGCTGGAACCTCGGTCCCGTCGAGCGGCTCCGCGCCGGACGGCGCATAGATCGTGTGCCTGATGTAGCGGAGGTAGCGCCAGCGGAACGCCAGGAGCAACAGGCCCAGAATCACCGAGAGCGCGAGCGCCGTCGCGTACGGAATCAGGGACTGCAGCACGAGCCGAGTCTACGCCTCAAACAAAAGTGCGGCTAGCGCGCGAGCGGCAGTGACGCTATCGTTCCAGTCTATGAGCGCGACCACGAGCATGCCGCGACGCCGCTCCACCGGATCGACCGCAAGCACCCCGGCGCAACGCATCTGGATCGGCGTCCTGGCCGTTGCGCTCGCCGTCAGCACGGCAGAGGCCGCAATACCAGCGTCGGCCTATGCCGTACGCCGCGCCGCGGCGCTGAGAGCCATTCGCAGCGATCTCCTGATCGTCCCCGCCCGGGCGTCGTTCCTCGCAGACGATCAGCTCGGGTTCGTCCAGGCCGCCGACTTTCAGTACCTGACCGGGCTCGATGAGCTCGTCGGCGCCGTGCTGGTACTCGATGGTGCGACGTCGACGTCCATCTTGTTCGTCCCGCCGCGCAATCCATTGCTGACTCGAACGCCGGTCGATCCCGATGCCGCATCGGCGCGCCGGCTCGGGCTGACGGGCATCGAGCCGGTCGACAGGCTCGAGCCGTGGCTGCGGCAGCGCTTCGCGAAGCAGTCGTCCACAGCGTACGTCGCGCCGACCGACGCGCGCGGTCCGGTCGCGGCGCCGCTGCCGATGGCGGGATCCGTCGTGCGCTGGCAGGCGTGGCTTACGTCGCTGGGAGCGGCCAGAGTCACGTCCGCAATCGCCGTGCTGCGGCCGTTGCGCGACGTCAAGGACCGTGACGAGATCGCGGTGCTTCGCGAGGTCGGCCGCACGAGCGGCGAAGCGTTTCTGGCGGGGTTGCGAGCGCTGGCTCCGGGCAAGTGGCAGCACGACACCGAGCTCGCGGTCGTGAATGCCTGCCGCGCGGCGGGCGCACGCGGCGTGTCGTTCTGGCCGTGGACCATGAGCGGGCCCAACGCGGATTTTCATTCGCTCTGGAACACCTTCGTCACGTATGACCACGTCGATCGCCAGATGAAGGCGGGAGAAGTCGTTCGCGTCGACGTCGGGTGCCAGGTCGATCACTACATGGGCGACGTCGGCCGGACCGCGCCTGTGTCCGGGACGTTCACCGACGGTCAGCGAGAAGCGTGGGACCTGTTCATTGCCGGCTATCGCGCCGGGCTCGAGGCTATCAGGGATCGCGCCAACGCCAAGGCGGTCTACGACGCCGCGTTAACCGAGGTGCGGCGTCGCTCGTCATCGCTCACGACCGCGCAAGGCAAGCGTGCGGCCGAGACGCTGCTCGGACCGAAAGGCACCGAAGCCTGGGAACTGCACGGCGTGGGACTCGACGATGCCGAGGGCTTGCCCGAGGTGCTGCGGGCCGGGATGGTCGTGGCGTACGAGCTGATGTTCACCGTTGACGGCGACGGTTTCTACCTCGAGGACATGATCGCGGTGACCGACAACGGCTTCGAGCTGCTGACGCCGGGCCTTCCATACACCGCCCGCGAAATCGAAGCGGCGATGGCGGCCGGTACCAGGTCACGCAGGCCTGAAGGCCTGCGCCACTGACGATTTGATCTGGCACAGCCACTGACGATTTGATGTGGCACAGCCATTGACGATGTGATGTGGCGCAGCGCTTCAGCGCTGCGAGATGCAGAGGAAGCGTCATGACGTCGAAGACATTCAAGACGACCATCGTCCGTAACGGATCCATCTGTTACATCCCGCTGACGTTCGATCCCAAAGACGTGTTCGGGAAAACGAGGGCGCCGGTGAAGGTGACGCTGAACGGCTTCACCTACCGGAGCACCATCGCGGCGATGGGCGGCCCGCCGTGCATCCCATTGCGGAAGAGCAACCGCGAAGCCGCGGGTCTCGAAGGCGGCGAGACGCTCGACGTGCGGCTCGATCTCGATACTGAGAAACGTGTCGTCAAACCTCCGGCCGATTTCGTGAAGGCGATGAAGGCGTCGGGATCAGCGTGGGATCGATGGCCGACGCTCAGCTATTCGCATCAGCGCGAACATGTGGACGCAATCGAGAGCGCGAAGCAAGCTGAAACCCGGACGCGCCGCATCCAGAAGGCGATCGATCAGATCCGCGCGCTGCCGAATCGGAATCGCTGACAGGATCGCTCCGATCAAGCCGTAGCTCGCGAAGATAGCAGGCTCATTGCGGCCGAGGTTGGCTTGCATCGCATCGGGAATGTATGGGATCCAATATAGTAAAGATAGCAGATGTGGACATCGTTCGGGACGAAGGTGTGAAAAACCAGGCGTGGCAGCAGAGGAGGCGGGCGGCTCGGCTGTTTGTGGCGGCAAGCGAAACGAGGGCAATTGAAATCGCTGCGCGCGTGCTGCGGGATCTCGACGATCTGCTGTCTCTCATCGACGCGCGCCAGGCACCGTCGACCGGGACGGAAGAAGCCTGGCTGCCGTTCATCCGCGCGCAGGTCGTAGTCGCGACGTGGCAACTGGATCTGCTGGAGCGTCAGCTGACTACTTCAACGTGATCGGCGATCGCTCGGCTAAAGCCTTCGCGCTCCGACTGTGACCTTCGCGCTC
>DASSGK010000102.1:0-15582 GCA_035693505.1 Vicinamibacterales bacterium
GGATCGACCGTGAACTCGCCGAAGGTCACGCGTCAGTTCTATCCCACTTTCTCGGCGGTCACAATCAGATCGGGATCGGACACCGAGACGGTCGCCTTACCGTTCATCGTCTGGAAGCGGATGCGTACCGACGTCGCGCCCATCGGATAGAACGCGCGATCGCCGAGGTGGGTGAGACCGCGCCCGAATCGACCAGGACGAGCGATCGAGAGGCTCGGGCCGGATAGCTCCACGACCAGCTTGTCGTCCGCGGCCGGGCCAAACGAGTACGTGCCTGCCAGGGCGGTGAGGTCCTCCGTCGAGATGGACTGCGGCGCCGGCATGCGGTCCGAGCCTGGAAGCGTTTTCAAGTAGTCCGCCACCGCTTGCGCATGGGCGCCGCCGGCCAGGGCATGCCGCAGAAGCGTGATGCTATGCGGACCGTGCACCGCCTCCGCGCCCGGCGACGCGGCGATGTGCGACTTGACGACGTCGAGCTGGCCGAGCATGGCGGCTGAAAAGAGCGTAGGCCGGGCGCCATTCGCGATGAGCAGCTCCGCAATTTCGCGTCGGCCTGTGTGTGAGGCCGCGCCGAGCGCGTCTTCCCAATCGCCGTAGCCCCAGTCGATGGCCGCGCGAGACATGGCTGGCCACCGGCCGACCAGCTCACGTACGCGAGGCAAGTTGCCGTGCGAGGCGATGACCATCTCGCGGACGACCGCCGGCGGTTGTGACGGGAAGGTCATGTCCGGCGGGGCGGTGAAGGCCGTGAACACGCTTGGGAGGGCGGCGGTGCCGGGCTTGGATGACTGTCGCAGCGCGAGCGGAATCATCGCCGCCGGGGTTAGCTCGAGGAACGTGCGTCTGGATACGGACATCTCGGAACCTCCATGAACGTGGCTTCGAGGATTGCGACATCGGCGGCGAGATGCAATCGACGGCGTCTGAACTGTGTCTGAACTGAGGTGAAATGGCTAGTAGAGGCCTTGCTTTAGACTGAAGCACAGTTGCTGCGGCCTCCAGCCGGAGCTAAGAAAGACGCTGGGGCGGATTGACGCCAGGAAAGGAGGTCGGTTTCAGGCGACTCGCCTCAGACCGTCCAAGAGCCCGAGCCAGCGCACTAGCTGGTTCCAACCTGACCCTTCTCAGAACCTTTTCGACGTTGATGTCGTCTATCGACACCAATGACCTCCGCCCCGCCTGATCTACTCCCCGGCACGCTCGATTTCCTGATCCTTCGTACGCTGCAGAAGAACGCGCTCCACGGGTGGGCGATCTCCGAGCGAATCCAACACGTTTCCGAGGGCGTGCTGCAGGTCAACCAGGGTTCCCTCTATCCTGCCCTGCATCGCCTCGAGCATAAAGACTGGATCGAAGCCGAGTGGAAAGTGTCCGAGCTCGGGCGCCGGGCAAAGTACTACCGGCTGACGACGTCAGGACGGAAGCAGCTCACCGTCGAAACCGATGCGTGGGAACGAATGCAGCACGCGGTCAGCCTCGTGATGAAACGGGCATAACCGCATGAACCTCCGTGACCTGGCATTGCGCGCCCGCGCGCTGCTCACGCCCGCCAGCGTTGAGCGCGACCTGCACGACGAGCTGTCGTTTCACATCGAACGCGAGACGATGAAGCTGATCGAGCAGGGCCTGTCGCCGGACGAGGCCCGGGCGAAGGCACAGGCTTCGTTCGGGTCGACGACCGTCGCCGCCGACGAATGTCGCGACGAGCGCGGCACCGCGTTCATCGACAACACCGTCGGCGGCCTTCAGTACGCGCTTCGCACATTCAGACGCGCACCGCTGGCAACGCTCACCATCGTGATCACGGTCGCGATCGGGCTCGGCCTGGTGGCCGTCCTCTTCACGGTCCTGAACGTGATGCTGTTCAGAACCGACCACGTTCCTGACGTCTCCGAGATCTACGCCGTTGAACGTCCGCAGCAGGCGGGCGGCGGCCTCTCGAAGTTCACTCGTCAGCGTTTCGAAGCATTGCGATCGGACACCAACGTCTTTTCCGAGGTGTACGCGGCAGTCAACGAAGCCCACCTGCGGGTCGACGGACGGGTGATGTCGGTCAATCTCGTGTCGGCGAGTTTCTTCCGCGTCGTGCGCGTGAATCCGATGATGGGACGCGCGCTGAGCGCTGCCGACGATGATCGGGCAGGCGGTAACCCCGTCCTCGTGTTGAGCGACAAGGGATGGCAGCGCCGGTTCAACCGCGACCCCAATGTGATTGGACGTACGGTGCTCGTTAGCGGCGCGCCATACGAGATCGTCGGCGTGATGCCGGAGGGGTTTCGCGGTCTCGAGGTCAGTGCGCCCGATGCCTGGGCGCCGCTCGCCCGGGTCGGCGATTTCGTGCCGGACGTCCGCGGCAGCGAAGCCAACGTTGGCATCGAGATTATCGGACGCTTGAAATCCGGTCTGTCGAGGGAGAGCGCCCGCGCGCAGCTCGCGGCCTGGGACTCGAACCAATCGGCAACGGTTGACCGGACGATGAGCGTAGAGCTCTCACGGCGTCAGGGGACGGTGCCTGAACCACTCGAAGCGATCGCGCTCTTCACGCCGCTGTTCCTGGCGTTCGGATTGATCCTCGTGATCGGTTGCGCAAACGTTGCGAACCTGCTGCTCGCCCGCGGCCTGGCCCGCCAGCGAGAAATCGGGATTCGCCTGTCGATTGGTGCATCGCGCCGCCGCATTGTGCGGCAGCTGCTGACCGAAAGTGTGATGCTCGCGTTGGCGGCCGCCGGTGGCGGATACCTCGTATCGCGCCTCTCGCTCGAGGGCGCCGTCTACTGGACGATGCGTACCGTGCCCGTCGATGTGGGTGACGTCGCCCTCAGTGTGCCCGCCGCCGACTGGCGCGTCGCGCTGTTCCTGGTGCTGGCGGCGATCGCCGCCACCGCGTTCTTCGCATTGCTGCCGGCACTTCACGCCACGCGCATCGAGCCGGCCACGACGCTTCGCGGCGAGCTGGTCATGGGCGCGCGGCCCGGTCGCGCACGCAATGTCCTGATCGGCCTGCAGGTCTTTGCATCGGCGCTCCTGCTGATCTGTTCCGCGATCTTTCTCCGAAGCGCGATTGCCTCTTCGCAATTCAATCCGGGGTTTCGCACCGCTGATACGGTGTTGATTGACACGCTCAACGAGGATAAGCGTGAGGCATTGCTGCGAGCGATTGGCAGCGACCCCACGGTGACGGCTTTCGCCGGGGTGAGGCCACCGTTGCTGGCACGGCCACGCCGCGCCTTTGCTGACTCCGGGGCCGTGAAGATCGCACTCTCGTATAAACACGTCTCGGCGGGGTACTTCGACGTGATCGGTGTTCCCATCGTGCGCGGGCGAGCCTTCACGACCGCGGAACACGACGAGCATCCGGTCGCCGTCGTGTCGGAGTCGGTCGCGCGGACGTTGTGGCCGAATAGCGATGGCGTCGGCAAGACATTCAGGGTCGAGGCAGATCTCGCCCCCCAGCAGAATCGCGCCTTTCTCACGATCAATCCCAAGGCAGGCGCCGGCGACCCGCCGCTGACACCGCGCACGGTCACGGTCATCGGTGTCTCGAAAGACGCCGCCGGTTTTCGCCTGACTGATGTGAAAGAAGCCGGTGTCTTCCTGCCAACCACGATCGAAACGCCGAAGACCGTCGTGGTGGCGCGCATTCGAGGTGATGCTGACCTGGCGCGGCAAGCGCTGCTCGAGCGGCTCACCCGGATCGATCCCAACCTGGGCAACATCATCACCCTGCGGACGGTGGCGAGGCTCGAGACCTTCTTACTGACGATGGCCTTTTGGGTGTCGGTGATTCTCGGCGGGCTCGCGCTGTTGCTGACCGTTTCGGGACTCTTCAGCGTGCTGTCGTACCTGGTCGAACAACGCACCAGGGAGATCGGCGTGCGGATCGCCCTGGGCGCTTCGTCTCAGAAAGTGACACAGCTGATGTTGGCGCAAACCACCCGGCCAGTCCTTTTCGGGCTACTGGCCGGTGCCGGGCTCGCCGCGTCGTTGGCGACGTTCCTCCTTGCAACCGAAGTCGGCGGGATCATTTCTCAGATCGTCCACGTCACCGACCCGGTCGCATACCTCTCGAGCGTGCTGGTGATCGTCATCGCTTGCCTGATCGCCGCGTGGGTCCCTGCGAGTCGAGCCGCCCGCGTCGATCCGATGAACACCCTGCGGCAGGAATAGCGAGTCCCTGCTTCGCTGGACACGTCGTCTCGCCGGCTGCACAATCCGGGCATGATCCTGACCGCGCGCCGCACATCCCGGGCCTGACGCGTGTCGGCTCTCGGCTACCTTCGACGGACCCCGTCCGCGGGACTACTCCTGGTCCAGTTGCTCGGCATCCTGCTGTACCCGTGGATGGAGAGTTCGCCGCGCGGACGCGCCCTGTTCGGCGCGTTTGGACTCCTCATCCTGGGCGTCGCCCTGCGGGTCGTACGGCGCTCACCGTGGCTGACCTGGCTGGCGCTCATGCTTGCCGTGGCGGTCCTCGCGCTGTCCGTCATCGATGCCCTGGCGCCGCATCCGGCGTTGCCTGTCGTGATCGCGTTGCTAGAGTCGGTCTTCTACTTCTATGCCACTGGTAGTCTGATCGCCTACATGTTGCAGGACTGGGTCGCCACGACCGATGAGCTCTTCGCGGCGGGCGCCACATTCACCCTGCTGGCGTGGGCATTCGCTCATGCCTACGCCGCGTGTGACGCGATACTGCCGGGAAGCTTCAGCGCGCCGATCGATCCGGCGGGGCCGCGCACGTGGATGGAGTTGCTCTTTCTCAGCGTCTCCGTGCTCTCGAGCGTCGGGTTGAGCGACGTCCTGCCGGTGACGGGAACGGCGCGCTCGCTCGTCATGCTGGAGTCGTTCGCCGGCGTGATGTACATAGCGCTGGTCGTTTCGCGATTGATCAGCCTCACCGTGCCCCGACACGATCGGGCGTAGCGAGGCGGCGCGGTTCCGCAGCCTCGCGTGGCTACTGCACGAATAGCCAGTGGACGCACAGCGCCGGTCGCGGGTAGGCTCCGGCTTCGGGTCAAACGCATGGCCCGGAGCAAGGAGCACGCAGATGCGTCGCATATCGCTGTTCGCCTGCATCGCGGCGGTCGCCGCATCCGTCACCCTGTCCGCACAGCGCTGGGGCCGCGATCAGATTCCCGGGTCCGGCGCCTGCTTCTACGAGGATGCCGACTTCAAGGGCGACTACTTCTGCGTCGCCAGTGGCGGCGAAGTGGCGGTGCTGTCCGAGGACACGAACGACAAAATCTCGTCGATCCGCGTGCTCGGCGGCGTGGAGGTGACGGTTTTTTCCGACGCGCGCTTCAACGGCAACTCGACGCGCTACGCCGGCGAAGTCCGCGATCTGGCGGCCGACGGCTGGGATGACAAGATCTCGTCGTTGCGCGTCGGCGCACCCAGGCGCACGATGGCCGGCGCCATGGCGTCTCCGGGCGCGGACGTGGACCGCATCATTCGCCAGGCGTACCGTGAAGTGCTGAACCGCGAACCGGATCCGCAGGGGATGGAGATCTATCGCAATCACATGCTGCGCGACGGATGGAACGACGACAAGGTCCGCCAGTCCCTGAAAAGCAGTCCAGAGTTCGCGCAGAAGGGCGGGATGACGGTCGAGAAGGCGCAGGAGGTCGTCCGCCGCGCGTATCTGTCGGTGCTCAAGCGCGAGCCGGATCCGGCGAGCAAGACGTTCGTCGAGAAGGTGATGTCCGGCTGGTCGCAGCAGGATGTCGAAAACGAGCTGCGGAAGAGCGACGAATACAGGCGCAGGCGGTAGCCGCGTGACACGCTCACGCGCGAGGTGACGCTCAACTCGCGCGCCGCTCCGGTCTCAGCGCAATGACGGCGTACTGCTGCCGCGCTCATGCGTCAACCGATCGCCTACGGCCGGAAAGCCGACCAGATGACGCGGCCAGCCGGTCTGCCGTTCTTCGCTCGCGTGATCATGCCCACGAGCCCGGAGAATTCCACCCGCACTTTCGAATCGCCGAGGGAGGACCGTGATGCGAGGTCTATCATCGCTGACCGCAGCGTTTGGAGCACTCGTGGCGGCCACACTCGGGGCGCAGGGCGTACAGCCCTTGCAAGCGCCGTGGCGAGGCGCGGGTCAGGCGCCGTGCGCCGGCTCTGACGGTGGCTTCTATCAATGCCCGCCGGCGCCACGCGTAGCCGCCGTCCGCGCGGGCCGATTGTTCGACAGCCTGACCGGTGAACTGCTGACCAGGCAGGTAGTCCTCCTGCAGGGCGATCGGATCTCGGCGGTCGGTCCTGAGGCACTCGTCACCATTCCCGCGGGTGCGCAGGTTGTCGATCTCAGCCGCGCGACCGTTCTCCCGGGACTGGTTGACGCACACACACATATGTTCAACACCCGCGGCCCGAAGACGACGACCGAGGCCGCCATGCTCATCGCGATTCAGAACCTGCAGGCCGACCTGCGGGCGGGGGTCACAGCCGCGCGCGACATGACGTCGCACGGAAACGGTTACGGCGACGTCGCGATCAGGGACGCAATTAATGAAGGGCGGATCGACGGCCCACGCTTCCAGGTCTCGACGCTCGGCATCGTCTGGGGCGCGTCACCGGCCACGGCTCCAGCGGACCCGCTGGCCAGCACGGTCATCCGATCGGCAGACGAAGGACGTGCCGCCGTGCAGGACCAGATTGGACACGGCGCGGACTGGATCAAACTCTATCCGGCGGGCAATTATTCGTTCGCTGCCACTGGTGAGCCGCAATATGTCGTCACCTATCCGCTGCCGGTGCTCCAGGCCATGATCGACGAAGCCCATCGCCTCGGTAAGAAGACCGGGTGCCACGTTTACGGCGGTGAAGGCCAGCGAAACGCCATCGTTGCGGGCTGCGACACGATCGAGCACGCCTGGGGCCTGACCCAGGAACAGGCCAACATGATGGTCGCCAAGCGTCTCTATTTCGATCCGACGCTCGTCCGCTACACAGAGCCGTACATGGACGACAACGACCGCAAGAACACCGGCGGCCGGTTCAGGATCATCCCCATCATCGAAAAGGCGGTGTCGATGGCGATCGCGACGCCGGGCCTCAAGATCATGGTGGGCAGCGGCGTCGACGGATCGACGTTCGTGCACGGAACGCAGGCACTCGAGTTCGAGTCGTTGGTGCGCCGGGGCATGAGCCCGGCGCGGGCCATCCAGTCCGGAACGATCGTCAACGCTGAAGCGATGGGGTGGCGCGATCAGATCGGATCAGTTGAAAAGGGCAAGTACGCGGACCTCGTGGCTGTATCCGGCGACCCGATCGCGGACATCACTGAGCTCCAGCGTGTGAAGTTCGTGATGAAGGGCGGCAAGATCGTGAAGAACGAGCTGCAGTGAGAAGGTTCGTCATCACCGGCGCGCCGGGTGCAGGGAAGACGGGGATCATCCGTCAGTTGGAGCTCGATGGGTTCAGCGTTGTCGAAGAGGCGGCGACAGACGTCATTGCCGCAGCGCACGCCCTGGGAACCGCTCAACCCTGGGCGCAGCCCTCGTTCATCGATGACATCGCGAGACTGCAGAGGGACCGTCAGATTCGAGCGTCTGACCAGCCGGACGAGGTGCAGTTTCACGACCGCTGCGTGGTGTGTACCGCAGCGCTGGCGTTCTATCTCGGCTACCCGCTTTCAACTTTAATTGCGAGCGAACTGGAGCGCGTCAGAAGAGGATCAATCTACCAATCGCGAGTCTTCTTCATTCGCAATCTCGGCTTCGTCACGCCAACCGAAGCGCGGCGAATCAGCTTTGAGGACACGCTGCGTTTCGAGAAGATCCACGAACAGACCTACCGTGACTTCGGCTTCGAACTGGTCTCAGTCGAGGCAGGAACTCTGGTGGAGCGAGTCAGCTTCATCAAATCGGCAATTCGTTAGTTGAAGCAGATGACTTTTGTCAAAGGACGCCTATCATCAACGTCATTGAATATGACTGGTCTGTTCGAAAGCCGGGCGAGAAATCTCTGCCTCGTCGTCGTCGCGGGATTGGCGCTCGTCTCGGCTCAGACACGCGCGGCAAGGACGACCGTCGTCAGCATCCAGGGACGGGAGTTCCTTGTCAACGGACGTCCGACGTACGAAGGGCGCTCGTACGACGGGATGCGGATCCAGGGGCTGCTGCTCAACTCGCGCATGGTTCAGGGCATCTTCGACGATCGGAACGCCGAGACGCGCAGCCGATGGAACTACCCCGACGGTCCCTGGGATCCCGAGCGGAACATGCGTGAGTTCATCGACGCCATGCCGCTCTGGAAAGCGAAAGGTCTGCTGGCCTTCACCATCAATCTCCAAGGCGGTAGCCCGGAGGGATACAGCCGAACGCAGCCGTGGTTGAGTTCGGCGTTCGAGAGCAACGGTGCGCTGCGGGCGGACTACATATCGCGCCTCGCGCGCATTCTCGATCGCGCGGACGAACTGGGCATGGTCGCGATCGTCGGCTTCTTCTATCAGGCGCAGGAGCGAAAGATGGACGACGAGGCGTCCGTTGTGCGTGCGGCCGACGCCGCGACGGACTGGCTCGTCGCCAAGGGATACACGCATGTGCTCGTCGAAGTGGCCAATGAAGCCGACAACGCTGGATTCAGGTACGACGCGGTCAAACCCGGCGGCGGAGCGACGCGGCTGATCGATCGGTTGAAGGAACGATCGAAGGGCAAGGTCGAATCGCCGGCGGGCCGGCTCCTCGTCAGCACCAGCCTGAACGGCGGAAGCGTGCCGCCGGACTCGCTGGTGAATGTGATGGACTTCGTACTGCTCCACGGCAACGGCGTGCGGGATCCGTCGCGCATCACGGAGATGGTCGAAGCAACAAGAAAGCTCCCGGGCTATCGCGGGCAGCCGATCCTCTTCAACGAGGACGATCATTTCGATTTCAACAAGCCGCAGAACAACATGCTGGCCGCGCTGCGAGCCTATGCGGGCTGGGGGTACTTCGATTACCGGATGGCTGGCGAGCGATTCGAGGATGGGTACCAGAGCGTGCCGGTCAACTGGACGATCAGCTCGCCGCGGAAGCGGGAGTTCTTCGATCTTCTGTCCAAGGTGACCGGCGTCGGTTCGAAGTGAGGAAGCGTCGGCGGCCCGCTGAAGCTGGATCACCTCTT
Organism: Vicinamibacterales bacterium; assembly: GCA_035693505.1. Lineage (GTDB taxonomy): Bacteria > Acidobacteriota > Vicinamibacteria > Vicinamibacterales > CAVVIG01 > CAVQFC01. Next base: position 9,106 of record DASSGK010000102.1, read on the forward strand.
GAGGAGAGCCGGCCAGTTGACGATCACCGTCAGCCCGACAGGGGTCGGATCCTCGATGCGCGCGTTGAAGAGAAACCTGGAGCCATCTGGAGCCGGGGCAAACTGCGTTCGACTCCCGTCGGGCGAGACGCGCGGCCCCTCGAACAGGGCAACAGCAGGCGCAAAGACGGGTCCGGCTTCACCGGCCGACACGCCCGACATCATCAGCTTGCGATCGGGCGCAAGGTAGTAGAGCTCCGTGCCGTTGCTTCGCCATTTAGGCATGGTGCCACCGTCGACCGAAACGCGAATTCTCTCAGATGGTATTGGAAACGAATCGACATAGACCTCGTTCCGGCCGCTCTCGTTGGAGGTGTACGCCAGCCATCGGCCGTTCGGAGCGACCTCGGCGCCGCCAAGGATGAAGGGGGCCTCACGATAGAGCGAAGGCGGGCTTTCGCGGCGATTGGTCGCCGTCCAGATTCGATACCCGGTCGGTGTTGAATCGAGGAACGCCAGGATGCGGCCGTCCCGCGACCAGCCGGTCGGCCATTTGGATGTCGGACCCTCAACCATCACTTCAGTCGGCCCGCCTCCGATCGGCATGGAGACGATCCCGCGTCCACGTTCCATCAGCGCCAGCCGATCCCCGGACGGCGTCAGCACCGGCTGCGAGAATCGGCCGTCTGCCGTCAGTCTCGTGGCCCCGCCGCCACGCTGTACATCGACGATCCAGATGTCGACTGTTGCCGTCGCGGTGTCGGCGCGCTCAATCGCGGCTCGTCTCGCGTCGGCGGTGATGGTGAAGGCGGTGTTGGCGCCGGGTTCGCCGGCCACTCCCAGTCGATTGCCCGAGCGGTCCAACCACACGAGCTGCGACAAGCCATTCACTGATCCACTCCAGTACGTCACGATGTCCGCGGTCGCGGAAAACGGAAAACTGAGTGGCGTACAACAACCAACACCCACGCCGTCCGCGATCTGCGTCGGTTCGCCGGCGAGCTTCCATGTGGTTGTGTTCAGCGGCTGCGCGAAGAGACCGCGCTGACGGACGACGAGCAGGCGCCCGTTCGCGTACACCGCCGGGGACCATGCATCGGAAATGCGGGTGATCTCCGGCGAAATCAGCGAGCCGATGTACACGCCCATGCCCTGGCCGCCGGCATTGCGGGAGGTGAACAGATAATGATTCCCGTCCGGGAGAGCATGCGGGAAGAGCCGGACGCCGCCTGACGAGGGTTCCGCGATGCGCGACGGGTCGCCGCCCGCCGCCGGTACGCGCATCAGGTTCTGCGTGTCGCTGTTGAAGATGATGGCGCCGCTCGGGCTCCATGTACCGCCGCGCGGCTCGGGCGCTGATGCGAGAACCCGCAGCGATGTCCCGTCCAGGTCGACGCGCTTCAACTTCCCGTTCGCGAAGAATCCCACGGTTCGGCTGTCGGGCGACCAGAACGCTCCCGCGACGTAATCGGTCCCGTCGGTTCCCGGAATCGCATGCGCGTCGGAAGAGCGCAGCGACTTCACCCAGAGCTGCGCGCGGTGCGACGTGTCCTCGGCCTTGTAAACGACGAACTGGCCATTGGGGGAGACGGCCGGATCTGGAGAGAGATTGAAACCGCCCGCCGGCGGCAGTACGGATAACCAGGCAACGTCGCCTCGCTGAACGGGTCGGGCGAGTGCGAGGTACGCCGCGCCCACGAGCGCAACGGCCGCTGCTCCCAGGCCGGCAATGGCGATGAGTCTGTTCGTGCGCGCATGGTGGGCGGCGTCACGGCCAATGTGTGCCGCGTCTGAACGGTTCGTTCGCGCCGGGAAACCGAGGTCGGAGCGACAGCGCTCCAACTCGGCGAGCAGATCGCGCGCTGTCTGCCAGCGCTCGTCCGGATCTTTCGCGAGGCACCGTCCGACCACATAGTTGAGGAAGCCAGGGAGGTTTGGGTCCAGCTCGCTGACGCGCGGTGGGTGGGCAGTCAGGATCGACACGGCGAGCATCGCAGTGCCCGGCCCGTCGAACGCCTTCTTTCCCGTCAGCGTCTCGTGCAGCATGGCGCCGAAGGAAAACAGATCGCTGCGCGCGTCGGCCTCCTTCCCTTCGATCTGCTCCGGCGCCATGTACTGAGCCGTGCCCAGCACAGCACCGGGCCGTGTCAAATCACGCGACGTCGCCTCGTCTGCTCGCGCCACCTTGGCGTGAGGCTTGGCGAGTCCAAAGTCGAGGAGCTTGGCGCCGCCAGGCGTCAGCATGACGTTGCCCGGCTTGAGATCGCGGTGGACGATGCCGGCGCGATGCGCTTTGTCCAACGCCGACGCGATTTGCGCGGCGTACTCGAGCGCCTTGTTGACCGGCACCGCGCCTCTCGTCAGCCGCGCCGACAGCGTTTCGCCTTCGAGAAACTCCATCACCAGGAAATCGATGCCGCCTTGCGTGCCGACGTCGTACAGCGTCGAAATATGCGGATGGTTCAACGCGGCGACAGCGCGAGCCTCGCGTTCGAACCGCTCGCGACCGGAAGGATCCGCTGCGAGATGTGGCGGCAACACCTTGATCGCGACGGTTCGGTCAAGACGCGTATCGAACGCCTTGTAGACTTCGCCCATCCCGCCAGCGCCGACGCGAGGACCAACCTGATACGGACCGATGGTTCGTCCTTCGAGGACGCCGGTAGCGGACGGCGCACGCGCTTTGTCGACGAGGTCCATGACGCGTTGCCCGGCACCGCGGTCGGAGCTCATAGGGGCTTTTCGCGGCCATCCTAGCAAATTACGCATCCCAACATCATCACGATCTCGAAATCGATCAGGCCTCCCCGACGCCATTCATCGCGACAGAGTTCATCGAAGGGTCAAACCCTGCGTGAACGCACGCGCGGGGGGTGCGGTGATGTTCGACCAGGCGTAGATCGGCGGTCCGCGACAGCCCTCGTAGCGTCGATTCGTTGTTGACAACCAGCTGCGATCGCCCAAGTATTGACCCGAACATGAAGGCTCGCGTCCTGGGTTCTGCCCTCGTCGCGCTCGCGTTCACCGCCGCGCTCGCGGCGCAGCGGGACTCGTCTCCACCACGCACAGCCGACGGACATCCCGATCTCCAGGGCTTCTGGTACTTCGGCTCGGCCACGCCGCTCGAACGTCTGAAGGAGTTCGAAGGCAAAGAGTTCTTCACGGCCGAAGAAGCGGCCACATTCGAGCGCAGCACCGACGAGCACCGCGGCGACGTCCTCGCCGTCCACGCCCCAGAGTGGCTCGACTACGGGAAGCACGTCGGAGTTGACCGGCGGACGTCGCTCATCATCGATCCGCCCGACGGCCGCGTGCCGGCGCTGACGCCGGCCGCGCGCGCGAGAGTGGCCGCGCGGCGGGCGCGGATTCAAAACAGCCCTTCAGACAATCCCGAGGATCGTCCTCTACAGGAGCGGTGCCTCGTGTTCGGCGCGGGGCCGCCGCTGCTGCCGGGTCCCTACAACAACAACATGCAGATCGTGCAGACCCCGGGCGCCGTGGTCGTGCTCAGCGAGATGATTCACGATGCGCGGATCGTGGCGCTCGACGGGCGTCCCGTGCCGCCGGCGGCGATGCGGTTCTGGCTGGGCTCGTCGCGCGGACACTGGGACAACGCCACGCTCATCGTCGAAACGACGAACTTCGCGGAGGCCGTCAGCTTCCGCGGATCCGACGATCGCCTGCGCGTTGTCGAGCGCTTCACGCTCGATGGACCGGACAGGCTGCGGTACGAGTTCACGATCGACGATCCGACGGCGTTCACCCATCCATGGACGGGCGCGTTTGCGATGACACGCACAACCGATCGGATTTTCGAGTTCGCGTGCCACGAAGGAAATTACGGCCTCAGGAACATCCTGGGTGCGGCTCGCGCCGAGGAGCAAGAGGCCGCGCGCAAGCGCTGATCACCTCACACCCTCGCGCACACTTGCCTCTTGCTTCAATTGCTGACCAGGGTGTCGAACACCCCGCCGTGGAAGGCACGCGCCAGGATCGTTCCGACTTGTCCCGAGCCGCCTGGAATCACAATCTTCATAATCACCTGCCTGTCACGAGCATGTCCTCCGCCGATTCCCAGTCGTGGAGAACGTTTCACATCCCGAGGCCGCAATCGTCATCGTCGATGAACCGGCGGCGGAACTCGGGACGCGGGACCAGGCATCGCTCGTTGCGTCCGAACACGCGATATCGATTCCGCGCCACGACATCGTACGCCCCGTCACGCATCCGCCGCGGCAGGAACCGAATCAGCCGCGCCGCGTTCCACGGCCAGCCGAGGGCACCGGCGACAAACAACGCCGCGTCGCTCCTGGTCAAGACACGCGGCGACGAGGTCCGGTACCAGGCGACCACGTAGAACGAGGTCAGTTCGCTGGGACTCCCGCCGCTGCGCTCCACGATCGATTGGCCGACGGCGCTCTGGAGTGACGCAAAATCGAACACCTGAAGAGGGTCGTGGCCAAGGACGAACTGCAGAAGGCGGCTGCAGAGACCGCAGACGCCGTCGTACAGAACGAGGTGTGCGCCGGCCGACGCGGATCGCGATTGCGCTTCCGGATAAACCATGTTCTAATATTAATGAACATGTTCACTAAAAATGTCAAGCCACGGAGACGTGGGCGTCCGCAGGGACAGACGGCCCAGGGCGCCGAAACGAAAGACCGCTTGTACGCCACGGCGATGGGATTGATCACCCGCCGCGGATACGAGGCGACAACCCTCCGTGAGATTGCCAAAGAGGCGCATGTCAGCGTCGGCCTGCTGTATCGCTACTTCCCGAGCAAACAGGCGATCATCCTCGCCTTCTACGACGAGCTGTCGGCCGACTTCGCGCGGCAGGCCGCGAACATGCCATCGGGACGCTGGCGCGACCGCTTCATCTTCGCGCTCACAACGAGCCTTCGCGTCCTCGAGCCGCACCGCGTGGCACTGCGAGCGCTCGCGCCGGTGCTCGTCGGCGATCCCGAGGACGGCGTGTTTTCGGAGCGGACCGCCTTTTCACGTCAGCGCGTTCAGCCGGCATTCGAAGAAGCCGTGCTCGGCGCGACGGATGCACCGAAACAGCCGCTCGCCGAAGCACTCGGGCGCCTTCTCTACCTGGTGCACCTCGCCGTCCTTTTGTGGTGGCTGCTGGACAAGAGCTCGAAGCAACGTGCAACGGCGGCTCTCGTCTCGCTGACGCAGCAGCTGCTGCCGTCCGCGTCGCTGACGCTGCGCGTGCCGCCCGTTCGACGGTTCGTGATCGCCGTCGACGAATTGATCCGTGAATCGCTGTTCGGCAGTCCCGTTTCGGTCTGACGCGCTGATGTTCTTCGCCCAACGTCCATCGCGAGAGACAATCGATCGCTTCGTGCGTGACTCGCAGGAGCTGCCGATTTCGTACGGCCCGATCGGCATCGTGAACGGCGAAACGCCCTGCCGCGATCTCGATGAAGCAACGGTCACGATTGGGCACGGCAGAACGGATTTCCAGCGTGCCAGAACAGCGCTGACGGCGTGGAAGCAGTTCGACATAGGGTGGGTTGAAGTCGTTCCGCGTCACGCGCCCGTCGAAGTCGGAACCGTCGTCGCGGTTCTCATCCGGCACCTTGGATTCTGGTCGTTGAACGGCTGCCGCGTCCTGTACACCGTTGGCGGCGACGGTCGATTCGGTTTCGCATACGGAACCTTGACGAACCATGCCGAGTCTGGCGAAGAGCTCTTCGAGGTGCGCCTTGATCCGGAGAACGATGACGTGACGTACAGGATCCGCGCGACGTCCAGGTCCCAGGCGGTGCTGGCGCGCATCGGCCAACCGATCGTACGCCGGCTGCAAGCACGCTTTCGCCACGACTCGGCCTCGGTGATGAAACGCGCGATGCAGGAATTCGGTGCACAGCCATGAACAGCGATCAGCTCGCTTCCGTCGAATGGCCGCGTTGGGCCCAGATGTGGACGATGGCGCTTGCCATCTACATCGGCTGCAAGTGGCTGACGTGGCAGCGGACACCTGTTCGGAATGTGCCGGTTTGGAAGCGATTGGCGTACCTGCTCGCCTGGCCGGGAATGGACGCCGCGACTTTCCTCGAACAAAAGCCGATCTCCAGTGGTTCGCACTGTCACTCCGCGGAATGGATCGCGGCGATGGCGAAGCTCATGGTCGGTGTCGCCCTTCTCTTCGGAGTGGCTCGAATGATTCCTCCTCAACACGCGTACGGGGTGGGATGGATCGGAATGATCGGGATCGTGTTCATGCTGCATTTCGGGACATTCCACCTGCTCTCGTGTGCGTGGCGAAGCGTCGGTATCCAGGCGCGTCCTCTGATGAACAGGCCGTTGGCGTCAACGAGCCTTGGCGAATTCTGGGGCAGGCGGTGGAACGTCGCGTTCAGAGATCTGACCCACCGGTTTCTCTTCCGCCCGTGCGCGTCGTGGTTTGGACCGCGTTGGGGCACTCTCGCTGGATTTCTGTTCAGCGGCGCGATCCACGAGTTCGTCATTTCCGTTCCAGCACGGGGT
>DASSGK010000103.1:0-10601 GCA_035693505.1 Vicinamibacterales bacterium
ATGTTAAAGATGTCCGGATGCGCCTTCTCCACTTCGTCGAGCAGCACGATGGAGTACGGGTTGCGCTTCACCTTCTCGGTCAGCTGGCCGCCTTCTTCGTGGCCCACATATCCAGGCGGTGATCCAATCAGCTTGGACACCGAGTGCTTTTCCATGTACTCGGACATGTCGAACCGGATGAGCGCGTGGTCGCTGCCGAACAGGAAGTTGGCCAGCGCGCGAGCGAGCTCGGTCTTGCCGACGCCGGTGGGGCCGAGGAACACGAAGCTGCCGACCGGACGCGCGGGATTCTTCAGCCCGGCGCGCGATCGGCGGATGGCGCGCGAAATCGCCGAGATCGCTTTTTCCTGGCTGATGACGCGGCGGTGCAGCTCGCCTTCCATGCGCAGCAGCTTGTCGCTCTCGTCCTGGTTGATCGACGCCATCGGCACGCCGGTCCACTTCGACACCACATCGTCGATCTCGGCCTTGCCGACGATGACCTTGCGGGCGGACGACTTGACGTCGAACTTCTCGCGGACGAACTGCAGGTTCTCGCGCGCCGTGACTTCCTGCTCGCGATAGAACTGCGCCTTCTCGAAGTCCTTCTGGCTGACGGCGCTTTCCATCTGCTCGACGGCGACGCGGATGCTCTTGTTGATCTCGCCGAACTCCTCGCTGTAGCCCGCCTCGCGCAGCTTGGCGCGCGCGCCGGCCTCGTCGACCAGGTCGATCGCCTTGTCGGGCAGGAAGCGGTCGGTGATGTAGCGGTTCGACTGGTACACGGCCGCCTCGATGGCTTCGCGCGTGTACTCCACGTGGTGGAAGGTCTCGTAGCGATCCTTCACGCCGAGCAGGATCTCGATCGTCTCGCGCTCGCCCGGCGGGTCGACCTTGATCGCCTGGAAGCGGCGCTCCAGCGAACGGTCCTTCTCGATGTACTTCCGGTACTCGGCGGGAGTCGTTGCGCCGATGCAGCGGATCTCGCCGCGCGACAGCGCGGGCTTGAGAATGTTCGCCGCATCGAGCGAGCCCTCGGCGGATCCGGCACCAACCAGCGTGTGCAGCTCGTCGATGAACACGATGATGTTCGGGTTGTCCGTCAGCTCTTTCATGATCGCCTTGAGGCGCTCTTCGAACTGACCGCGGTACTTGGTGCCGGCGACGATGAGCGAGATGTCGAGGGCGAGAATCCGCTTGTCGGCAAGGAAGTGCGGGACGTCCCCGTAGACGATCTTCTGCGCGAGCCCTTCCACGATCGCGGTCTTGCCCACACCTGGCTCGCCGATGAGGACGGCGTTGTTCTTCGTGCGGCGGCACAGCACCTGCTGCACGCGCTCGAGCTCGTGCTCGCGGCCCACGAGCGGATCGAGCTGGTTCTTCATCGCGGACTCGGTGAGATCGCGGCTGAACTCGGCGAGCAGCGGCGTTTCCTTCACGCGGGTCAGCGTCGTTTTTTCGTTGAGCAGCTGAACGATATCCTCGCGCACCGTGTTCAGGCGCATCCCTTTTTCCATCAGGATGGACGCGGCGACGGATCGCTCTTCGCGAAGAATGCCGAGCAGGAGGTGCTCGGTGCCGATGTAGTTGTGCAGCAGGCGATCGGCTTCTTCCGCCGCAAACTGCAGAACCCGCTTCGTTTCGGCGCTGAACGGGATCTCGACCGAGGTCGACACCTTCTCCCGGAATACCGTGCGGCCCTCGATCTCCTTGCGGATGTTTTCGAGAGACAGATGCGAGCGCGCGAAAATCCGGCTCGTCAGGCCCTTGCCCTCGCGAATCAACCCGAGCAGGAGATGCTCGGTTTCAATCGAAATGCTGCCCAGCTGACTGGCTTCGTAGCGGGCGAAGAAAAGAACTCGTCGGGCCCGTTCGGTATACCGTTCGAACATCCGGGGTACCTACGTGAAAACAATGGTGTTGGGGTCTTTGAAACGCTCACCACATTATACGGCATAGCCGGTGATCGACCAACGCCGTTCTTTCATAACTATCTGGTGGAATTAGGTTTCTCCACCTGCCATTCAGACGCTTGGATTAACGGACCGGTCCCGAACCATTCGTGGTCAGCTGACCACCCTCCAGCCGAAGCGTGCGATCGCAGGCCGCCGCCAGTCGTGGGTTGTGCGTGGCGATGACTGAAGTTAGGCCGTATGCCAGATGCATCTCCCGCAGGAGAGCATGGAGCGAATCCGCGGTCTGTTCGTCGAGATCGCCGGTCGGCTCGTCGGCCAGGAGGACTGCCGGCTGCATCACGAGCGCCCGCGCGACCGCGACGCGCTGCTGCTCGCCCCCGGACAGCATGCCGGGCCGGTGATCCAGCCGCTCGCCGAGGCCGACGCGTTGCAGGAGCGCGCCGGCGCGTGAACGCGCCTCGCCCATGGGCGTCCTCGCGATGCGCATCGGCATCTCCGCGTTCTCGAGGGCGCTGAACTCCGGCAGCAGGTGATGAAACTGGAAAACGAAGCCGACATGCCGGTTTCGGAAGGCGACCACGTCGGCGTCGCGCATGGCGGTCAGCTCGGCGCCGTCGATCGTGATGCCGCCGCTGTCGACCCGATCGAGACCGCCGAGCACGTGCAGGAGCGTGCTTTTCCCGACACCGGACGCGCCGACAATCGCCACCATCTCGCCGGCTTCCACGGTCAGATCCAGATCGCGAAGCACGGTCAGCGAGCGGCCGCCGACCGGGTAGCTCTTGACGACGCCGCGTGCTTCTAGAAACGGCATCGTATCAGCTGTTTCGGGCTTTCGTGCCTTCGTGGCTCACTCATAACGCAGCGCCTGTACTGGATCGAGTTTCGCGGCCTGCCGCGACGGGTAGATGGTCGCGAAGAAGCACACGAGAATCGCACCGGTGACGACGAGCAGGAAATCGAGCGGCAGAACGCGGAAAGGCATGAACGACATCTGGTACACGTCGGCCGGCACCCGAATGAGCTTGTAGCGTGTCATCACGGTCGACAGCACGTAGCCGCCCGTGGCGCCGACGACTGTGCCGACCAGTCCGATGATCAACCCCTGCATCATGAAGATCGTCGTCACGCTCCTGGCGCTGGCGCCCATCGTCTTCAGAATCGCGATGTCGCGGTGCTTCTCCATCACGAGCAGGATGAGCGACGCCACGATGTTCAGCGCGGCGACCATGACGATGAGGCCGATGGTCAGCGAGATCGCGATCTTTTCGAGACCCAGCGCCGAAAAGAGCGACTTGTTCATGTCGGCCCAGTCCTGCGTCACGTACTCTGGCCCGAGCTGCTCGGGAATCGATTGCGCGATGCGCGGCGCGGCAAAGATGTCGTCCACGCGCAGCTGGATCAAATCGACCTTGTCCTTGCCGAGCAATCGCCTGGCAACGTCGAGCGATAGAAACCCATATGTCGAGTCGAACTCGAAGAGGCCCAGACTGAAGAGCCCGACGACCTTGACCCTGCGGGTCCTCGGTAACAATCCCGCCGGCGTCAGCGTCGCGCCCATCGTCAACGACACGGAATCTCCGGTCGTGACGCCGAGCTTTGCGGCGAGATCCTTGCCCAGGAGAATCCCCGGGGTTTCCCCTTCGGGAGTATTGAGCGCCTCGAGGCTGCCGCTGGTCACCGAGCCCTTCAGGTTCGTCACCTGCTGCTCGAGCGTTGGGTCGATGCCTTTGATCTGAACCGGCTGCGTCTCGCTGGCCGCGAGCAGGCCCTGACCGAGAATCGCGGGCGCCGCGCCGAGCACGTGCGGCACGGTCCGCAGCTTCTCGGCTTCCGCGTGGTAATCGTCGATGCCCTTCGTGTCCCAGACGTAGATGTGGGGGTTGGAGCCGACAATCCGATCCCGGAGCTCCTGCTGAAGCCCGGTCATCAGCGCCAGCGCAATGACCAGCGCCATCACGCCGACGGTGACGCCGAGGGTGGAGATGAACGAGATGACGGAGATGAACGCCTGCTTGCGCTTCGCCAGCAAGTACCGGAGGGCGACGTGGAGTTCGAAGGGCAGATCCATTGCTGGTTTTCGTGCTGTCGTGACTATTCCTTCGCTCTCATCAACGGAAACAGAATCACGTCGCGGATCGACGGACTGTTGGTCAACAGCATGACGAGGCGATCGATCCCCACGCCTTCGCCGCCGGTCGGCGGAAGGCCGTACTCGAGCGCGCGAATATAGTCTTCGTCCATGGCGTGGGCTTCGAGGTCGCCGCTCGCGCGGTTGGCGAGCTGGCCTTCGAACCGCCTGCGCTGCTCGACCGGATCGTTGAGCTCGCTGAAAGCATTCGCCACCTCGAAGCCGCCGATGTACAGCTCGAACCGCTCCACCGTGTCGGGATCATCGGGCTTCTGCTTTGACAGCGGCGAAACCTCCGTCGGGAAGTCGTAGACGAACGTCGGCTGAATCAGCCGGTCCTCACAGAGCCGCTCGAATATCTCAGTCGTGATCTTTCCAGCACCGTGCCCGGGATCGACTTCCAGGCCGAGGTCGCGAGCGAGCGCTGCCACCCGATCCCGATCTCGCAGGTCTGCATCGGTCACGTCGCGCCCGAGCTTGCGAGCCGCCGCCTCCCGGGCCGCCTCGCGCAGCGACAGCCGGACAAAAGGCGCCTTCAGCGAAATCTGATGTTCGCCGAAGGTGATCTGCTCGGTGCCGAGTACCTGCGCGGCGACCTTCGAGATCATCTCCTCGGTCATGAGCATCAGCGCCTGGTAGTCGGCGTACGCCTCGTAGAACTCCATCATCGTGAACTCGGGGTTGTGCTGCGTGGAGATCCCCTCGTTCCGGAAGTTGCGATTGATCTCGAACACGCGCTCGAGTCCGCCGACGGTGAGCCGCTTCAGGTAAAGCTCCGGGGCAATCCGCAGATAGAGCGGCATGTCGAGCGCGTTGTGATGCGTCGCGAACGGCCGGGCAATCGCGCCTCCGGCGATCGGCTGCATCATCGGCGTCTCGACCTCGAGGTAGCCTCGAGCGGTCATGAACTCGCGGATCGCGGCGACGATCCGGCTTCGCGTTTCGAACACGCGCCTGGAATCGGGGTTGACGATGAGATCGAGATAGCGCTGGCGGTACCGGATCTCGACATCGGTAAGCCCATGCCACTTTTCCGGCAGCGGCACCAGGCACTTCGACAGGAAGTGCAGCCGCGACGCCCAGATCGTCAGCTCGTTCGTCTTGGTGCGGAACAGCCGGCCTTCGACGCCGACCCAGTCTCCGAAATCGAGCAGCTTGTAGATCTTGAAGTCCAGCTCAGGAAGCGCGTCCTGACGGACGTAGGCCTGAATCTTCGCGTGGCCGTCGGACAGCACCAGGAAATTCGCCTTGCCGAACGCGCGGATGGCGAGGATTCGTCCGGCGGTGACCGTTGTCACATGATCGGCCTCGAGCTCGTCATGCGTGCGATGACCGTAGCTGTCGACCAGGGTCGAAATTGTGTGCTGGCGAACGAATGTTCGCGGATATATCTCGACGCCGAGCCTGGAGAGCTCAGCGAGATTCGCCTGCCGCTGCTGGACCTGTTCGTCGTGGGAGCTCATAGAGATTCGAGTTTTTTCCTGATCGCATCCAGCATACCGTTAATGAACTTCACCGACTCCTCGGTGGTGAACGTCCGCGCCAGCTCGAGCGCCTCGTTGATGACGACGGGCCGCGGCGTCGAAGTGTCACGGAGCATCTCGCAGACGGCCATCCGCATGATCAGACGATCGAGGATGGCCATGCGTTCGGGCCGCCAGCGTTCAGCCGTGTCGGCAATCAGGGGATCGATCTCGCCGAGCCGCTCGGTGGTGTCACGAGCCAGCGCCGTGGCGAATTCGCGGAGGTCATCGGCCGGCGGATCGACATTGGGCCACTGGAGATCGAAGAAGGTCGCCGACGACCGGTCGATGTCGCGCTTGCCGATGTCCCATTGATAGAGAATCTGCAGGGCCGCCTCGCGGGCCCGATGGCGTGGGTCCTTCCGCGACCGTGCCACGCGCTCAGTTCCTCGGCGTCGCCTGCCGCGTCAATTGCGCGACGACCTCCGCCATCTCGATCGCCGCGACCGCCGCTTCGTGTCCTTTGTTCCCGCTGCCCTCCGCCGCTCGCGCCAGCGCCTCCTCGATCGAGTTGGTCGTGAGCACGCCGAAGGACATCGGCACGCCTGTCGCGGCGGCACCTTCTGTCAGGCCATGCGACACAGCTGAGGAGATGTACTCGAAGTGGGCCGTCTCCCCGCGAATCAGGCAGCCGAGGCACACGATCGCATCGAACCGGCCGCTCTCGGCGGCATGCAGGGCGGCGAGCGGAATCTCGAACGCCCCGGGCACCCGAATCAGCGTGATGTCGCTTGGTGCGACGCCCGCGGCGGCCAGCGCAGAAAGCGCGCCGGCCTGCAGGCGATCGGTGATGAAGTCGTTGTACTTCGACACCACTACCGCGAATCGAAAGCCCGCGGCGCGCCCTGAACCCTGGATCGTGTGCATCGAAACTTCTATCGTCCCCTGAACGTCGGCTTTCGCTTCGTGAGAAAGGCCGTCGTGCCTTCGCGCATGTCTTCGGTCGAGGCGACGAGGCCGAACAACCCGGCTTCGTACTGGCACGCCTCGGCAAACGGCATGTCGGCGCCCCTGTTCACCGCGTCGATGATGTAGCGCATCGCGATCGGCGCATTCTTCGCGAGCTGAGCCGCCAGGTTTCCGGCTTCAGCCATCAGGTCTGCCGCCGGCACGACGCGATTCACGAGGCCGATGCGCCTGGCCTCGTCGGCGGTGATCGGCGCGCCGGTGAGGATCATCTCCATCGCCTTCCCGGCTCCCACGAGGCGGCGCAGACGTTGCGTGCCGGCGTAGCCGGGTATGAGGCCCAGCGAAATCTCCGGCTGACCCAGCTTGGCGGTGTCGGCCGCAAGACGGAGCGTGCAGGCCATCGCGAGCTCGCAGCCGCCGCCGAGCGCGTAACCATTGATCGCCGCAATGACCGGTTTGCCCAGGTTCTCCACGAGATCGAACACATGCTGTCCGGAACGGGCATGCTCCCGGCCGCTCGTCGGCGTCTGAACCGCCAGCTCGTTGATGTCCGCGCCGGCCACGAACGATTTGTCGCCCGCCCCGGTGACGATCACGACGCGGACGTGCTCGTCCTGTTTGATGTCGAGGATCGCGCGGCGCAGTTCGTCCAGCGTTTGCGTATTCAGCGCGTTGAGGACCTTCGGACGGTTGATCGTGACGATCGCCGTCGCCTCGTCGCGCTCGACCAGCAGGTTGTCAAAGGTCATCAGAGTGGGAAGGGGTACATCAGCCAGCCAAGCACCACCGCCGACGCGAGAAAGCCGCCGAACATCAGCGATCCGAAACGCAGTTGATCGCGTGGTTCGTCCTTGGCGATCACCGCGAACACCAGCGAGACGAAGAAGGCGAAGATCGCCATCAAGAGCAGGTGGCTTTGCACTACTTCCTCCCCAGGGCCACGTCGTACGCGTCGATCACGACGAGCATGTTGAGGAGGCCGGCGACAATCAGGAACGCATTGCCGTACTCGTACGTCACGGCCCGAACGTCTCCTCCGCCATAACCAAGGGAGCTGGCGATGAAATACACCGCGCCGATTCCAAGGTCCGCAAGGGCTGCGAGGCCGACAAGCGGATCGCTCAGCTCGAACGGAAACAGGCGCCCGCGGATCGCGACGCCGATGGCAAACATGAGCGGCAGGGCGACGAGAAAAATGAGCCCCTTCGCGCGCCGCCCGAGCCACAGGTGGCCGGCGCCAGGGATGATCCAGGACGCCAGACAGAGCAACACGAGCGTCCCGGATTGCGTCTCTTCGGCAGCGGTAGCGCGCACGGTCGTTAGTTTACCTGATTATCCGCGGCAGCCACGACCAGCCACGCCACGACGAAACCGATGGGAATGCCAGCGGCTGCGCGTATGACATTCGACGGCATGTCGCCCGTCGACCACTCGTAAACGAGCGAGAGCACTGTCGGCGCTGCCGCTATCCCGAGCAAAACCCTCGCGTGACGCAGCGATCCAAATCGAAGGAGGTCCGTGGACCGCGCGACGCAGATCCACCCCAATGTTCCGAACACCGCGCCGAAATAGATCCCGGTGCAGCGCGCGCAGACGGGCAATTGAACGGTCCAGAGATGGTACGAACGCGCCGGTAACTGATGGCAGACGAGGCTGCCGATGCCATAGACGCCAACGATGAGCAGGCTTGCGGGCGTCGAGGCGTGCGCGCGGCTCGCAAGAAATGGCACCGCGACGATCAACCCGGCCCAGCAGATGGTGGCGGCTATAAACCCGTCGCGCAGCCACAACGATACGGAGCGCGGCGGTCTGGTGCTCACGCTGAATGGTACACTTTCGCATGACCTCTCCATCACGACGGCACCTCGCCGGTGTCGCGCTCGTCTCCGCCACGCTGCTGATGACAGAGCTGGCGCTCACGCGGATCTTCTCGGTCGTGATGTATTACCACTTCGCGTTCCTCGCGATCTCGATCGCCCTGTTCGGCGTCAGCGCGAGCGGTGTGTTCGCGTACGTGATGAGCCGGCGCCTCGCACGGTATGCAACCGACGACCTGATGGCGGTGCAGTCCCTGATCTACGCGGTCTGCACCATCGTCGCGTTGTTCTGGCTGGTGCGGCTGCGTGTCGGCATGAACTTCTCCCCGCAGAACCTGCGGCTGATGTTGACGATCTATGCGCTCGCCGCGCTGCCTTTCTTTGCCGGCGGGCTCGTGGTCACGATCGCGATCTCGCGCCTGTCCGCGAAGGTGAATGCCGTCTATGCGGCCGATCTGATCGGCGCGGCGGGCGGCTGCCTGATCCTGATCCCGCTTCTCGATCGTCTGGGAGCGCCGGGTGTCGTTCTGGCCGCCGCCGCGCTGTCCGTCGCGGCGGCCATTCTCTTTGCCTCGTCTGCGCGCCGCGGTCTCGTGGCGGTCTTCGGGTCCGTTGTCCTGCTCGCACCGCTGGCCGGGCAGCTGTCGGGACGCGCGGGTTTCGACGTCGTCGACACCAAGGGACACAAGGGCGATCGCATTCTCTTCAGCAAGTGGAACTCGTTCTCGCGGATCGGCGTGTACGAGCGTACTCACGGCGACTGGTCGCTCAGCTTCAACTACCACGGGCCGCTGCCGGAGACGCGGTTCATGGATATCGATTCAGCGGCGTCGACGCCGATTCTCCATCTCGATCCTGCCCTCTCGAATGCGCAGTATCTCCGGTATGAGCTCACGGCTTTCGCGTATCAGCTCAAAGGCAACGCCGACTCGAAGCCTGCCGGCTTCACCGCGCTCGTGATCGGTCCCGGCGGCGGAAGAGATCTCGCGTCGGCGCTGGTGTTCGGCGCCTCTCGCGTCGACGGCGTCGAGATCAACCCGATCATCGCCAACGACGTCATGCGCGATCGGTTCCTGGATTTTTCAGGCGGCATCTACACCAACCCGCGTGTGCATATCGCCGTCGACGATGGACGAAGTTTCGTGCGCAGGGCGCCGGCGAAGTACGACGTCATCCAGGCGTCGCTGGTCGATACGTGGGCCGCGACGGCCGCTGGGGCGTACACGCTGACCGAAAACACGCTGTACACCGTCGACGCGTTCAATGACTACCTCGATCATCTGTCCGACGATGGCGTGTTGACCATCACGCGGTGGGTGGCCGACGGGCTGCGGTTGATTTCGCTGGCACAGGAAGCCTGCGCGCGGCGTGGATGGTCCGCAGCTGACCGTCTGGCGGTCGTCCGCCACGAAAATGTCGCGACATTTCTGCTGAAGCGACAGCCGTTCACGGCGGCAGAGACCGCTCGTCTGCGAGAGATCGCCGATCGGCTCGATTTCGACGTGCTGTACGCGCCGGCCCTGGAGCTGCGGCCGGGCCCGTCTTCCGATCAACCGCTGTCCACCACCCCGGCACAGGATGTGCTCGTCGCGGGCGCCGCAGCCGACGACTATGCTCGGCTGATCACAGCGCCGGACCGCGAAGCGTTCTACTCTAACTATGCGGCCGACATTCGGCCGACCACCGACGACAGACCGTTCTTTTTTCACACGACGAAGATCAGAGATCAGTTCGACGTCGCGTTCGGACAGACGATGTTGTTTGGCAACGGTCTGAGCGCGTTGATGACCCTGCTGGGGATCTCGGCCGCGCTCGTGGTGTTGTTCGTCATCGGTCCGCTTGTCGTCGCCGGCCGTGGGCAGGCCCGTCCGCGCGGCTGGCTGGCGTGGCTCGTGTACTTCGGTGCGCTGGGAGCCGGCTTCATGCTCATCGAAGTGTCGGTGCTTCAGAATTTCGTGCTGCTGCTCGGACACCCGGTCTACTCGCTGACCGTCACGCTCTTTTCGCTCCTCCTCGGCACGGGGTTGGGAGCCGCCTGGAGCCGCCGTCTGGATCAGCAGTCGCTGCGCCGCAGCGGCGCGACCGGCCTGGCCATCGTCGCCCTGATCGCCGTCACCTTCATCGTCGTGACTCCACCGATCGTCAACTGGGCGATTCCCTACTCCCGGCCCGCGAGAATGCTCGTCGCGGTCGTGATGCTGGTCCCAATCGGGATCGCCTTGGGGATACCGATGCCGACCGGGTTGCGGATGCTGAGCGCTCGCTCGCCTCAGATGCTGGCATGGGCCTGGGGGATCAACGGCGCGCTCTCAGTCCTCGGCGCGAC
>DASSGK010000104.1:0-9029 GCA_035693505.1 Vicinamibacterales bacterium
AAAAAGGAGATGTTCGGAAGCGCTCGGCTGAAGCCTTCGCGCTACAAAAAGGAGATGTTCGGAGGCGCTCAGCTGAAGCCTTCGCGCTACAAAAAGGAGATGTTCGGAAGCGCTCGGCTGAAGCCTTCGCGCTACAAACAAGAGATGTTCGGAGCGCCCGACCGAAGCCGTCGCGCGACAACAAAAGGTGTTCGGAAGTGGCGCACGGCTTCAGCCGTGCGGTCAACCCGCTTGGGTGATGGCGGGTTCTTTCTCGAGCGACTCGTTCTCGCCGCCCACGGTCGCGGACGGCATCGATGCCAGAGGCAGCGTGAGCGCGAAACGGGCGCCGCGCTCGCTTGGAAGGAGCGCCAGCCCCCCGCCGTGCGCCTCGGCGATTCCCAGGCTCACCGACAGGCCGAGCCCCGTGCCTTCGCCGACGAACTTCGTCGTGAAGAACGGCTCGAAGATTCGTGCGGCCGTGTCGCGCGGAACGCCGGCGCCCTCGTCGGCGATTTCGACGAACACGCTGCTGCCGGACGCGCCGGTGCGCACGTGCACGACGGCGCCCCTGGGCAACGTGCGGCTGGCGTGCTCCGCGTTGAGAATCAGGTTGAGGATCACCTGCTGGATCTCTTCACGATTCACGATGACCAGTGGCAGCTCCTGGGCGTACTGTTCGTCGAGCACGATGTCGTTGGCCCGCAGATCGTTGGCGCGCCATGCGAGCGCCGCTCGGACGATTTCGTTGAGATCCTCGACCGATCGATCGAGCGCTGACTTGCGGGCGAACGAGAGGAGGTTGCGGACGATTTTTGCCGCGCGCTGACCGGCGACCTGGACCTGCTCGAGGTCGCGGCGCGTCTGCGGCCGATCCTCGACGCCGATCATCAGCTCGAGATTTCCCATCACGCCCTGCAGCGGATTGTTCAGCTCGTGCGCGACGCCGGCGACGAGCTGGCCGACGGCGGACAGGCGCTCGCTGTGAATCAACTGTTCGCGCAGACGGCGCTCTTCGGAGATGTCGCGCTCGACGGACACGAGGTGCGTCACTTTGCCGCTGTCGTCCTTCAGGGCGACGACCGTCGCGGAGACTGGAAAACTGGATCCGTCGGAGCGGGTCCGAGTCACCGTGCCGCGCCACGTGCCGCCGCCGCGCACGGCCGACTGGATGTCTTCCGCCGAGATCGTGTCGTTGGCCATCAGATCGCGCGGACGCTTGGTCAAGAGCTCTTCGCGCGAGTAGTTCATCGCGCGGCAGAAGGCGTCGTTCGCGTGGCGGCAGCGGCCGTCCGTGGTCATTACAAGGATGAGATCCTTGGCCTGCTCGATCACCTGCGCCATCAGCCGCATCGTTGCACCGGCCTGCTGGAGTTCGGCGCGCTCGGCGGCGATGCGCGCGACGAGGAGCGGCAGCACCGAGATGATCGTGATGGCGGTCGACAGATCGCGGAATTGGCTGAACGCCTCGTCCGGCGCGACCCGCCGCAGTCCGTAGTCGAGGAACGGCAACAGGGCAACCGCGGTGAAGATGACCCACGGCCGCGGTCTCGAGAGTTCGTCCTCCTCGTCGTCGGCGACGTCACTTTCCTTCGAGGCCGGAGCCTGCGTGGCAGCCCACGGGAAGAAGGCGAACGGCAGAATCCACGTGAAGTCGTAGACGAACGCCGTGCGATAGGCGCCCTGACCGGCTCCCGCGTTGCTGATGGAGAGCGTGACGAAGCTGACAATCGCGCCAAGCGTCAGACGACGATAGGTATCGCGCCAATCGGTCTTGCGCGCGGCGAATTGAGCGGCCGCCATCCCGCAAACGACGAGTCCCTGCTGCAGTTCCGAGACGATGAGCAGCGAAGTCGATTGCTGTGCCGTGATGAAGAAGGAGTAGAGAAAGCCGGTGACCACGGCGAGGCCGGCAATGTCGACGGCAGTCGTTGCAGCGAGCGGTTCGCGCGCGCCTCGATGCGGCTGCGCCAGCAGCGCGAACAGCGGAGCGACGCTCCCGAAGAGTGCGAAGACGGCGGGCCACGCGAGCCAGGTGCCGTGACCGAGCATCAGCTCTTCGGCGGCCCATCCCGTCAGGCCGAGCGCCGACATCGCCAGGCCAAGCGCGATGGTGGCCCAGAAGAGCCACTGGCAGCCGCGCCACGTCTGCCGTCTGGCGACGATGACACCGGCGCCGATCAGCGGTGGAACGAGCAGAGCCGTCGCCCGGAACCAGCCGAGCGCCTCGGGCTGATCCCGCAGCAGCCAGCCAGTGACCCCGTAGGCACTGGAGTACACGATGCCGAGAAACAGCCAGCCCATCGTAGCCACTCTTTTCGGACACTCGAGCGTGGACCGGTAGGCTCGGCTTCACTCAAATCGCGCAGCGACCGGTTGACAGACCGGGCACCAGTAGGTCGGCCGTGCGTCCAGCCCGGTCTTTTTCGAGAGAATCCGCGTGCCGCAGCGGCGGCACGGCCTGCTGGCTCGACTGTAAACCCACAGGTTTTCAGCCGGATCGAGGCTGCGCGTGGTCCGGCGGCCGCTTGAAAGACTCAGCGTCTGGGACCGATTCATCACATTCGCGGCCAGCTGCTCCAGCGCGGTGTCCAGAATTCTCTCCAGATCGGCGTCGTTCAGCGTGTTGACCGGCGAGAAGGGATGAACTCCCGCGAGGAACAAGACCTCTGACTTGAACACGTTCCCGATGCCCGCCACCACGCGCTGATTGAGCAGTACCTCCGCAATGGGAATGCCCAATTGCTGCCGCATGCGGCGAAGGGCTTCGTCGCGATCGAACGAGCCCGCGAGCAGGTCCGGCCCCAGCGACTTGAGCGTCTGGTGGCGTTCGAGTTCCCGAGCCGTCAGCAGTTCCGCGACGGGAACGTTGAAGCCGACCGCGCACGCATCCGCCGTGCACACCAACACCCGCATGTCTCGCGCGGGCCGCTTCCATGGAGCGCCTGCCGGATAGATGTGCCAGCTGCCGTTCATCCGCATGTGCGTGCGAAGCACCAAATCCCCTGAGAAGGTCATGAGGAGGTGCTTTCCCCTGGCGGAAACGGACTCGATCGTCCGTCCAACGATCGGGCGGTCGTCGGCGATGCGATTCAGCGCCGGGAACACGGACTCGAATCGCGTCACCAGATGGCCGGCCATGAACGTGTTAAGCGTTCTGGCGGCTCGAAAGATCGTGTCCCCTTCAGGCATCTGTAGATAGTTTGGAACATTCAAAATCAAGTATTCGTATTAGCAAACATCGGAGGCCAGGCGTAGTTAAGGAGGCAGACATGAGATCCATCCTCGTCGTCCTCTCAATCTCGGCCCTCTCGGTTCTCGGATCAACGGCTCCGGCGTTTGCTAACGGCGACCGGCAGGTCGCGAGCGGCACGGTCACTTCGTTGGGCGCCACCTCACTGACGGTCAAGGTGGGCGACCAGGACATGAAATTCTCCGTGGACAGCAAGACGCTGGTGGAAGTCAGGGGAGGATCCACCAAGTCGGCACAGGCCGCCGCATCCGGTAAACCGGGTCCGCATCTCGAGGAGCTTATCAAGACGGGACAGCCGGTCACGGTGACCTACACCGGGACCGCTGGCAGTCTTCACGCCACCGCGATCAAAGCAGTCCGGACAGTCCCAGGCGCGACTGCGGCTGCCGACGCTTCGATGATGTCGGAAGGGATTGTGAAAGCGACGGGCGCCGACTGGATCACGGTCAGCGGCAAGGGCGGCGGCGGCTCAACCTTCGAGCAGACGTTCAAGATCGATCCCGCGACCAGGGTGTTCGCGAAAGGCGCCAGCACCGCCACCGCAGCGACTGGCGGAAAGGCGCTGTTCAAGGATCTGGTAGCGAGCGGCGATCATGTCAGCGTCTCGTATCACACCAGGGGCCAATCGCTGATTGCTTCTGATGTCCACGTGACGATGAAGGCGACGCACTAGCAACGACGCGGCGCGGGACGGGCAGGAAGGGCAGGAACGCCGGAAGCGTGGCGGCAGGACGGGGGAGGTCATGCCGCCAAGCACCAGGGTTCCCGCCTTTCCTACCCGTCCCGCCCGTCCTGCCCCTCCCGCCCCTCCTGCCCGTCCTGCCCGTCCTGCCCGTCCTGCCCGTCCTGCCTATCCTGCCCGTCCTGCCTGTCCTGCCCTTTATCTGGCCCGCGGAAACGTGGCCTGCAATCCCATCGCACCGCCAATGAAGCCGGCTTCAGTCAACAACGCAGTCAGTGGGTGACCCGGCGGCGGCGCGCCGTCGATTTCTTCGATCAACATTCCACGCGGAGGATCGCCGTAGCGCGCGCGATCGATCAGCACGCGAGCGATGGCGCGGCCGGTTCGGGATCGATCCGGTTCGGCTTCCGGCAGGAAGGTGACGAGCTGCCGATCGCCGCGCGGCAGGTAGGCGGCGAGCGCGCCGTTGACGAGGATCACCGTCGCGCCGACGGTGCGTGTCGGACCACGAGCCGTGTCAGGTGGAGGTCCCTCCGGCTCCTGCGGCTTCGCGGGCCATTTCAGGGCGGCGCCGTACGGGTTCGCCGGATCGGTGGCCGCAAGGACGACGACTTCGGGATCGTCGGGTGCGTCGCGCAGCGACCGCAGGAGGTCGAGCGCGCCGGGCATCGCGAACTGCGTGGCACCGAGCCCCGCCACGAAGTAGCCGCGCCGGACGCGTCCATGTTCCTCCATGCCTTTGAGGACCGGATACACGATGCCGAAGCCGCCGACGACAGCATCGGCCGCGACCGCTTCACGTGTGACGACGCCATGCCGTGCGAGCAGCTGCTGTGAAACCGCGGCCGCCCATCGTGTTGCGTCACCGGGTTTCGCTTTCGCGACGCCCGCGTGACCCGCTCGCACCGCACCAGCACTCGTCGTGCGCGTCTTGATCTCCGCCGTCGGCAGCAGCGTCCATCGTCCTTCCGCGGACGGCGGCGCCAGCCGGCGCGATCGGAATGCCGTGACCACCGGCTGCCGGCCCTTGACGCGCCGGCGCGGCGCGTGAGCGCGCGTGAAGGCGCGGAGCGCATGAAACGTATCGTTGGTGATGAGGCCGCGCCACACCAGGTTCCACAATCCTTCGACGGTTTCGGCGGGGTAGCCTCCGCCGACCGCGTCGTGCAGCGGTCCGAAAAACGACGCGCCCTGTTCGCGAAGCACGTCGCAAATCGCGGTTTCGCGATCGGAGAGCTCGGAGTGCGCCGCGCCGGTGTCGATTTTCGGCGGCAGGAGCTGGGTGAGATGATCCGCGAGGTAGAGCGCCACTCTGCCGTCGCGCTCTCCGAGCGGTTCGACGCCGACCCACACCACTTCGCCCGCCGCGGTCACCGCATCGAGGTCCGCCGGATCGTAATTGTCGACGCGCGCCGGCAGGATTTCGGACTCGAGGATCGATGCGGCCAGCGGAGCGCCCTGCAACTGCTCGATGGCGTCCAGCAGCGCGTCGGCGCCGTGACGACGACGAACGATCCCCTGCCAGGTGGTGGCAAACCGTCCGAGAACCGCCTGGTCGACCGGCTCGACTTCGTGGCGCAGCTTGGCGAGCGATCGTCGCCGCAGCATGCGGAGCACTCCGGCGTCGGTCCACTCGCGGTGTGTGCCGCCCGGACGGAACTCGCCTTCGACGAGACGGCCTTCCTGCGAGAGACGCATCAGCACTGCCTCGGCAGCGGCTGTGCCGAGGGCAAATCGCATCGCGAAGTCGGCCGCCGCGAACGGTGCATGCGTGCGTGCGTACCGCAGCGCCAGATCGCCCATGGGGTCGCGCGCCGGCTCGAGCAGCGACTCGGGAAGACCGGGCGGCAGCGGCACGCCGAGCGCGTCACGGAAGCGCGCGGCATCTTCGACCGCGATGAAACGGGGCTCGCCACCGATACGGATCGGCAGCACGCGGCGAGCCTCGACGAGCGCTCCGACGCTCGCGGCGACGTCGGCGGTCACCGAGCGTTCACGCACTTCGGCGTCCGACAGATCGCCGATCGACAGCAGCATGTCGTGCACGGCGTCCGCGCTCTTGACCCGGTAGTTCGGATCGATCCGTTGGAGCTGCCGTTCGATCGCATCCATCGACTCGGCGTCGAGCAGCTCGCGCAGTTCGGCGTCGCCCAGCAGTTCGCGCAGCTGTGATTGATCCACCGCCAGCGCCTGCGCGCGGCGCTCGGCGAGCGGGGCGTCGCCGTCGTAGATGAAGCTCGCGACGTAGCTGAAGAGCAGCGACGAGGCGAATGGCGACGGCGTCTCGGAATCGACGGTCGCGACCCGGAGCTTGCGGCTCCTGATGTCGCCGAGCGTGGAGATGAGCGCGGGCATGTCGAAGAAGTCGCGCAGGCACTCGCGATAGGTTTCGAGAAGGACCGGAAACGATCCGTAGCGCGATGCGACCGCAAGCAGATCCGCGGCACGTTTGCGCTGCTGCCAGAGCGGCGCACGCTGCCCGGGCCGCCGCTTGGGGAGCAGCAGCGATCGAGCGGCGTTCTCGCGGAATTTCGAGGCGAAGAGTGCCGTCGACCCCAGCTGCCGGATGACGAGTGCCTGCACATCGTCCGGGTCGGGCAACATGAGAGCGGGGTCCGGCGGCTGGTCGACGTCCGGAAATCTCACGACGAAGCCATCGTCTCCCCACAGTGTTTCGACGTCCGCGCCGGTCTCCTCGCGCACTTTCGCCGCGACGGCCATCGCCCACGGCGCGTGAATGCGGCCGCCGCGTGGAGACAGCACGCAGACGCGCCAGTCGCCGAGCTCGTCGCGCACGCGCTCGATGACGATGGTCCTGGCGTCCGGGACCGCTCGCGCTGCCGCGAGCTGATCGCGGAGGTACTCGAGCAGATTGTCGGCGGCGCGCGCGTCCAGATCGTGTTCCCGAGTCAGCCGGTCCACGGCCGCGGCCGCCGGCAGCTTCAACACGTCGTGCATCAGGCGGCCGATGGCGAGGCCGAGCTCCAGCGGCCTTCCCGCGCGGTCTCCTTTCCAGAACGGCATCTTGCCAGGCTCGCCGGGGGCGGGCGACACGAGCACGCGATCGTGCGTGATGTCTTCGATGCGCCAGGACGAGGCGCCAAGCACGAAGGTCTCGCCCGCGCGGCTTTCGAACACCATCTCCTCGTCGAGCTCGCCGACGCGCGCGGAGCCAGGAGCGGCGCCGATCAGGAACACGCCGAAGAGACCGCGATCGGGAATCGTGCCGCCGTTGGAAATCGCCACCCGCTTGGCGCCTTCGCGCGCGCTGACCGTCCCGGCGACGCGATCCCATGTGATGCGCGGACGGAGTTCCGCGAATTCGTCCGAGGGATACCGGCCCGACAGCATGTCGAGCACGCCGTCGAACACCGACCGGCTCAACTCGGCGAACGGTGCCGCACCGCGGATCGCCGCGAACAGCTCCTCGACGTCCCAGTCGTCCATCGAGGCCATCGCGACGACCTGCTGCGCGACGATGTCGAGCGGGTTCCTCGGGTAGCGCGTGGCTTCGACCGCACCTTCGTGCATGGCTTTGGCCACCGCGGCGCAGGCGACGAGGTCGCCGCGGAATTTCGGAAAGATCACGCCCTCGCTGACGGCGTTCGCCTGGTGGCCGCCGCGGCCGATCCGCTGCAGGCCGCTGGCGACCGAGGGAGGCGCTTCGATCTGCACCACCATGTCGATCGCCCCCATGTCGATGCCGAGCTCGAGCGACGAGGTCGCGACCAGCGCACGCAAGGCGCCGGCCTTGAGCAGATCCTCCACCTCCACGCGCTGCGGGCGGGCGATCGACCCGTGATGCGATCGCACCAGCGTTTCGCCCGCGAGCTCGTTGAGCGCGCCGGCGAGCCGCTCGGCGAGGCGGCGGCTGTTGACGAAGATGAGCGTCGATCGATGCGCGCGGATGATCTCGAGCAGCCGCGGGTGAATCGCCGACCAGATGGAGGGCCGCGAATCGCTCGCAGCCTGCCCGCCGTAGCCCTGGCGGAGGTGGGCCGGGCCGCTTGGAATGGTGTCGGGCTTCGCCACCTTCGCCATGTCCTCGACCGGCACATCGATGGTCAGCTTCAGCGCTTTCCGTTGTCCCGCGTCGACGATGGTGACGGGCCGGTAGCGGACCGTGCGGTTGACCGAGAACTCGTGCTCGATCGCGCTGTCCGCCTGCTGGATCGCCGGCCGCTGCGCGCGGACCGCCGATCGGGATTTCGGGCTTCGGCCGGGATCCTCCGTCCCTCCCAGGAATCTGGCCACCTCGTCGAGCGGGCGCTGCGTGGCGGAGAGACCGATGCGCTGCGGCGGACGCGCGCAGTTCGCCTCGAGCCGTTCGAGCGAAAGCGCGAGGTGAGCGCCGCGTTTGGTCGGAACCAGCGCGTGGATCTCATCGACGATGATCGTGTCGACGGAGCGCAGCGCCTCACGAGCATTGGACGTGAGGAGCAGATACAGCGATTCGGGCGTGGTGATCAGGATGTCGGCGGGCTCCCGCTGAAACCGCGCGCGCTCGGACTGCGGCGTGTCGCCCGTGCGGATCGCGATCGCCGGCGCGACGTAGGTCTCGTTCAGGCCGTCGGCGACCTGCGCGATACCCGCCAGCGGCGCGCGCAGGTTGCGTTCGACGTCGACTGCGAGCGCCTTGAGCGGCGAGACGTACAGCACGCGGCAGCGGCCGGCTTTGGGCGGCGGCGGCGTGAACATCAGACGATCGAGGCACCAGAGAAACGCCGTCAGCGTCTTGCCGCTGCCGGTCGGCGCGAGGATCAGCGTGGAGTCGCCGCGCGCGATCGCGGGCCAGCCGAGCGTCTGCGGGCGCGTGGGTGCTTCGAACGCGTCCGAGAACCAGCGGCGGGTTGCAGAATGAAATGGTGCGAGCGGATCAATCGTCGGCCGGGCGCCCACATCCTCATCTTATAATGTGGGAGTATTCATTCTCGGGACTGGGGGATTCATGGGTGACGCAGGTGAAGGTCTGATCGACGCGGAGGGCCGCATACAGGAGCGCATGGAAGAGTTGGAGCGCGAGCGCACGCGCCTGAACAAAGGGAAGATTGTCCGCGATCCGGAAAAAGTTCACGCGCTCGAATCGCTGCGTCTCGCGCGGATGGAGCTCGAACG
>DASSGK010000105.1:0-21742 GCA_035693505.1 Vicinamibacterales bacterium
CGAACCGGCGATCGTCGACGCCGCTCGTGACACCAGTCAGCGGGCCGATGTATCCCGCAGGTTGCCGCGTCTGAGCGCCCAGGTGAGCCATTCGCGTCGCCGTCATCGCCGCCGCCAGCCGTCCGAGCTCACGCCTGGAGAGTTTGGTCATTCAATTCACAATTGACAACTGAGAGTTTACAAATTGCGGTTTGAAATCTGAGATTTGAATTCTGAAATCTCAGGTTTAACAGTACGCGATCCTATCAACGCCAGGCTCTCGCGCACGCTGGCAAACATTTCTTCGCCGGCGTAGGTTCCGAGAATGGCGCCGCCGGATCCGGCGAACTTCGCGGAGGCGCCGCAGCGTCGTGCGGTTTCAACCATATCGATCTGCCACGGCGGCAGCCGGTAGATGCCGCGTCGCGTGTCGAAGTTCTTGTCGATCAGACACGAAAGCCGCGCGGCATCCCCGGCCAGCAGCGCTTCCCTGCCGCTGGCCGCAATCTCCGCGAATGTCTTCATCGCGCCGACGACGGCCTGATCGCCGCGGTTGAAGCGCTCGCGGATGTTGTTGTGAAAGACCTCGGTGGGCTCGCCGAGCGTCTCGTGATGGGCGACATACAACGGCGGCAGCAATGCCGGATCCAGCGGCTCGTACCAATAGCAGCGCAAGCCGTCGACGATGTGCTCACGGGCTGGATCGAAGTCCATGTACACCAGTCCCTCGTACACCTGAATCACCCGGTCCTGCAGTCCAACGGTGATGCCCAATTCTTCCTGCTCGACGAGCAGCACGAACATCGGCTGAATCTCGAGCGGCAGGTGGATGTCGTAGAACTCCATCAGGCTGCGCAGCGTCGCGACGATGATCGCGCTCGAGCCCGCGAGGCCGACCTGGCGAGGAATGGTGGTCTGGTAGCGCACCGAGAACTTTCGATCGTGCAGCGTCAATCCTCGAGCGACGCAATGCTCGACGAACCGTTTAATCGTCGCCTTGATCAGCCGGATGCCGCCGTAGTAACCGTGGAGCCGCACATCGCGCGCCAGGTCGAAGATGGAGTCGAACTTCGCTCGGTCGTCGGCCGCGAGGACGATCTCGACCGAGTCCCACTCGTAGAGAGCGACTTCGGCCCAGTAGTTGCGGACGCTGAACGAGATCGTCTTGCCGTGATAGCCGTCGGACGGGTTGCCCAGCAGCCCTGCACGCGCGTAGGCGCGTTTACGCGAGAGGTACATCGAGTGCTTTCTGCAGATAGCGCTTGAGCGCGGGGCCGTGCGCCGGATCGGCAAGCGCAAACGCCACGAACGCCTCGAAATACGCTTCGAAATTGCCGATGTCGTAGCGCCGCTCGTCGTCACGCAGGCGGATGCCGTACGCCTTCCCTCCGTTGCGGATCACGGCGCGGATGGCGTCGGTCAACTGGATCTCGCCTCCCTTGCCGCGGCTGGTGTGCGCCAGGGCGTCGAAAATGGCTGGCGAGAGCACGTAGCGCGCGGCAATCGCCAGGTTGCTTGGCGCCTCGCGTGGCGACGGCTTCTCCACGAGATCCTCGATCTCGAACACATCGCCGTCCCCTCTTGGCTTGGCAATCCCGTAGCTGCTCACCTCCGCGTGGGGCACTTCCTCGAAGGCGATGACCGCAGCGGCCTGGCGTTCGTGATAGCAGCGGGTCATCCGCCGGACGACGTCGCTCTCCGCGTGCATGCCGATGATCGAGTCGCCGAGCGCGACCACGAACGGCTGCGTGCCGACAAACGAACGCGCGCACGAGACGGCGTGGCCGAGGCCGAGCAGCTCCCGCTGCCGCGTGTAGAAGTACTGCGCGGTCGAGCGCTCGAACTCGAGCGCCGCGAGCAGTTCCTCCTTCCCGCCTTCCCGCAGCGTCTGGATGAGTTCGGCGTTGCGATCGAAGTGGTTCTCGATCGATGCCTTGCCCGGTCCGGTGACGAAGAGCACCCGCGTGATGCCCACACGCGTCAGCTCTTCGACGACGTACTGCACGACCGGTTTGCGGCCGACGGGAAGCATTTCCTTCGGCTGCGACTTGGTGGCCGGCAGGAGCCGTGTGCCGAGACCGGCAACCGGAATCACGGCGATGTCGATGGCGGTGTCCATGAGGTGACGCGGGATTCTACCGGAATTGACGGTGTTGACACCCCTTGCTGTTCAGCCATAATCAGCGGGCATGACCGCGTCACTCGACCGAAGCGTACGCGTGGGAAAAGACGTCATGTTCCGCGAGCTGGATGGCGAGGCGGTCCTCCTCAATCTCGAGAGCGGCAAGTACTACGGTCTCGATCCCGTGGGTTCGCGCATCTGGCAGTTCGTTCAGCAAACGCCGCTGCTTCGATCGGTGTGGCAGTCGATGCAGGACGAGTTCGATGCGCCCGCCGACACGCTGCACACGGATCTCCTCACCTTCATCGACGAGCTCTCAGGGGAAGGGCTCATCACGCTGCAATGATCGCCCTGTGATGCGCAGCCTGTGAGCCAAAGCTGTTGAGCGCCATGCCTGCCGCGAACTCCCCGCGCCGCACGCTCACGACCGCAGACTGGAAGCTCCTCATAGGCGTCGCCGCGGCGCAGGTCGTCGCGGCTGCGGCCGTTCGTGTGATGCCGGCGTCGGTCCTCGGCCGGAAGGCCGCGCGTCTCCGTCCGATCGTGCAGCGGGCGGTATGCGGGCCGGAACATCGGGTGATCTGGGCAATCCACGCGACGGGCCGGCGCCTCGGCCGCGTCAGCAGCTGCCTGGTTCGCGCGCTCGTCGCGGATCTGGTGATCGAAGGAACCGAGAGTCGAACGCTGACAATCGGCGTCAGGCGGACGAGGGCTGGCGCGCTCGAAGCGCACGCCTGGCTGACCCGAGGCGATCGCATCCTGGTTGGCGCGACAGCGGACACATACGCGCCGCTGGTCGAGTGGGACACGTTCGCCGGATGACTCAGCCTCCTTACCGATACAGCGTGTACGGCATCGACGTGCTCAGCGACGCGCCGCTGGCGCTGCCGGCAAGTACTGGTGGCGGGCTGGGCACGGTGGAGTTTCACGGCGCGGGCGAGGCGGACTTCCTGCCGGCCAGGGCGATGGCTGCGTTCGACATGTCATCCGAGTCCTGGTACCAGTACGGCTGGATGCCCGACGGCTCGGCGTACGTGCGGTGGGAAGGCGTCGGCGAGTTCCTGGTGGCGGCGAACGGCCGCGGCATCCGATGGCGCAAGTTCGATGCGGCGTCGATCGAGTCGTTCCAGGTCTACCTGCTGGGACAGGCGCTTTCGTTCGCCCTGGTGAAACAGCGGCTGGAGCCTTTGCACGCGACCGTGGTGACCGTAGACGATCGCGCGGTGGCCTTCGTGGGAAGCAGTGGAGCAGGAAAGTCGACGCTCGCCGCGGGCTTTCTCGCCGCCGGGCATCGCCTCGTGACGGACGACCTGCTGCTCCTGCGCGAGGAGCCGGACCGTTTGCTCGCGTACCCCGGTCCTCCAAGACTCAAGCTGTTTCCTGAAATTGCCGGCCGCTTCTTCCCGCAGATCGCCGATGCCGTCGAGATGAATGCGGACACCGAGAAACTGATTCTCGGCCTGGACCCGGGCATGAACGAGACGGCACCGGTGGCGCTCGCCGCCGTCTACTCGCTGGCTTCCCCTGACGGCGGCGTTGCAGTGAACGGCGTGCACATCGAAGAACTCTCGCGGCGCGAGGCCTTCTTCGAATTGGTGAAGGGCACATTCAATCGCCATCTCGTGACCGCGGACCGGCTCGCGCGGCAATTCGACGCCGCCGCACGCCTCAGCGATCGGCTTCCGGTTGCGAGGCTGACGTACCCGAGGTCGCTGGACAGCCTGACGGAGATCCGCGACGCGCTCTGCAAGCGCGTCCGCGACGCGCGTGATTCGCAGCGCTCCGTCGATCGCGGCAACGAATGGTGTCTTGACGCGCTGGAGCCGCGCCATTCATGAGCGGCTTTGTCGCGATCGTCAATCTCGATGGCGCGCCGCTCGATCGGCGCCTGCTCGATCGGATGACGGACTATCTGGCGTTCCGTGGACCCGACGCACGACGCGTGCACGTCACGCGGGATGCCGGCCTGGGGCACACGTTGTTGAGGGTCACCGACGAGTCGGCGCTCGAGCGTCAGCCGTTCACGCTCGACGGCCGCACATGGATCGTCGCCGATGCCCGCGTGGACGCACGGGACGACCTGATCGCCAGCCTCACCGGCCGTGAGTCCAGGACGTGCGCGGCCGACGCCACCGATGTCGAGCTGATCGCACGCGCATTCGAGGCGTGGAAGGACGAATGCGTCACGCACCTGCTCGGCGACTTCGCGTTCGTCGTGTGGGACGAAGCGCGGCGCCAGCTGTTCTGCGCGCGCGATCACCTGGGAGTCAAGCCGCTGTTCTACGCACGCGTGGGGCAGACGATCGTCATCAGCAACACCCTCGATTGCGTCCGCCTCCATCCCGGCGTGTCGAACGATCTGAACGATCTCGCCATCGCCGATTTTCTCCTGTTCGGCGACAACCAGGAGCACGACACCACGTCCTTCCGCGACATCCGCCGGCTCGCGCCGGCCCATTGCATGACCTGGTCGATCGCTGCTTCACACTGCCGGCGTTACTGGACCCTGCCGGTCGACGAACCGATCCACTTCAAGCGCGCCGACGACTACACCAGTTGCTTCACCGAGCTCGTACAACGCGCGACCCGCGACCGGCTGCGAACCGGCAGCGCCGGCGTACTCATGAGCGGCGGGATCGATTCGACCACGCTTGCGGCGGTGGCCCGCGATCTGCTGCGCGAGCGGCGCCAGGGGTTTCGGCTGCAGGCATTCACCTCGGTGTACGACGAATTGATTCCGGACTCCGAGCGGCACTACGCAGGACTTGCCGCTGCGCACTTGAACATTCCGATTCGGTTCGACGTGCGGGACCGCGAGACATCCATTACACATCCGGGCGAGCTGTCGATTCGAACGGCTGAACCGGTGGAAAATCCTGCCGCGTTCGCGGCGGGCCTGCGGTTCTCGAAGGACGCAGCCACCCGGACTCGCCTGTTCTTCTATGGAGAGGGACCGGACAACGCGCTGCTGTATGAGTGGCATCCGTACCTGTCGAATCTTCTCTCGGGAAGACGGTACGGCCGGCTCGTCCGCGCGCTGTCATATGATCTGGTGATGCACCCGCGCGTGCCCTTGTGGACGTCGATCCGCCAGTTTGCCGGAAGGCGGACTGCGCAGCGGGACGGAGAGTTCCCCGCATGGTTGAGCGATCGCCTGGCGGCACGATACAGGTGCCGGGACCGCTGGGAGGCCCGTCGCCGCCGGGCAGCCTCGCACCCGTACCGGCCTCGCGGATACGCAGCGTTCAGCGACGCCCGATGGCAGTCGTTCTTTGACTACTTTGATATCACTGGTGCGCTGAGTCACTCCGAGACCCGGCACCCGTTCTTCGATCTGCGACTGCTCCGGTACATGCTCGCGGTGCCCGCCATGCCGTGGTGCAGGCGCAAACTGCTCATCCGGAGGTCCATGCAAGGAGTACTGCCGCGGGACGTGATCAGGCGGAAAAAGACCCCGCTCGCCGCCAGCCCCGATTTCACACGGGTGGCGCGGTCGGGGTTTCCACGCCTGGTGCCGACACCCGCGCTCGCGAGCTACGTCAACGTCGAGAAGATGCCGTCTGTCCCGGCGAGCGAGGTCGAAATGCGCGCCCTCCTGCGTCCGTTGGGATTGAACTACTGGCTGGACCGTCTTTCGTCTGCGCGCAGTGAGGACCACTTTGACAATCAAACCCACGGCATCGTCGGCGGCTGAGGAATCGTCGAGCCGGCCGTCGGAGCGAAAACCTTACAAGAGGCCGCGGCTGCAGTTCTACGGCGACCTGGCCGAGATCACGAAGGGGCAGTTCTCGGGAGGTCAGAACGACGGCTCCGGACACCCCAATAAGCATTTCACGTCTTAGCAGAGAGAAATCGCTCACTGCACACAATGCCCGATCCAGGCGGCGACTCATTTCTGGCTGCGCTCGTCGCGCCGGTGCCGGTCGATGAGTTTCTGACGAACTACTGGCTCAAGCAACATCTGTACTGCCGCGGCGCAAGCGACAGGTTCGCGCACCTTCTTTCGTGGGCCACACTCAACGAGATTCTCAATCACCATTGGCGGGAAACATACCGGTTCCGCCTGGCCTGCCAGGGCCGCGATCTGACGGTCTCTTCGTACGCGGATCTCGACGGCTTCACGCCTCGCATACGCGCGGGAGACGTCACCGAGCACCTGCGGCGCGGTGCCACCCTGTCCTTCGATGCCATCGACGAGGTCCACGAACCGCTCTTGCGGCTGGCGCGCGCATTCGAGACGTTCTTTCGGGGAGGCACCAAAATCAACATTTACGCCGGATGGCGGTCCCTCCACGGGCTCGATCTGCACCGGGACAACCAGGAGATCTTCATCCTGCACATGGACGGGCGCAAACGGTGGCTCCTGTATGGCGATTCGGTCGATGCGATCGATCGCAGCACCCTGAGCAGCGCCTCCGTGCCGCCAGCTGGGGCGATCCTCGACGAGGTCCTTCACCCTGGCGATCTCCTGTACATTCCGCGGGGGTGTTACCACGTCGCCCTGCCGATGAACGAGCCCGCGCTGCATCTCACGCTGGGCGTGAAGAACCCCCGCGGCATCGACATCGCTCTCTGGCTCGTCGAGCGGCTTCGGGCCCGCGCCGTCGCCGGCCGAGACGTCCCGTTTCTCGGCAGCATCGAGGAACGGTGCCGCTACAGCGAGGAAGTGCGGCGCGCGCTGTCGGAAGGGCTCGATTCCGATCTGGTCGAACAATACTTTTTGGAAACCGGTTCCAATCTCAAACCGCGCCCGTCCTTCGATCTACCGTGGAGCGCCACGCCGGAAGGCCTGCCGCCGGGAGACGACTTTCTGTTGACGTTGAAGGGCCATCCTCGCATGGTCGTCAACGGCGATGACGAAGGATGCGTGGAGGTACACGACGGCCTGCGACAGTACCGGTTTCCGCGCGGCGTGAGCCGCATCATCCAGCAGCTCGATCGTGGGGAAACGCTTGCCATCGACCGCCTGATTGAACGGCTCGCCCCTCCTATCGATCCCGCGACGGTTCGCATGCTGGTCGGCATGCTCGCAAGGCACGGCCTCGTGGCCATCACCAGGCCTCACGCGATCGCCTCGAAGACAGACGGAGGCGTCGGCTTCGACAAGCCCACGACGCCGTAGATCCGGAGCGCACTGTCATGACAGCGGACGCAACCGCAATCATCACGCAGGGACTTCGAAGGCCCGAGATCGCGCCTTCGACGTCCGCAGACGCTGACGCGCTCGTCACAGCCGCTTCGCATCATCGCGTGCTCGTGCTCCTGGGCTCGACGCTCCGTGCCGCCGGCTCGCTCGACCGATGGCCTCGCCCGTTCGTCGATGCCTTCCACCTGTCCGAACGTCGATCGACCGTCATCGACTGCCTCCGCCAGGCCGAGCTCACCAGAGTGCTCGACGCTCTCGCCGCCTCGGCGATTCGCGTATTGATCTTCAAAGGCGCGGCGCTGGCGCACTTGTACTATCCGGCGCCGCAGCAGCGGGCCCGCGCGGACACTGACCTCCTCATGTCGGCCGACGACGTCGCGGCGCTGGACCGCACGCTCGCCCTCATGGGCTATTCGCAACAGCCGGAGACATCCGGCCAGCTGGTTTCTTACCAGAGCCACTACGTCAAGGAAGATCGCGCGGGCGTCTTCCATGCGCTCGACGTCCACTGGAAAGTGTCGAACCGCCAGGCCTTCGCTGACTGCGTCTCATTCGAAGAGTTGTGGGATCGCCGCATCCCGATCCCCGCGCTTGGCGTCCACGCCGCCACGGCGAGCCGCGTCGACGCGCTGATCCTGGCCCTCGTGCACCGCGCGGCGCATCATCCGGGATCGCGCGATCTCCTCTGGATCTACGATCTCCATGTGCTCGCCGAAGCGATGACGGGCGAGGAGGTGCAGCGCTTCGCGGACCTGGCCGGCTCACGCGGTCTTGACGGGATAGCCCGCGAAGGGCTGACGCTGGCCCGGGATTGGTACGGCACTCGAGCCGCCGACACGATGATGGCGGCGATCGACCAGCAGCCCGTTCGCCGCAACGCTCCGTCAGCGCCCCGTCGAGGGTCCAGTCAGACCGATCTGCTGCGCCACGACCTGCAGGCGCTGCCCAGCTGGCGGGCGCGGTGGCGCCTGGTCGCCGAACACCTGTTCCCCGCGCCGAGCTACATGCGCGCCAAATACGGCGTCCGCTCGAGCGTTCTCCTGCCCGCTCTGTACACATGGCGCGTCGTCGCCGGCGCGCCGAAGTGGCTCCGGCGCGGAGCGACACGCTAGCGGGCCGTCGCTGCCTGCCCAACCAACCGGCGGGCAACTACGTCTAAGCTCGATGCATCCTGGTACGATGCATCTATGGACGACCCGCGACGCTATCTCCCGCTCACGCCGCAGCAGTTCCACATCCTGTTGTCGCTGACCGACGCGCAGCTGCACGGCTACGCGATCATCCGCGACATTGCGGATCGCACCGGCGGCTCGCTCCGTCTCGGCACCGGCACGCTCTACACCGCGCTGGCCCGGCTGGAATCGCTCGCCCTGGTCGAAGAGTCGGAGCGCCGGGCGGCCCCGTCTGAAGATGACGAACGTCGCCGGTACTACCGCCTGACGGCGGCCGGCAAGGCCGTCCTTCGAGCAGAAACACAACGGCTCGAGGCACTGGTGCGGCATGCGCGCCGCAAGGGACTCTCGACGCCCGGCCGCCCCGCATGGTCGCGCGCCAAATGAACGCGGCGCGGCGAACAGTCGCGGTCGCGACGCGCTTCTACGGCGCCGCGCTCCTCTGGTATCCGCGCCGCCTGCGAATTCGCTACGGCGATGAGATGCGCGCGACGTTCGCGGTGCGCTGCCGCGACGCAAGTGTTCACGGGACCGCAGCGATCGTGATCCTTCTGCTGCGCGAGTTGGCCGACCTCGCATGCGCATCCGTCGCGGCGCGCCGGGACACGCCACAGGTCCTCAGCCACACGCCATCTGCCATCAGCCATGAGCCATCAGCCATGAGTCATTTTTCTCTGTTCCAGGACATGCGCTATGCCGCGCGCATGCTGCGGCGTCAGCCCGGATTCGCGCTTGTCGCCGTCATGACGCTGGCGCTCGGCATCGGCGCCAACACCGCCGTCTTCACGGTGGTCAACGGCGTGCTGCTGCGGCCCCTGCCGTTTCGTGAGCCGGGCCGCCTGGTGCAGCTGTTTCACGGACGCAACGGCCGGCTCTCGATGACGTACTCGCCGCCCAACTTCATCGACATCACGACGCAGAGCGGAGTGTTTGCCGGCGCGACGGCCATGACGCCATCGTCCGCGAACCTGACCGGCACCGGCGAACCGCAGCTCATCGACGGCGCCAACGTGAGCGCCTCCTTCTTCAACGTGCTGGGCGTGGTGCCTGCGCTCGGGCGAGGGCTCGTGGATGCCGACGGTGAAGGCGAGGGCGCGGCCGTGGTCGTGCTGGGCGATCGCCTCTGGCGGCGGCAGTTCGGCGGGCGAGCCGACGTCATCGGCTCGACGATGAGAATGGACGGCCGGACGTTCACGATCGTCGGCGTCGCACCGCCGGATCTGAACGTGCCTGGCGGTGCGGAATACTGGCGGCCGCTCGTGTTCAAGCCGGCCGACGTCAGCGAAAGCGCCCGAGGCGCGCAGTGGATCGGCGCGATCGCACGACTCAAACCCGGTGTCGATCTGGATCAGGCGAACCGCGCCATGGGCGTGGTCGCGGCCCGTCTGTCGCAGGACTTTCCGCGCACGAACAAGGATCGCGTAATGACCGCGATGGGGCTGCAGGATCGCATCGTCCGGAACATCAGGCCGGCCCTGCTGATTCTCCTGGGTGCAGTGACGCTCGTTCTCCTGGTTGCGTGCGTCAACGTCGCCAATCTTCTGCTCGCGCGCGCCAACGGCCGCGCGCGCGAGGTGGCGGTGCGTGCCGCCCTCGGAGCCGGACGCGGCCGGCTCGTTCAACAGTTCCTGGCCGAGAGCGTCGTCCTCGGCCTTGCCGGTGGCGCGGCGGGACTCATGGTGGCGTTCTGGGCGACGCGCGCGCTGATCGCGCTCGGCCCGGCCAGCATTCCGCGGCTCGCGGAAGTCGGCGTCGACGTTCGAGTGCTGGGGTTCACGATCGCCGTCGCGCTGTTGACCAGCATCGTGTTCGGGCTGGCGCCGGCCTTGTCGACGACCGCGGGATCCGTCGCGCGATTCATCTCGGCCGCGGGACGCGGCGCCGTCGGTTCCGGCAGCACGCGGATCCGGAAGGCGCTCGTGGTCTGTGAAATGGCCCTCGCCGTCGTGCTCCTTGTGGGCGCGGGGCTTCTGATCCGGAGCTATCAGCGCATCAGCATCGTGAATCCCGGATTCTCAGCCGATCATCTGCTGACCTTCACCGTGGC
This sequence comes from Vicinamibacterales bacterium, assembly GCA_035693505.1. Classification (GTDB taxonomy): domain Bacteria; phylum Acidobacteriota; class Vicinamibacteria; order Vicinamibacterales; family CAVVIG01; genus CAVQFC01. The sequence continues at coordinate 10,467 of DASSGK010000105.1, forward strand.
GCTGCCCGAGCAGAAGTACAAAACCAGTGACGAGGCGGGGAGATTCATGCGCGATCTCGTGACGCGCATCGGCGAACGGCCCGGTGTCGAGCACGCGGCCGGCGTGTTCGGGCTTCCGCTCGACGAAGGGTTTCGCGCGAGCTCCAGCTTCACGCGTCCTGGAGAGACGGACAGCGCCGATTCGCCGAGCGCCGGCATGCGCATCGTCACGCCGGACTACTTCAGGACGATGAAGATCCCGCTGCGAAGCGGACGCCCGTTCGATGCTCGCGACAATGAGAACGGGCCTGAGGTCGTGGCGATCAATGAGGAGGCTGCGCGCCGCTACTGGGCAGGGATCAACCCACTGGGTCAGCAGCTGCACCTCGGCGTGCGGCTCGCCGAGGCGCGCAGCGGGATGAAGACCATCGTCGCCGTCGTCGGCGACGTGAAGACGAGCAGCCTGGACTCGACGCCGGCGCCCGAAGTGTACGTGCCGTACGCACAGCATCAGGTCGACTCGCTCACGATCGTCGTTCGGACAGCTGGTGATCCAATGGCAGCCGTTCCGATGGCGCGTGCCGATCTCGCGTCGCTCGACCGCGACCTGCCGCTCGCCGGCGTGAGAACGATGGACGAGGTGATCGGGCGGTCGATCGCGGAGCGCCGATTCACGATGCTGCTGCTCGCCTCCTTCGCCGCGGTCGCCGTTCTGCTCTCCGCGATCGGGGTCTACGGCGTGCTGTCGTACCTCGTCAGCCAGCGCACGCAGGAGATTGGCGTCCGCATTGCCATCGGCGCCACGGCAGGCGACGTCGTGCGGCTCTTCGTGCGGGAGGGAGCGGCGCTGGCGCTCATCGGCGTCGCGTTCGGCCTCGTCGGGGCGATGCTCGTCACGCGCGCGCTGACCACGCTGCTGTTCGGCGTCACGACGACGGACCCCTTCACGTTCACAGCGGTGGCCGGAACGCTCGCGATCGTCGCGCTCCTGGCCAGCTATCTGCCAGCCCGCCGTGCGGCCCGCGTCGATCCGATGACGGCGCTCAGGATGGACTGACACGCTACTTTCGAAGTTAGAAGGTAGAAGTTAGAAGTTAGAAGTTGAAGGGGAAAGTGGGAAGGGAAAGTGGCAAGGGCGAAGTGGGAAGGGCGAAGGCAGGGAGTTTGCCTACACTTGCGACATGGCAGACAACCCACCCTTTGACCTGGCCGAGCGCACTTTCAGATTCGCGTGCGCGATCGTTCGATTCTGCCGCAAGTTAGCGCAGGAGCCGGGCGTGAGCCGGCACATCGCGTGGCAACTTGCCGATGCAGGAACCTCGATCGCGGCCAACTACGAAGAGGCCAAGGCTGCGTACTCGCGTCGCGACTTCACGGCCAAGAGCTCGATTGTCCTGAAGGAAGCCCGCGAGTCACGAATGTGGCTGCGCCTCATCCAGGCGGAGAGCCTCGCACCCATCGACGATGTCCGTCCGCTCCTCAACGAAGCGAATGAGCTGGTCGCCATCTTCACCACGAGCGTCAAGCGCCTCAGAATCACCCTTACCGCCGGATTAGTCTGCCTGACCCTCGTTGGCGCCTACTGCCTTTCGTACGTGACTTCTCATTTTCACTTCTAACTTCTAACCTCTAACTTTTAACTTTCAAAGCTGATATCGATAAGCCGCGTAGCCCACGATGAGGCCGACCAGTGCGCCTGGCGTGATGATTTGCAGGTAGTACTTCCCCTGCATCGCGGCGACCAGGTAGGCAAAGAAACCGCTGACCGCGATGCCGAAGATGATCACCCAGACCAGCGAACGCACACGGGTCGCGAAGGCGCCTATCAACAGGCCCGCAACGAGGCCTTTTGTCGTGGATCCGATGATGATCGTGCCGAGCTGATCGCGAACCTCTGGCGTGAACAGCGACGTCAGGCCGTCGAAGATGCCGAGAAATCCGCCGAGGAGCGTTGCAAACAGGACCTTTTTCACGCAAATGCCTCCAGCGCTCTTATTACACGTCTGGCCCGTGAGTATTGACCCCGCGGTTTTCTATGGCGGCATCGGCGCCCGGCGCCTTACACACGAACCAGCCACAGCAAGAGGATCCGCGCGACGAGATAGGTCAAGACCAGCAGAATCGGCAGGCGATAGCGGCGTCCGAATCGAGCGAGCCGATCGACGAGGCGTTCGCGATGCGCTTCGACGGCCCGTCCTGCCAGGAAGCGGCTGACGTCGGCGGCGAGTGATTGCACGTCCTGGTACCGCGAGGCCGGTTCATCGGACCGTGCCTTGCGTGCAATCGCGAGCACCGGGGCCAATTCGGCGATCGATTCGAGCATCGCGCCAAGAGCGAACACATCCGCGCGGTGATCCACGGCTTCTCCCCTGGCTTGCTCCGGCGCCATGTATTCCGTCGTCCCGACAATGCGACGCTGCGAGGCGGCGCTCTGCGAGGGTGTGGTCGCCACGCCCCAATCGAGCACGAGCACCTCGCCGAACTCCCCGACCATCACGTTCTCCGGTTTCAGATCGCGATGGACCACGCCGTGGGCGTGCGCGAAGGCGACGGTCTCGCAGACGCGAAGGAACACGCCGAGCCGCTCGGACAGATCCCGGCCGGACGCCATCCAGCGATCGAGGCGATCGCCGCGAACGCGCTTCATCGCGTAGAACAGCCGGCCGTCCGGCAGCTCGCCGAAGTCGTGCACCGGAACGATGCCCGGGTGTTCGAGACGCGCCAGGATCCGCGCTTCGTTGGCATCTTCGGACGGCCGCTCGACGATTTTGAGCGCCACCTCGCGATCCAGCACGGTGTCGCGCGCGAGATAGACAACGCCCATGCCGCCGCGGCCAAGGACGGACAGCAGCTGATACCGCGTGCCCGTGACGTCCGGCCCCTGGAACATCGCGGAGAGGCGATCCAGCGCAGGCTCGGAAATCATCCGCTCAGGGCCTGTGATTCGGCTTCGAACTCCTCGTCGCTCCCGCACTGCTCGCGAAGCGCTTCGAGCACGAGCCGTCGGAATTCGCGGCGGGCGGCCGCGAGCTCGTTGGTCACCTCGGCTTGCGACAGGCGGAGCCGGCGAGCCAGCTCCGCGTACGTCGGCCGGTCGCGATCGTCGGGCGCCAGATCGTACTGTTCGAACACCGCGAATCGATCCTCGCGGTTCCGGGCGACGCACGCCTCGCGCAGCCGGCCCGCGGCGCAGGCGAAGAGGCTGCGCAGCCACTCGCGCCGGAAGTACGCCTCGAAATCGTCGACGCGATCGATCGCCTGCTGCTGAAGCTCGCGCTCGGCTTCGCCGAAGTCGATCGGGATCAGCGTGACGCCGCCGCCTCGCTTGAGGCGCGCATCGGCCTTACGCGCATTCGCGACAAAGCCGTCGAGACACGTCCGCAGATAGGTGCGAAACCGCGCCCTGGAGGCATCGAAGGCGGAGAAGAAGTCCTTTTCGTACGCCTTGAGGAAGAATCCCTGCGTCAGATCGGCCGCGTCCTCGGCTGACGCGTGCCACTTGAGGCGCACGTACTTGAACACCGGCTTCCAGTACGCGGTGACGAGCGCGTCGAATGCCGCGCGTCGATCGTCGGGCTGCGTGCCGCGCATCGCCGCAACGATGGAATGCCGGGTCGCCGGAAAGGCGCACATCAAGGGCGATTCTAGCGCTTGCTACAATCACCTTGTGAGATCACGCCATGGCTTATGGCTAATGGCTGATGGCATATGGAAGATGGCGCGACCATTGGCCATAGCCATCAGCCTTCAGCCATTAGCCAGCGCATGCGGAGGGCATTCGGTCGCGCCGCGGCGACCGAATGTCCTCCTCGTCACGATCGATACGTTCCGGGCCGATCGCACCGGCGTCGGTCTCACCCCCGTCATCGATCGCCTCGGCGCATCGGGCCTTCGCTTCACGGCGGCACACAGCGCGGTTCCGCTCACGCTGCCGTCGCACACGACGATCCTCACGGGATTGCTGCCGCCGGCGCACGGCGTTCGCGAGAACGGCATCGATACGCTCGACGCCAGACATCAGACCGTCGCGACGCTGTTGAAAAGCGCCGGCTACAGCACGGCCGCATTCGTCGGCGCGTTCGTACTCGACCACCGGTTCGGCCTGGCGCAGGGATTCGACACCTACGACGATCGGATTCCGCGCGACCCGGATGCCGCCGACCGGCTGGAAGCCGAGCGCCCGGCATCGGCAGTCGTCGATCGCGCGCTCGCCTGGCTCGGAGGAGCCTCGAGCCCCAAATCCCCGGCCCCCTTCTTCGTCTGGATTCACCTCTACGATCCGCATGCGCCGTACAACCCGCCAAAGGAGTTTCTCCCGCCGGGCCGCGCGCCGTATGACGGTGAGATCGCATACGCCGACACGCAGCTCGGGCGTGTAGTCGAGGCGTTGAGCGCGCAAGGCGCGATGGACCATACGATGGTGGTGATAGCCGGCGATCACGGCGAAGGCCTCGGTGATCACGGCGAGGCGACGCACGGCATGCTGCTGTACGAGTCGACGCTGCGCGTGCCGCTGGTGATCGCGGATCGATCGCGGTCCCTTCGTCCCGGGACGATCGATGCGCCGGTCAGCCTCGCCGAAATCACACCGACGATTCTCGGTGCCGCCGGCGTGACGCAGGCGGCGGACATGCGCGGGCGCGATCTCACCCGGATGCCAGGGTCCACGTTCGACGTCTACGGCGAGACCGAGTACCCGCTGGTGGCCGGCTGGAGCCCGCTGCAGGCTTTGACGGACGGCCGCTGGAAGACCATCCGCGCGGGGACCGCAACGGAGCTGTACGATCTGAACAACGACCCTCGCGAAGCGCACGATCTCTCGACGTCACAGGCCGCTGTCGCCGCGGCCATGACAACGCGCGCGGAAGCCATTCATGCGAGCGCGGCCGCTTCGAGCACACACACGATCTCACCGGAGGCGCAGGAACGGCTGCGATCGCTCGGTTACGTGGCGAGTTCCCCCCAGAGCGGCACCTCGTCCAACGCACCCAATCCGTCGACGCGAATCTCCACGTGGAATGAATTCGAGGGCGCGCTGTCCGCGCTCACCAGCCGGCGTCCAGATGCGCTGGCCACGCTGCGACGCCTGGCACAGACCAACCCCGACGCGCCGGTGATTCACACCACCTACGCGCGCGCGTTGAAAGACGCGGGACAGGCGGAGCCTGCCCTTGCGGTCTACCGCGAAGCGGCGAAACGCTGGCCGACGGATGCGGTGATCCTTCACGACCTCGCCGTGGCGGCGCGCGAGGCATCGGGCGCGGCACAGGGCAGCAAGGCGAGGGCGTTGCGCGACGAGGCGATTCGTGCCGACGAGGCGGCGCTCACGCTCGAACCCAACAGCGCGGCCGCGTGGAACGGCGCCGGCCTGCTCGCGATCGACGATGGCCACGCGGATCGAGCGGTCAAGGCATTCGAGCGAGCCGCCGCACTCGATTCGAACAACGCCTCGTACTGGGCCAATCTTGGCAACGCGCGCCGCGCAGCCGGCGATTCGGCCGGTGCCGAAAAGGCCTACCGTCAGGCACTCGACGTGGACGCGCGCACGGCCGACGCAGCGAACGGCCTCGGCGTGCTGCTCGTCGAGCGCGGACGGCCGGCCGAGGCCGTCGAGTGGTTCGAGCGGGCGATCGCGTCCGCGCCGGACCTCGTCGAAGCACGGTTGAATCTGGGAATCGCGCTTCAGGGGAGTGGAAACCACGCTCGCGCTGCCGACGAATACTCGCGCGTCCTCGCCGCTCGCGGCGATCATCCTCGCGAGAAGGACGCCGCTCGGAAATTGCTCGCGGCGATGGGGACCGGACGGTGACCGACGCGAAGTGCTCAGGGCTCAGCGCTCAGGGCTCGGCCTTCACATTGCGCCGGCTGGCTCTGCTTCTAGCCCTCAGCGCTCAGCCCTTAGCCCTGTCGGTTGCGTGCAGCCAGCCCGTCGTGCCGCCGAAGGCGTCGGCGCGAAATCTCCTGCTGATCACCATCGACACCCTGCGTGCCGATCATGTCGGCGCGTATGGCTACACACGCGCGCGGACGAGTACGCTCGACCGGATCGCTGCCGGCGGTGCGTTGTTCGAGCACGCGTTCGCGACGGCGCCGATCACGTTGACGTCGCATGCGACGCTGCTCAGCGGCCGCTACCCACCTGGCCACGGCGCACGCGACAACGGGCTGCGCGTCTCGGATGGAGTGCCGACGCTCGCGACCGAGCTGCACGCGAAGGGTTTCGCGACCGCGGCGTTCGTGGCGGCGTTCCCCCTCGATCACCAGTTCGGCCTCAATCGCGGCTTCGACGTGTACGGCGATCGCCTGCCCCGCGGCGCCGACGGACGCCTCGCCAACGAGCGCCCGGCCGCATCCGTCGTCAACGACGCGATCGCCTGGCTTCACACGAACGGCGGTTCGCCAGCCCCAGGCCCTCAGCCCTCAGCCCGATTCTTTCTGTGGGTCCACCTCTTCGAGCCTCACGCACCCTACGGCGAGCCCTCGTCGACGAGGCCCGTGCTCGATCGTTACGACGAGGAAATCGCCACGGCTGATGCCGAAGCCGGGCGATTGATCGCGGCGCTCGGAGCAGCCGCGCCATCCACGCTGATCGTCGTCGCCGGCGATCACGGTGAAGCGTTTGGCGAGCACGGAGAGTACGCGCACAGCATCTTCGTGTACGACACGACGCTGCGCGTTCCGCTGCTGATGAGCGGCCCCGGCATTCCCGCCGGGGCACGCGTGACCGATTCGGTGACGCTGGCCGATGTCGCGCCGACCGTCATGCGCGCACTCGGCTCGACGCTGCGCGACGTCGACGGCATCGACTTGTCCCCGGCGATTTCAGGAACGCCGCTGCCGCAGCGGGAGATCTACGCGGAATCGTTCGCGCCGCTCGTCGAATTCGGATGGGCGCCGCTCCGCAGCATCCGTTCGGGCGCGTGGAAGGCGATCGCCGCTCCGAAACCCGAGTTGTTCGATCTCGCAGGCGATCCGCGGGAAGAGACCAACCTCGTCGCATCGAAAGCCGCCGTGGCGGGCCCGCTGCTGGCGAGGGCAGACCACTACTCGCCCGACGGGTTGACCGGGACCCGATCGACGGTCGGCGGCGACGCGGCGGAGCGTCTGCGCGCGCTCGGCTACAGCTCCGGCTCTTCAATCAGCAATCAGCAGTCGGCAAACAGCAATTCGTCCCGCCCCGATCCCAAGGATCGCCGTGAGATGGCCGCGCGCATCGCGCAGGTCACGTCCGGAGAGTTGTGGGGCCCGTCCCTTCTCGCCGCACTCGAAGGCATCGTCCGCGACGATCCGCGAAACGGACAGGCGCAGTTGCGTCTCGGATACGCGCGACTGCAGTCGGGCGACTGCGCGCGCGCGGAGCCGGCATTCCACGCGGCCGCCGCGGCTGGACTACCGACCGCGGACGTCTATCTCGGTCTTGCCACCTGCCTGGGCCAGCGGAACGATCTGCCCGGAGCGGAGCGGGCGCTCAACGAAGCGCTGCGGATCGAGCCGGGCAATCCCGCGGTGATCGCGAATATCGGCCTGCTGCAAGCGGGGAAAGGCGATTTTTCATCGGCAATCCAGTCGTTCACGAAAGCACTGGAGGCCGATCCGGGGCTGCACGAGGCACGTTTCCGCCTGGCGGTGACGTACGCGAAGGCCGGGCGGATGGCGGACGCGGCTTCCACGGCTCGCGATCTTCTGACTCGCCTTCCGCCAAATGCCCCACAACGAGCTGAAGTCGAGCGTCTGCTCAAGGCCGTACAGCCTCACTGAATCCAAAAGTACGGATTACATTCGTCAACAACTTCGCCTTTTCTTGGATTGCTGGCGCGTACCTGCGCGGCTTGCGTGCTCACAATTGCACGATTGACAGGGGTTTGCGTCCAGGTAAGAACACTGTAAAATCCGGTGTCCCGATTGCAGTCGCTGGTCTATTACGGTCATCGTCCTTAATCGGACATTGTTGTGTTTCGACATTTCTGGAGGCGTCAAGGAATGAGAAGGTATTTGTTTGGAGCGGCTATCGTCCTGCTGCTCACCTGCGCATCGGTTCTCGCTCAACAGACGACCGGTACTGTGACAGGCCGCGTTGTCGACCAGCAAGGCTCAGCAGTTCCAGGCGCCACCGTCACGGCGAAGAGCTCGACCACGGGATTCACGCGATCGGAAGTCAGCGACGCTGAAGGCGTGTATCGTCTCTCGGCGCTGCCGGTCGGTATCTACGACGTGACCGCGGAGTTGCAAGGCTTCACGACCGTTTCGAAGCAGGGCGTCGAGGTCAACGTCGCGCAGATTCAGAACGTCGACTTTCCGTTGAAGGTCGCACAGCTGGCCGAGACCGTGAACGTGACCGGCGCGACCCCGCTGATCAAGACCACCGCGTCGTCAGTCGGCGCGGTCGTCGACGTGAAGCGTATCGAAAGCATTCCGCTGAACGGCCGCCAGTTCGCGAACCTCGCGGCGACCGTGCCTGGTGTCGGCCTCAGCTTCCACACCGACCCGACCAAGAGCACGCAATATGCGCCGCTCGTCAACGGCGGCTCCGGACGCAACATCAACTACCAGATCGACGGCGGCGACAACAACGACGACACCGTCGGCGGCCAGCTCGAGGCGTTCCCGCTCGAGGCGATCGAGCAGTTCAACTTCCAGACGCAGCGCTTCAAGGCCGAGTACGGCCGCAGCAACGGCGGCGTGCTGAGCGTCGTGACCAAGAGCGGCACGAACCTCTGGAGCGGCAGCGCCTTCGAGTTCTTCCGCGACAAGTCGATGAACGCGCTGACTGAGACCGAGATCCTCGCGGCGCCGGCCGGCAGCTCGCCGGTCAAGGGCGACTATCGACAGAACCAATTCGGCGGCAGCTTCGGCGGTCCGATTCTGAAGGACCAGGCGCACTTCTTCGTCGCCGTCGAGCGAACGAACCAGGACAAGACTCAGGCGGTGAACACGCAGGGACTCTTCCCGGATCAGGACGGCGTCTTTGCCGTGCCGTACCGCGAGACGCCGTTCAGCGGCAAGGTGACGGCGAACCTCAACGCGAACCAGTTCCTGTCAGTGCGCTACGGCCGCGACACCAACTCGCAGCCCTACAACGCCGCGCCCAACAGCACCTACAACAACTGGGGCGACAGCGCGAACAAGTACAACTCATTCAATCTGAACCACAACTGGGTCATGAGCGGATCGAAGCTGAACGAGTTCATCTTCCAGTATGCGGACTTCGGCAACACAATCGCGTCGCGCAGCAACAAGCCGAACGAGAGCTTCCCGAACGGCGTCACGACCGGCGCCAACGGCAACACGCCTCAGACGACGGAGCAGACGAAGTATCAGTTCCGCGATGACTTCTCGTGGCACGCAAGCGGCGGCGGCGGCCTCGGCCACGATTTCAAGGTCGGGGCGAACTTCATCAATGAGCCGCACCTCTTCATCACGTTCAACACCGGCAAGGGCGTCACGTTCAACACGCACATCACCAACGACGTGAACGGGCCGATCTCCCTGGTGACGGTGAGCGACGGCAACGCAGGCGCGAACATCCCGATGAAGCAGTTCGCCACCTACTTCCAGGACGACTGGCGCGTCACCGATCGCCTCACACTGAACTTCGGCGTCCGCTACGACTACATGACGGGCTACCAGATCGACGAGTCGAAGAACCCGAACTTCGTCGCCGTGCAGGCGGCTGGCGCGGCCGGCAAGCTCGCCGGGATCGTCGGATTGGAGAACTTCGGACTGACGCCGCAGGAAGATCGAAACAACGTCCAGCCGCGGCTGGGCGCAGTGTACGACCTGAGGGGCAACGGCAAGGACATCGTCCGCGGCGGCTGGGGCGTTTACACCGACGTCGGTTACACGAACTCGAACGTCCTGTTCGCCGCGACCGACTCCACCGGCGAGGGCTTCGGGCAGATCTTCAACGTCAACGTGACCAACGGCATCAAGAACCCTGACGGGAGCTTCTACAGGGCCGGTCAGCCGCTCTCGAACATCGCGAGCCAGAATCAGGTCACCAGCACCGGCGCGTTCCCGCTCACGGGACAGTGGATCGACCCGCGCCTGCAGCAGCCGTATCAGATGCAGAGCAATCTCGGCTGGTCGCACGAATTGACCAGTGACACCGTCTTCGCGGTGGACTACGTCAACTCGCTCGGCCGCGACCTGAACCTGCGGCCGCGCGTCAACCAGCGCATCCCGGGCAGCCTTTCGAACCCGCGGCGCCTCGCGGCGATCATTCCGACGCTGACTCCAAACACCAACGGAAACCGGCCGACTGTCAGCCGTGGGAAGAGTGAGTACAACGCGATGGTCCTCAGCGTCCGCCGGCGCATGTCCCACGGCTTCGACTTCCAGGCGAACTATACGCTGCAGAAGGGTGTCAGCACTGTTGGCACGGCGGCTGACGCGCTGAACACGGCGAACATCCAGGATCCGAACAACCCGTTCGACGATCCGCGTCAACTCGGGCCGATGGCCGACGTCGACTCGCGTCACCTGATCAACATCAGCGCGTCGTTCCAGCTGCCGTACGGCATCCGGCTGGCGCCGATCTTCTTCTTCCGTTCTGCGCTGCCGGTGTCCCTCGTCGACGGCCGCGACATCAACCTCGACGGCGACGCCACGGAAATTCCGACGACGGCTTACGCGGTCGATTCGTTCGACGCCTCGAAGCCGCAGCTCCAGCAGGTGACCGTCAAATCGATCGGGACCTGCGAGACGGTGAACTGCGGCCGCGGCTACTACCAGACGCAGACCAACCTGCGCCTCTCGAAGGTCTTCAACCTCGGTGGCCGCGCGCACGTCGAGGCGATTGGTGAGATCTTCAACCTGTTCAACAACATCAACCCGAGCGGCTTCCGGACCCGCGTGATCGTGCCGGCTACCGGCGTCGCGGATCCGAACCTGCTCCAGCCCGCCACCTACTCCGGCGACTTCCGTCGTCCGGAACAGCGTGTCGGTCAGCTCGGCCTGCGGTTCACGTTTTAGTTAGGTCGCGCAGGTCAGGTAGGTCGGGTAGGTCTCGTAGGTCGGGTAGGTCTCGTAGGTCGGGTAGGTCACGTAGGTCGGGTAGGTAAAGACAAAGGGGGTTGAGCTTCGGCTCAACCCCCTTTTTTTCACGTCCACCCACGCGACCCATTCGACCCACCAGACGCGCGCGACCTACGCGACCCACCCGACCTACGTGACCCACCCGACCCACGTGACCTACCTGACCCACCCGACCACGTGACCTGCCGGACCCACCTGACCTACTAGACCTACCCCGACCCATCGTCACCGAGTCGCGATCTCTTCGAGCTGCTTCAAGTGGT
>DASSGK010000106.1:0-2041 GCA_035693505.1 Vicinamibacterales bacterium
ACCGGGCGATCGCACAGACGCTCGGCATCACAAAGAGAAGCGCCGAGCACCACATCGCGGAGATCTTCAGCAGGCTCGACCTCGCCGACAAGGACGAGGTCAGCCGGCGGGTGGCGGCAACACTTCTGCACCTGCGCGCCAACTCGGCGACTGACCGGGCAGCGGCGCTCCAGGAAGATGCGCTCGCCCTCCAAGCCGAGGCGCTGGACGACTCCCGTTTGGGTCATGCGGGTTGAGCGACGTAAGCACGGCGACGATCTCGGCCCGCAGCTCGTCATCACTTGCAGCACCGTTGCGAGCCGCACGTCATCTAGATTCCCGAGCGCTCGACCCTCGTGCTCGATCACTTCGAGCACGCACGTCAGGTGAGACGTCGCCTCGATCTCACGTATCCCCATTCGACCCTACAGACGATCCTTGCACCGCGCGTGGATGGTTGTAAGAGCGGGCGGCCAGCCTTGCGTCGCCGCTCTGCGGCAGACAGCGACGTCTTCGGGGAGAGGGGCCGACCGCCCATGGCGTTGTAGCTCCGGGGCCGGACAGCATTCGCGACTACAGCGTCTACCAAAGGAACCTCGAATGAGCTACGCGCTCCTCAACGCACTTCACAAGCGTCTGCTCTCGTCGATCGTGACGCCAAGCGCAGGCGTGGCGGCGAGGAAAGCCCCCGCTCTCTCAAGACCAGTCGCGTGTCTGGAACCGAGGCGTGATCGACTGCGGAGCAGCTCAACGGGCTCACGCCGTTGCAGTGAAGAGCGCAACTGACCCAACAACATCGATCTCGACGTCCTTCAGTTCGGACATCAGTCCTCGCTCGAGTCCGCGCTCATCGTCATCGGCGTTCGAGAAGATGCCTTTCTCGTTGTAGATCTGCATCAGTCGGCGCCCGATCCTCGTATGCGGAACATCCTGGCCGAGAATCGTGCTTCCGAAGAAGACACCACCGGGTTCGAGGTACGGGCGAACGTTGCCCGCGAGCTTCCGCGCCTTCACCTCGATCTGCCCAGGCAGACAATGGAGGAGGTAGTTGGCGGCGGCAGACTCGAATCGTGCGTTCCCAAGCGGTAGGGCGTCCAGGACATTCGTACGGACTGTCTGCGGCGCGTACCGGTGGAGGCGCTTCGCCGCCATCGACAAAGAGTTCTCGTTCAGGTCGAGCAGCGTGATCTCCGGCTGCTCGACCGGCCACGCACAGCGCTCCAGGTACCAGCCCGTCCCGACTCCGAGCTCGAGGTGACGCAGGCCGACGTGGCGGTCGTAGCGCTCGAGCATCGTCCCACTTGGGCAGCGCCATGCGACGCGATTCGACAGCCCGAGGACGGCGAGGTCGTAAACGTGAAGAACGAGGGGCGTGTAGATCCGCTGCCCCGCTTCGACATCGACGGCATTCTTCACGTCTGGAAGCCTAGGATCGCTCGACGAACCGCGTCGAGGCCGCTCAGCGCCTCGACATCCCACCTATTCCCAGCGGAAGTCGCGCGGCGGCCCGCATAGACTCGGCGTGTGAAGGCTTCGGTCGTTTCGTGAGCCTCGCGAGGTTCGACCTTACCGGGCGGTCAGCCCTCGTGACGGGCGCGGCGCGTGGTATCGGCCGCGCGATCGCGCTGGCGCTCGCTGAAGCCGGCGCAGATGTCGCCCTAGGGCTTCGAGACGCGTCGCAAGACGCTGGCGTCGCAGAGGCCGCGCGCGCATCGGGCCGCCGCGCGCTGCCGCTCCAGATGGACGTGACACGCATAGACCAAGTCGAGCGTGCCGTCGAGTCGACAGTCGAGGCGTTCGGCACGCTCGACTTCCTCGTCAACAATGCCGGAGGAGGCGCCGGCCGCGTGCCCGCAGAGCAAATCGCACTCGACAAGTTCGAGAGCGTTCTCGACGTGAACCTGAAAGGCACGTTCTACGCCTGCCGCGCGGCGTTTGCCCCGATGCGCGACCAGGGCTTCGGACGCATCGTCAACGTCACCTCCCAAGCTGCGCTCGTCGCGCTCCCTGGTGAGGCCGCCTACTGCGCCGCGAAGGCCGCAGTCTCCCACCTCACCCGATG
>DASSGK010000107.1:0-28183 GCA_035693505.1 Vicinamibacterales bacterium
TCCGCGTCGTGTCGCCAAGCGGGCCGATCAGCGCGCTGTACGAGTTCAGGCTGAATCCGCAGGCGCCGCCTGTCTCCGTCACGGTGAAGTTCTGCTCACCGACGCGGATGGTGCCCACCCGGCTCAACGTGCCTGGATTCGGATCGACGACGAACACGACGCTGCCCGATACGCCGTTGAACAACGGCGTCGCGGTGATCCAGCTGGCATAGCTCACTGGCGCGGGCGTGCAGCCGGTCGCCGCCGTCGAGAACGTGAAGGAACCGCTCGCACCGCTCGACGCGATCGTCACGTTTGTCGAGCTCAGCGAATAGGTGCACGCCGCAGGCGCCTCTGTCACCGTGTAGGTGAGACCCGCAATCGTCAGCGTGGCGCTTCTTGCCGCCGCCTGCGTATTGGGCTGCGCGAGGAACTGCACTTCACTCGTGCCGGTTCCGCCTGGCCCGCTCGTAATGCCGAGCCATGACGGATCACTGCTCGTCGCAGTCCACGTGCAGACGGCCGGTGACACGACGCCCACGGAGCCCGCGCCACCCGATGCCGGAACCGACCCGGTCGACGACTGCAGGTTGTAGTTGCACTGAGTACCGCTCTGCTGCAACGTGATGTTCTGGCCGTTGATCGTCAGGACAGCGTTGCGGGGCGTGACAGAGGCGGCGTTCGACTGGATCGTGACGCCAATCGTGCTGCTGCCCGTGCCGCCGGCCGTATTGAGCTGGGCCCACAGCGAGTCGCTCGATGCTGTCCACGCGCAGTTCGCACCGTTCGTGGTGATGCCAATCAACCCGGTACCGCCCGTCGATCCAAACGGTGAACCGAGGCGGGACGTGTCGAGCGTGACCGAGCACGCCACCGCGTCCTGCGTGATCTGGAACGGCTGCCCTCCAATGGTCAGCGTGCCAATGCGTTGAACTGTCGTCGAATTCGGCGTGACGTTGTAGACGAGGGTTCCGGACGTTGAACCCGAGCCACCCGACGTCACCGATACCCAGCTCGGCGCGGACGTCGTGTCGTAGGCGCACCCATCCAGGGTCGCGATGCCCACGGAGCCCTGACCTCCGGCCGAAGTCGCGGACGCGCTATTCGGACTGAGTCCCACGCTGCACGCGGCGCCCGACTCGGTGATGTTGAGCGTCTTGGTCGCAATCGTCGCGGTCAACGAGACGGTGCTGATACCGGTATTCGGCGGAATCGTGACCGTCACGATTCCGCTTCCGGTTCCGCTCGCCGGCGACGCGCTAAGGCCGCTGGCCGTCCAGGTGCACGACGCGAGCGAAGGCGTCACGGTGATCTGCGCCTGGCCTCCGGCGGGCCCGACCGTCAGCTTCGACGGGTTGATGGCGAACGAGCACGCGCTGCCGAACTGCGTGACCACGTGCTGCACGCCGGCGACGGTAAACGTCAGCTGGCGAGCGCCGGTGCCGGGATTCGGCACAACCGTATAGTTGACCGTGCCCGGACCGCTGCCACTCGAGCCGGCTGTGATCGTCGCGATCGACGGCGGCGGACCGTTGGTGGTCCAGTTGCAGCCCGGTCCCGCGGCCACACCGAAGGTCCCCGGTCCTCCTGTGGCCGGGATCGTCGCCGACTGCGGGTTCAGCGTGTATGTGCACGGCGGCGGCGCCGTCACGGTCACCGTCACCGGCACGGCGTCGAACACATTGGCTGAACCGGCCGCGGCAGCCGCGACGACGCCGTTGTAGACGCCGATCGGAAGGGCCGCGGCGTTCGTGTTCAAGAGAACGGTCGATGACGTCGTGCCGGCGCCAGTTGACAGCGTTGCGCCTGGAATGCCGGTCACGATGGCTTTGAATGAGAGGTTGCCGCTGGTCGTGTTGATCGCGACCGATACCGGTGCCGGCGCCGGCGATCCGGTGGTGTAGTACACCTGAATCGGCTTCGGCGTCACGCTGAGCGCAGGAGCCTCGCCCAGCGCATCGTCCACCGTCACGAAATACTCGAAGGTCAGGAACTGCCCGTTCGAGTCGACGACGGTTCCGAAGATGTCGAAGTTTCCAGGCGCGGAAGGAGTTCCCGCGAGTTGACCCGATGCGCTGAAGGTAAGACCGGGAACCATGCCGGACGCCGGACTCAGCACGAAGGTGTAAGGCCCGAGCCCTCCGGACGGGACGAGCGATTGCGAGTACGGCGTGCCGACCACGCCAGACGCGAGCGATCCCGGAGTGAGCGCCAACTGCGTCACCCGTTGCGTGAACGGAATCGTCAGCGACTGCCCTCCCGCGTCGGACACGATCAGCGAGAACGCGTAGCTTCCCGCAGCGGTCGGTACACCACCCAGAAGATTCGAGAGACCGTTCCCGCCGTTCAAGAGCGTCAGACCCGGTGGCAGCGTCGATCCGGCACCCAGCGTCCACGTGAACGGCGCGGTGCCGCCACGGATGGTAAAGCCCGTCTCGACCATCGGCTGGATGAACGGCACGCCTACTGACGCGTCCGGGAATGTGGTCGCGCCCTGGCGGACGAGCGGTGACGCAACGCCGGCCGGCGTTACCGTGAGATTGTGCGTCGAGCCGTTCACCACATGACCGGCCGAGTCGGAAATGATCGGCTGGATGGTGAAGCTGCCAACCGCCTGCGGAATCCCGGACAGCGTCAGGCCATTGAACGTCAGGCCTGGCGGCAGCGGAATGAACGGCGACTGCGTGATGGAGTACGGCGGCGTCCCGCCGGCCACCTTGAACGTGAAGCTGTACGGCGCGTTGACCTGGCCGGCCGTCAACGCGATCACGTTGAAGATCTCAACCGGCGGCGAGACCGGCTGGATCGGCGACACGCGATAGGTGACCGTGCGGTCGGCGGAGATGGCGGAATTGTTCGCATCCACCGCTCGCACCGAGAACGTGTATGTACCGGCGACGGTTGGAGCACCGCTCAGCGTCCCCGACGATAGCAGACTGACACCAGGCGGAAGGCTGCCGCCGACAATGCTCCAGTTGTATGTGGAGCTTCCGTTAGTCGACGCCACCAGAGATCGGTTTCCTCCGACCCAATTGTCAGGTGGGTTGTTGCCCGTGATGAGGAGCCCCGACGGACTGGTGACGTTGAGGGTGTACGTGCGAGCGAACGAATGATTCGCCGAGTCGACGGCCTTCAGCAGGAACGAATATGACCCGGTGCTGGTCGCCGTGCCAGAGATCAACCCGTCGGACGAGAGCGAAAGGCCCGTCGGCAGTACAGGTCCAGCAAGGCTCGTCGGACTGATGGTGAACGTGTACGGTGACGTGCCGCCGACGGCCATGAACTTCTCGGCGTACGCCGTCCCGGTGACCGGACTCCGCGGTGTTCCGTTCACAATGCCGATGGACGATACGTTGAGGGTAAACGTGCGACGTACGGACAGCGCAGGGACCGCCGAGTCGGTCAGGATCAAATCGAACGTATACGACCCGGCAGTCGTCGGAGTGCCGGCCAGAACCGTGGCGCCCTGGAGGAAGTTCGGCAGGTTCAAGTCGGCGACGAGCAACCGGATTCCCGCCGGCAACGAAGAGCCGGGAGCGACCGCCCAGTTATACGGCGGCACGCCTCCGCTCGGATTCAACGTGAGGCTCGTGCTCTGCCCCACCGTCACATCCGCCAGCGCGGCGTTCGCGATCGAAAAATCGAGCTCTGTTGGATTCGGCAGCCGGCTGAAGAGCGTGAAGCGCTGCACGATGGGGACGACGCCGTCCGTGACGGTGACGAGCACGTTGAACGTGCCAACGGCGTTCGGTGTGCCGCTGATCGTCCCCGTTGCCGACATCGTCAAGCCGGCGGGAAGGCCCGTGGCTGACCAGACGCCGGTGCCAGTACCCGATCCGGTGAACGGATATGTGAACGGCTGACCGAAGATCGCCACCTGCGACAGCACCGACGGATCGCCGATGCCCAACTTCGAAATCCGCAGCGAGAAGAACGAGGTCAGCGCCGTGCCGGTCGCGGCATCCGTTGCAACCGCGGAGAAGCTGAAGGTTCCGCTACTCTGCGGAGTGCCGCTGATCGCACCCGATGACGAAATGCTCAGGCCTGCCGGCAACGGCGACGTGAGAGATGGCGTCCAGGTGAGTCCCCCGCCGTTCCACGCGATGACTTGCTGGGAATACGGTACGCCAACCGTCCCATCGTGCAACGTGGTCTGGAAGACGGTGTATGGAAGGACGGTGAACGTAAAGGTGCGCACGCCGATGTTCCCGACAGCGTCCGTCGCCTGCAGTGTGAAGCTGAAAGGGCCGGGCGCGAGCGGCATGCCGGAGAACACGAAGCTGCCAGCCGCGCCACTGGCGACGAGCGAGTCACCCGACAGGATCGCGAAACCCGGAGGCAGCGGAGTCAATGGCGTGACGGTGTAAGGCGCAGTGCCGCCGGTCGGCGTGACGTTGAAGCTGGTCGAGAACCCCTGTTGCGGCGTTCCGAGGCTCGGCCCTGAACTGAAACCGAGCGTGGTCGCCGTCGGCCCGCTGACGTTGAACGTGATGAAGTTCGTGCCGGTGTTACCAGCAGTGTCGGTGACCTGGAACGACGTCGTGACCGAACCGGTGTTCGTCGGTGTGCCGCTGACGACACCTGTCGCCGTATTCAGAGAGAGACCCGGCGGCAGCGGTGTGTTGAGCGCCCAGGTGTAGCTCCCCGTCCCGCCAAGCGTGAGCAACGGCTGGCTGTACGGCGTGTTGTAGACGAGCGGGTTGTTGATCAGCGTCGTGTTGACGATCGGGAGATTGAAATACGAGAAATTCAGCCTGGTGACATGCCAGGTGAGCGTTCGCGTCGCCGTGATGTTCGCCGCGTCCGTGACGGCCAGCGTGAACGTGGAGTCGCCGGGAGCCATCGCGCGGCCCGCGAGGTAGGAGAATCCCGGATTCAGGTTCGCGGCAATCAATTCACCGGGCGACTGGAGCGTGATCCCCGGCGGCAGCGTGCCGGATTGAATCGACCATGAATACGGCGGCGTGCCACCAAATGCCGTCAAGGTGGTCGTGACCGTACTTCCGACGCTCGTGGGTCCTACCGAGGTGTTGCTGATCGCGAGCGGCTGCGTCGTGGTCGCCACAATTTCGAGCGAGAACAACCTGGAGACGGTACCGCCGGATCCGCTCGCCGTAACCGTAAAGGCCGTATTGGTCGTACCGGTTGGCGTTCCAGAGAAAATGCCACCGCTCATCGTCAGGCCGCCCAGGTTGGCATTCGTGGTGATCGTGCATGGGCTGCCGCATCCCGGAGCGCTGAACGACTGGCTGTAGAACGTGCCGACGACGCCGACGGGCAACACGCCTGGGGTAATGTTGAACGGATCGATCGACACCGAGAAGCCCTGCGAAACCGAGGTCGACGTCGCCAGGTCAGTCAACGTGATGGTTGGAAAAAACGTCCCGGTCGTCGTCGGCGTGCCAGAGATCTGACCGGTCACGCTGTTGAGTGACAGGCCGGGCGGAAGTGGCTGGAACCCGCTCATCGTGTACGAATACGGACCGGTACCACCAAACGGAATCAGGCTGAACGAATACGGGGTCCCCACCGCGCCCCTGGGCCACGTGCCCTGCGACACGATCGCGAGCGGCGAAACCGTCATCGTGATCGCTTTGTCGAAGTGCGCACCGGCCGAATCGGTTACGCGAATCGACGTGTGAAACACACCGCTGTCGGTCAGCACGCCGATGAACCCGGCAGGGCTGGTGAAAAACGTCGGGAGCGGTTGTCCATCCTGCACGCGCATGCCGGGCACTGGTGTCGCGCCGGGCGTCAGGGAGTAGTGGTACGGCGGTACTCCACCGGTCGCAGACAACTGATTTGTGAAGTTGCCGAGCAGCAGCCCTCCGAAACTTGGACCGAACGGCAGGTTGAGCGGCGGATTTGCCCCAGCCGCGTAAATGGCGATGTTGAAGAAGCGAGTGACAACGTGCCCCGGCGTACCGTCGCTGATGTCAACCGAGAACGAATACTGTCCCGTCGCCTGCGGCGTTCCGTGAAGGTTGCCGTTCACGCTGTCCAACACGAAGCCCGGCGGCGGGAAGGTCCGAGGGGTGAAGACCCATGTCAGCCCGCTGACGGTGGGTCCCAACGGCATGATGTAGGGAGTGCCGACGTTGCCGAAGGGCAGGTTTCCATTCACCGTCGCCGGGTTGAACGATGTGATCGCCAGAGTGAACTGCCGGCGTGCGACGTTCGCGCCGTTTGTCGGATCGAACACCTGCGCCAGGAATGTGAAAGTGCCCTCTGCCGTTGGCGTCCCGCTGAGGATGCCGTCCGCCGAGAGAGTAACCCCCGGGGGCGTCGCTCCCCCGATGACCGCCCAGCTATAAGACGGCAGGCAGCAGGCGGAAAATGCCTGGCTGAAGAACGCGTTCAGCGTGCGCGTCCCGAGATTGCTTCCGGTGTTGATCTGGATCGTCGATCCCGAGCTGGCCGCGATCGAGAAGTAGCTATGACGCTCGAGCGTGTTGCCGTCTGCATCGGTGAATACAAACACGGGATCGAACGAGAAGTTGACCTGGCTGTTCTCGAGCGGCGTGCCTGAGAGCGTGAACGTGGCCGGATCGAAGGTGAGTCCCGCCGGGATGGTCCCGCTCTTCAATGCGACCGTGTACGGCAACCTGCCGCCAATTGCCCTGATCTTGCTCGAATAAGGCACGTTGATCGTGCCGTTCTGCAGGAAGTCCGTCAGCTGCATTGGAGAAATGTGCAGCGGAAAGGTGTTCGACGTACTCGTGCCCTGGACGTCGGTCACTGTGACTTGAACGTTGTAAGTCCCGAATGCCGTCGGCACCCCCCAGAGCTCTCCGTCACCGGGCGTCAGGTACTGACTGGTGACGCCGCTGCCCGATCGAATCGACATGCCTGGCGGAAGGCCAGTCGCGGTCCAGACAAATGGCGCGCCGGCGCCTCCTCCAACGAACATGCCGACCGAACAGGTTGAACCCAACGTGCAGTCGTCGAAGAGGCCTCCGTAGGGCGTGAGGCTCGGCAGACTTGGCGGCGTCCCGATGACGTCGATCGACATCAGCTTGCTGTACGACACATGGTTGGTGTCGGTCGCCGTGATCGTGATCGAATACTTGCCCGTACCCGCATTCGGATCGACCGTGCCCGAAATGACGCCGTTCGAGTCCATCGACAAGCCGCTGGGAAAGATGAACGTTCCCGGGACGCAGGCGGTGGTGTTTCCGCTGCACGCGGTAAAGGTGTAGCCACCGGCTCCGCCGACCGCCGTGATGGTCGCGCTGTAGTCCTGACCCTGCGTCGCATTTGGCAGCGCACCGTCGGTGGTGATGTCGATCGCGAATATCGACAGGCTTCGTCCATGGAACGTCGTATCGACACCGTCAAACAAACTGAAATTGACGCCGGTGAAGCCCGCCGTCGTCGGAATGCCGGTGATCAATCCGCTCGAGCTCAATGACAACCCCGCCGGCAGGGCACCGTTTTGCGCCCAGGTCACGGGACCCGCATTGCCGAGGGCGGTGAGCTGATACGAATACGAGCGCCCGACAAACGCGTCCGGTAAGTTGTTGTCTTTCGTGGTGAGCCCGCTGATCCGCCACGTGTACGCGCGGTCGGCGGTCTGCCCGCCGCTGGTCACGCGCAAGGTGAAGCTGTAATTGCCCGGCGTCGTGGCGATGCCGATGAGCCCGGCGTTCGCATTGGCCGAGAAAAACGACGGCACATCCGTTCGCAGTGAAATGCCCGGCGGCAGCGACCCCGTGCCGGGCACCAGCGACCACACATACGTCCCGTTGCCGGCGCCTCCGCTTGCGGCCAGTTGCAGTTGGATGAAGCCTTCGACCCATGTGCCCAGATTCGGACCCTGATTCTGGGTCAGCGTCTGGGCCGAGACAGCGGAGGCTGTCCACAGCGTCAGCACGATCGCGAGCAGGCCACGGGTTGCCGATCGGAGACCGCGAGATGAGGCGAAGGAGTGTTGTCGCATCGGTGTGCTCATGGCTTGATTCGCGCGTAGTCCACCGCGATGGTGAGGCTGCCGGTGCCGATTGACGTGACGACCGTGTTTGTGGACGAATCGATGACGGCGACCGCCGATCCGTTGTAGGCGGTCACGTAGACCGCGTTGCCATCCGGGCTCGCGACGACGCCGTTCGGGCTGCCCGACACGATCGGTGTCGCCACGACGCCGTTGCTCGCCGCATCGATGACCGACACGTCGTCTTCGTTGAAGTTCGCGACGTACACCTTCCCGCCGTCAGGCGTGACCGCGATGCCCTGCGGTCCGCTCCCCACGTCGATTGTCGCGACGACAGTGTTGAACGCCGTCTCCAGGACGGACACGCTGTTGTCGAAGAAGTTGGTCACGTAGAGCCGCTTCCCGTTCGGCGACAGCGCGACCTCCACGGGGAACGAGCCGACGCTCACGGTCGCCACGACGGTGTTGGAGGACGTGTCGATGACCGAGACCGAGTCGCTGTTGCGGTTCGCGACGTAAACGCGCGTGCCGTTCGGCGCGACGGCGAGGCCGTTTGGAGAGCTGCCGACCGGGATCGTGGTCACAATCCCCAGGGTCAGCGTGTCGATCACCACGACGGAATCGTTCGTCGTCGTGACGTAGAGCCGCGCGCTGTCTGGACTGACCTCGACTCGAACCGGTCCGGCGATGATGATGTTGCTGATGACCTGGTTCGTGGCCGTGTCGATGACCGCGACGCTGTCGGTCGTGACATTGACCGCATAGGCGACCGTGCCATCAGGCGAGAACGCGATGTCGTACGCCGGAGCGTTCAGGGTGATGGTTCCGGCCGATGTGTTCGTGTCCGGGTTGATGATCGAGATCGCCGTGTTGGTACCGGCATTCGCCGTCCAGACTCGACGGATCCCCGCTCCTGTTACCGACGTCGTCCGCGTGATCGTGTTGTTGGCGGCATTGGTATCCGGGGTGTTCGACACCGCGTCCGCGTTCGACACCAGCGTGACGCCGCCGACATCCGGCCGGACCTGAACGAGCGCGGTCTCGGTATCTCCCGCGGCCAGCGTCCCGAAACTGCACGTCAGGAGTGTGCCGGCGAGCGAACAGTCACCCGTGGCGCTGTTGACGGAGAGGAACGCGACTCCGGTCGGCAGCGTCTGCGTCGCCAGCACGGCATTCGCCTGGCTCGTTCCGAGGTTGCTGACCGACAGCGTGTAGCTGAGCGTCGTTCCAGCGGCCACGCTCTCCTGATCCGCCGTCAGCCCCACCTTGACGTCCGTCGGGTTCTGTCCCAGAGGTGGATGAACCGTCAGGCTGTACGATCTCGTCGCGCTGTTTCGCGGAACCGCGCTGTCGCGGACGGTCACGTCGAAGGAGAAATTCCCGACCTGGAAGGTGGTACCGGAGATCGAACTGTCCGACGCGTTCAGCGAGAGCCCCGTCGGTAGTGCTCCAGCGCTGATCGTCCAGGTCAACGGACCGATTCCGCCTTCGGTCGGGATGCCGCTGCTGAAAGGAACGCCCGCCACCGGGTCGAGCACGATGCCGTGCAGCTGCAGCGCATCGCCGATCCGGACCACGAACTGTCGCGTGGCAGTGTGTGAAGAAGGCTCTGCGAAGTCGGTGAACGTGATGGTGACCGTGAACGTGCCGGTGGTCGTCGGCGTCCCGGACACGACGCCCGTACTGGTATCGAGCGTCAGCCCAGGCGGCAGCGCCCCGCCCGTGATCGCCCATGCGCCGGCGACGTTCGCGAACAGTTGCTGCGAGTAGGGAGCGCCGGTCACGAGCGCGTCATTGAGCTGCGCCGTCGTAATCGTGACGGCCACAGCCACGGGCGGCTGCGTAATTCCGGCCTGCGCATCGACCGTATTCACGGCGTGCGCAACGACTGCAGGCGTGACGCTCGCGGCCGCGTTGAAGGTGACCTGATCGTTCTTGTTCGGATCGAAGACCCTGAACGTCACGTTGGCGGTTTCGCTCGGCGCCAGCGCCACCGTCGCGTTCTCGATGGCAGGATTCTCAATCGCCGGGTTGCTGAAATCTGCCGCGGTCGCGAACGCCGGCGTCGTGATGTTGGCGACGACCACGTTGTGCAGCTGCACTTTCAGATCGCAGCCGTCGGCCGCCGGCGTCGTGTAGGTCTTGTGAATGATCAGCTGCGTCTTGAATCCTGCCGGCACCGGATTGTTCAGCAGCAGCTTGACCGCGTACGCGGCCGACGTATTGCCCGCGTTGGTCAGTTCCCACGTCGTATCCGAAATCGAGCCGTTGACCAGATCCGCGTTGTCGATTCTCGGGTTTTCGATCGCCGGGTTCTCGATCGCTGGGTTGTCGATGCGCGGGTTCTCGATCGCCGGGTTGATGATGCCGGGATTCGCCGCCGCTACGTTGTCGATCCGCGGATTCTCTATCGCCGGGTTGTCGATCCGGGGATTCTCGATCGCCGGGCTGGCAACACCGCTGCTGATCACCGGGTTGAAGACTTCAGCGCTGCGAATGTCCGTGTTCTCGATCGCCGGGTTGTCGATCCGCGGGTTTTCGATCGCGGGCGCGGAAGGATCGCCGTTCAGCGTGATCGAGCTGTGCAGGCCGCCGGCGAGCAGGGCCGGATCGCCGGGGGCGCCGATCTCGGAGACGTCGATGGCGACGCGGGCCTGGGGATCTGACGAGCTCACGAATGCGGTGCGCGCCACGATCGAATGCGGCGGCACCGACACATCGAGCCGCGTCACCGCATTGCCCGGCGCGGTGAACTGTTCGAAAGACGCCTGACCGCCTTGCGGCTGATTCAGGATCGTCAGCCGATAACTGCGGATCACCGTCGACCCGTTTTCGACCATCAACGCAAACGAACGCTGCAGCGATCCAAGCGGCTTCGAGTTGCCAAGGGCAGCCGCGAAGAGTCCCTGGTCGAACCGCGCGGAATAGATGTTCTGATCGCGCGTTCCCGTCAGATCCGGCACGCAGGCGGGCACGGCCTGGGTCGGGTCGAACACGCTGACGTTCCGCCGCGCCTGCGAGTTGGGCGGCGTGTAGCCGGCGAGGCTCCCCGCTGGGCCCGCACGAACGTCACGGTTGTCGGTCCAGACCGCGTGGCCGATCGTCGAGTCGGCCGCCTCGATGTTGAACGACCAGGTGCCGTCGGCATTCGCCCGCATCGACGGCGATGTCGCCATGTCGATGTAGTCGCCGATGAACGGTGCGGTCCCCTGCCGGAAAATCGGAAGGTTCGGCGGATTGAACTGCAGCTGCTGGATCGGTCCGCCATCGGTGATCGCACCGACGCTGTAGTCGGACAGCCGGACAGACGTGAACTGCGGCTGCGCGCCGGGAGACGCTTGTGCGATCCGCACGTCGACGGTGTGGCGCAAGCCGGTTGGGACGGACGTCAGGATCGGGAGTTCGTCCACGAACGGCCCGAAGAGTCCTGACACGTCGAAGCGCAGGTCGTAGTACAGCAGCGACAGCCGGCCGGCGCCGAACGTCAGCGCCGGCATGATCTGATGGCCCGGCGCGCCGAATTCGTCGACCGCTCGCGGAGCCGTCCACACAACCCCGGTCGGCGACGTCGACATGACGATGCGCGCGTCGCCTGTGGAGATGTCGGGCCTTGTGGTCGCGAAACCGCGGGCCGACCATGCCAGATAAATCCGATTGGCGTCGGCAGCGATCGTTGGGAACGCGCTCGAGCGAAACGACGTGTCGGTCGTGCCCTGGTCGTACGGACTGAATGTCGCGACCGTTCGGGGCGCCGTGAACGTCGCGCCGAAGTCGGTCGACGAAGCAAACTGGATCGCGTCGGGCAGGCTCCCGTTCTTGAACTCCCGCCACGCGACGTAGACGGCGCCCGTCAGCGGATGAATCGCGATCGATGCGCCCTGCGGGATGCGTCGAAGCGTGGACACGGCCTTGTTGAGATTTCTCGACACCAGCGTCAGGTCGGTCAGATCGACCAGGCAATCGCCGTTGACGTCGGCCGCCGCGACGAACCCGGCGTCGCCGCATCGCTTGCCGACACTCGCCTTCACCAGATTCAAGTCCGCCGTGTTGACGATGCCGTCGCCGTTGGCATCCGGAGAAGAGACGCTGGTGAGATCGCGCGGACGGCTCCAGGTCACGCCGCAATCGGCGGAGTAGCT
This sequence comes from Vicinamibacterales bacterium, assembly GCA_035693505.1. GTDB lineage: Bacteria > Acidobacteriota > Vicinamibacteria > Vicinamibacterales > CAVVIG01 > CAVQFC01. The sequence goes on from DASSGK010000107.1 coordinate 12,049, forward strand.
GAAGAGAATCTGGCCTCGCTGCGTGGCGCCGCTGCCGGTGAATGCCGTGTAGACTACGTAGATTCGACCGCCCGTGAAACTTTGACGGACAGCTGGACCGTTTTCCTGCGGCGCGTCGAACACGCAGAGTTGTCCGTTCGCGCGTGGAATGTCGACGGCCGTCCACTGCTTGTCGAGGAATCGGCCGCCGGAGTCGTGATCGACGAGGGTCGTGCGAATGTAGCTGACCGGATCGCCGTTCTCGCGGTTGTCGAGATCGGTGAACGTCGACACGAACACGGCGCTGGCCGTCCCCGATTCGACACCCGCCTCCTCATCGTCCTCCTCCGCTCCACCGCGCAGGCGCGACAACGGCTGTTCGCGTCCCGGTTTCCGGCGGGCGACATCGCGCCCGTTGCCGGACGCTTGTTCGCGCGCGAATTCGCGGGCACGTTCCTGATCGCGTGCGCGCTGTTCGGCGCGCGCCTGCTTTGAACTCGCTTTCTCCTTGCGCTCTTTCTCTTCCCTGGCTTTCTCTCGTTCCTTCTCTTCTCGTTTGACCTTCCCGCCTCGACGTTCGCGCCCTTCGGCCCTGTCTCCCAGCCCGGCCTGCACCGCGGTCGATCCGACGATCGCCGCGCGTTGAAACGCGATGCCCGAGTACACGAACAATCCGTTGGCGCCGGCTCGCACCAGCGGATCGGCTGCGGCGTCGAAGCCTTTCAGCGGCGATGCGTTGCCGATCGCCGACGAGTCCTGCGGGTACCCGGGCAGCAGGTTGCTCTTCCAGGTGCGTCCGCCGTCAAACGACTTGAAGATGCCGAGCCACGCGTCGCCGGTCGGCTTGTCAGCGGGGAGTCCGGGAAGATCGACGGTTCGATAGTCGTTCGCGCCCGCGAACAGATGAAGCACGTTGCGCGTGGAGACCGCGACGGACGGTTCGTTCTGCCGCTGGAGGTACGGATCGCCGTCGGGCCAGCTCGTGCCGGCGACCATGTTGACGTTCGTGCCGGGAACAATCTGCGCGGATACGCGTGCGAGCGAGAACGCGAAGAACGCGGCGGTCGCGAGGCGCGCGGATGTTCGGAGGAAACGGGTATTGATAGGAGAACGATCCACGGGCAGACGGGGTGCTGCTTTCACGCGGACTCCTGAGAGAAAGACCAGCCCGCGGATGCGCTCTGCATCCGCGACTGACTTAATCGTGTAATTGCGGTTGAGGCAGCGGAGTCTATAACAGGACTCGAAACGAATCGCGGCGCTTCGTAAGTATTTTTTGAGCGCGCGTTCGTCGCGATGCGTGCGCATCAACAAGGGATCCATTCACGCACCTTTAGTACTCGCTCGAGAAGATTTCTTGTCGCGTCCACGGCGACTCTCGACGAGGATCGGTGATGCGAAACACGTCGAATTGACGGACACCGCGCGCGGAGTCCCACGCGCGCAGCCCGAGATCGCGCGGCCACGAATCCGTGATCCGTCAGCGGATCGGAGTTTGAAGTTGAACTTCGAGGTCGGAGTCTGAAGTCGGAGTCTGCGGTACGAGTTGGCGAGGATGAAACGCGGGGTGCGGCCAGGACACCAGCTTTGGAGGCACTCCGAACAAGGCGGGGCAGCCGCCGGATGCCACCGCTGCCCCCAAACTGCTGATCCTGTTATAGTTTGATTCTTTCTGAACCGATAGGAGACGCTGCGGGCGAATCTGGCGCCAGACGCGCCGGAATCGCTGGCAATACCAGATCTGTGAAGATTCCACGGACCCTCGGACGATACGAGGTCGTCGACCTGATCGGCCGCGGCGGCATGGGCGCCCTGTATCGGGCCCGCGACCCCCGCATCGGCCGCTACGTCGCCATCAAGCAGCTCCGGCAGGAATTCGACACGCCGGAGCTCCGGGATCGCTTTTCACGTGAGGCGGCAGCCGCCGGCGGTCTCAGCCACCCCAATATCGTCACGATCTTCGATGTCGGCGAGGACGAAGGGCTGCCGTTCATCGCCATGGAGTACGTCCGCGGCGAGACGTTCACCGACGTCCTCGGACTCCGGCCGCCGCTCTCAGTCCTGCGAAAGCTGCAGCTGGTCGAGGAAGTCTGTGCCGGTCTGGCGCACGCACATGAAGCCGGCATCGTGCACCGCGACATCAAGCCCGCCAATCTCATCGTCAGCTCCGAAGGCATCGTCAAGATCCTCGATTTCGGCATCGCGAAGCTCAGTTCATCGGGCATCACGTTGCCCGGCGTCATCCTGGGCACCTTGAACTACATGGCCCCGGAACAGGTCCGGGGCGAAGCGGTCGACGCTCGCGCGGACATCTTCGCGGTCGGCGCGGTTTTGTACGAGCTGCTCACCCACCGCCAGGCATTTCCGGGGCGGGCGTCGAGCGAGGTGCTCGACAAGATTCTCAGAGGCACGCCGGCGCCGATCGCCGAGGCGTACCCCGACGTCGATCCGCGCCTGGTGGACCTGGTCGCCCTTGCGCTCGAGAAGGATCGCGACCAGCGGATTCAAGAAATCGCCCTCCTTCAAAAGGAGCTGGCCAACATTCGGTTGAGGCCGTCGGTCGGCGAACCGCGGCGGTCGAGCACGCGCACGACCGGATCGAATCAACGACAGACGGGATTGATCACACCTCCGCCGACGCCGGCGTCCGGCAGCGTGATGCCCAGCTCGGATCGAAACCGCGCGGCGGCGAAAGCGCAAATCGAGGAACACCTGATCACCGCCGAGCGCGAGTTCGACGCCGGCAACTACGACGCCGCCATCGAGGCGTGCAAACGCGTGCTCATGCTCGACGACTCGGATGAGCGTGCCATCGCGCAACTCGATCGCATTCACGCCGCCTTCGACGAACAGCAGGCGCTCGCCGATCTGGCGGCCCAGGAACAGGAAGCCCAGGAACGGATCAACGGCGACATCGAGGAGGCTCGCCGCCGCTTCGCCAAGGGCGAGCATCAGGCGGCGTTGAAGATGCTCGAAGCGCTGGACCCCGCCTCGCACGAACAGGTCAGCGACGCACTCGTCGAACTGCGCTCGGAGCTGCGCCAGATCGAGGAAGACCGCCGAATCGCCAAAGAGCGCGCGGAACGGCGCCAGCAGCTTCTGAGCGTGCTGGCGAATGCCAGGACCGCGATCCAGCACGAGCAACTCGACGAAGCCGCACGCCTTTTGGACGTGCTCAGGGACATCGACGCTGATGCGCCCGAGGTGTCGGACTTCACGGAACGTCTGCGCCGTGCTCAGACGGCCGCGCGGCTGAAAGCGGAGCTCGACGTCGTGATCCGCGATTTCGACGCGGCACTCGCCGCTCAGGATATCCAGCGGGCGCGCGATCTGTTGAACGACGGCGCGAGGCTCATTCCAAATGACATGCGGGTCGACACGGCGCGCAGGCGGCTCGATCAAGTCCTGGCGGACATCGCCGCCAGGGAGGCTGCCGAAGCGCGCGCCCGAGAGGCCGAAGCGAAGCTCGCAGAGGCGTCCACGCAACTCGAAAGCGGCAATCTGTCCGGCGCCGCGGATCTGTTGAAACAGGCCGGCGCGTTGGCGCCGAACGATCCGCGCGTCGATGCGTTTTCGGCGCGCCTGCAGGAAGCCACCAGACAGCAGGAGATCGCCGCCCTGATCGCCAGCGCGTCGAAGTCGTTCGAGGCGGCCGGCGACAAGTTGAACGAGCTGACGATCGCCCTTCGTGACGTCGACCGGGCGCTGACGCTCGATCCCGAGAGAGCCGAGGCCGTCAGCCTCAAGGGCGCCATCGAAAAGGCCATGGCCGCCCTTCGAGAGGCGGCTCGCGTCAAGGCCGTCATCAGTAACGCCAAAACGCGATTCGCGAATGGAAAGCCGCACGCCGCCATCCGCTTGCTCGAGGATTTTCAGTCCTCGTCGCATCCCGACGTCGTGGCGGCGCTCGCCGAACTGCGTGCCGGACTCGAAAAGATCGAAGAGGAGCAGCGGGCCGAACAGGAGCGCCTGAAGAAGCAGGCACGGCTGGCCGAGCTCTTCGGCCAGGCCCAGGCGGCGATCGGCGAGCAGCGCTTCGATGCCGCGCTCGAGCTTCTCGCGACGGCTGCCGAGCTCGATGCGGATTCGCCCGAACTGATCCAGCTCCGCGAGCGGATTCAACAGGAGCAGGAAGCGCTCCAGCTCGTCGCGGAACTCGAAAGCACTCTGGCGAAGTTCGACGATCGGCTCACCGCCGGCGATCTGCCGGCCGCGAAGGAGCTTCTGGCAGCCGCGTCCGAGCTCGTGCCAACGGATCCGCGTGTTCAGACGGCCCGCGAACGTTTCGATCGCGTGGTTGCGGAGCGTGACGCGGCCGAGGCGCGCGCACGCGATCTCGAAGAGAAGCAGAGCGGCGCCGAAGCGGCGTTCGAGCGGGGCGACCTCCAGGAGTCGATGCGGTTGATCACGCTCGCGCAGGCACTCGACGCCGAGCATCCGCGCACCGCGAGCCTCCTCGAGCGTGTCCAGCAGGCGATCGCTGAACAGGAGGCCGCCGCCGCTGTCGAACGGCGCCGCCAGGAAGTCGAGACGCTGGTCGCGACCGCCGCCGCACGCCTCGATGCCGCCACGCCTCAGGCGTCGGAACTCGCACTGGCCGTCAAGGAGATCGAACGCGCGCTGAGCCTCGACCCCGAGCACGCCGGCGCGCTGGAGTTGAAAACGACGGCGCAAGCCGCCGTCGCCGCCGAGCAAAAGGCCTCCGTCATTCGCGCGTCCATCCGCAACGCGCGCACGCGGTTTGCGAACGGCAAACATCAGGCGGCGTTTCAGCTGCTCGAATCACTCGATCCCGCCGCGAATCCGAACGTCGAGGAAACGATCAAGGACCTGCGCGCCGCTTTCCATGAAATCGAAGAACGACGTCGAATCGAACAGGAACGCCTCGATCGGGAGCGTCAGCTGGCGACTCACATCGGCACGGCGCGCGCGGCCATCAACGCCGGCCGCTTCAAGGATGCGCTCGACGCCCTGGCTGCGGCCCGCTCGATCGACGAGACCGCGACGGGCCTGGCGGAATTGACCGAACAGGCGCAACGCGGACAGTCGGGCAAGCCGACGGCCAGCCGTCGAGTGGAAGACAAGAGGTCGGCATCCGATGCCGATGCCACACGGGTGATCCTCCTTCCGCCCAAGGGCTCACTCCGGCCGCCGGATGAAAAGCCGCGGGCGGTCCCGGCCACACCGCCTGGCGATCGCGACGAGGACGATCCGGCGACGGGAACATGGAATCCCGAGGCCGTCCAACGTAGCGGAACGGGTAATCAGACCTGGATATGGATCGTTGCGGCAGTCGTGGCAATCGTGCTGCTGCTCGTGCTGGGAGCTCTGTATCGCTATTCACGGACAAGTCGAGTCGGAGCCATTTCAGTGGAGCAGCCTCGGTCACTCGCCTTCCGGCGTGAGGATTCAGAGGGCGCGGCCCGGCGCCACGCAGCCGAGGCGGTCGGCAGTCACGATCGCGCCGGTCACGCTTCGCGAGATGGCTCTCTCTAAGGCGGCGCTCGGCGGCCCCGCGCTGTCGACGGCCGCGCTTCGCTCGCTGCTGGACCAGCTGTCGCTCGCGATTCTCGTGTTTCGCGGCGAGCGCCTCGTCTACTCGAATCCGCCGGCCACCCGCCTGGTCAATCGGCTGCGGAGCAAGTACGCCATCGAGCTCCAGGTCATGCTGCTGGACCATCTCGCGCAGTCGCAGGATCGTTCGCAGAATGCCGAAGCGCAATTCACACTGACCACGCACGACAACGAGCCGTTCGTCGTGAACCTCATGAACCTGCGCGGCCGCCACGGCGACATCGCCTTCAGCATCCGCGAAATCGGCACGGACATGTCCGCCTTCGGGGAGCGCTATCGGCTGTCCCGGCGCGAAAGCCAGGTGGCCGAGCTGGTGCTGCGCGGGCGCCGCAATAGCCAGATCGCGGCGGCACTCGGCATTACGCCGGCGACAACGAAGAAACATCTGTCGAGAATTTTCGAAAAGGTCGGAGTCGACTCGCGCGCGCTGCTTGTCGGCAAACTGGCCTGAGGGAATGCTTTCCGCGTGATGGTCGCGTGGAGAATCGGGGCGGCAGCCACGCAGGCGAAATACCACTTTAGTAGTATCACTACCACTAAAGTAGTAGGCGCGGGCGTCAGCGTGGTAGACTCCGCCCATAACCGAGGAATTGTGATCGCATACGGCCTGAGTGAGACCGGCCCTGTCCGCCGGATCAACGAGGATTGCTTCGTCAGCGCCGAGGATTTGCGGCTCTTCATCGTCGCCGACGGCATGGGCGGACATGCGGCCGGCGAAGTGGCGGCCCGGATCGCCGTCGAATCCATCGAGAAATTCATCCGCCGTTCGCACGGCACCGACGATTTTTCCTGGCCGTACGGCGTCGACGCCACGCTCTCCTACGACGCGAACCGGCTCAAGACCGCCGTCTGCCTGGCCAATCGCCGCATCAACCGCCTCGCCGAAAGCCACGACGACTATCTCGGTATGGGGACGACGGTCGTGTGCGCGCTGGTGACGGGGAGCCACCTGATCGTCGCGCACGTCGGCGACAGCCGCCTGTATCTCAGAGCCGGTGACGAGTTCGAGCAGCTGACAACGGACGACTCCTGGGCGGCGACGGTCTTCGGGGCCAACGGCGGCAACAATGGATCGCGCGCGACGCGTCACGTTTTGACCAACGTGCTCGGCGTCAGACCCGACACGCAGGTGCACCTGCTCGAACGCGAGATCTCCGGCGATGAAACGCTGCTGCTGTGCAGCGACGGATTGCACGGATTCGTGTCGCACGACAAGCTGCGCGACATCGTGGTTTCCAATCAGGAATTGCCCGCCCTCGCCCAGACGTTGATCAGCACGGCGCTCGAACAGGGCAGCCGCGACAACATCACGGCGCTGGTGGCTCGCTGCTCGGCGCACTGACCATGACGCTGCCCGTTGACGATCGCCCGCGACGCACGCACCCCGACCGCATCGGCCGCTATGAGGTCATCGACCGCATCGGCCGGGGGGCGATGGGAGTCGTCTATCGCGCCCACGACAAGGCGATGGGACGCGACGTGGCGCTCAAGGTGCTCACGGCGGACCTGGAAGACGACCCCGATATCCGGACGCGATTTCACCGCGAGGCCGAAGCCGCGGCGCGCCTGTCGCATCCCAACATCATCACGATCTTCGACGTCGGCGAAGATGGCGACCGGTTCTTCATCGTCATGGAGCTGCTGCGCGGGGCGACGCTCAGAGAGTTCCTGAAGCAGAACGACGCGTCGCTTCCACGCAAGCTCGATTTGATGGTGCAGCTCTGCAACGGGCTGAGCTCCGCTCACAACGCGTCGATTTACCACCGCGACATCAAGCCGGGAAATATCTTCGTGCGTTCGGACGGCATCCTGAAGATTCTCGATTTCGGTGTGGCCCGTCTCGCCAGTTCGAGCATGACCGCCGCCGGCTTCATCGTGGGGACGCCGGACTACATGTCGCCCGAGCAGGCGCGCGGCGAGAACATCGACGGACGATCGGACATCTTCTCGCTCGGCGGGGTCTTCTACTTCATGCTGACCGGACGGAAGCCGTTCCCGGCCACTGAGCTGCCCGGCCTGTTCGGACAGATTCAGAATGACGATCCCGCCAGGTTGCTCGAGAGTGAAGCACCGCCCGAACTGGCGGCGGTGATCATGAAGGCGCTGGCGAAGAAGGCCGATGCACGATACCAGTCGTGCCAGGATCTGCTCGACGATCTCGAGAGCGTGAGGCACCGCTATCCGCTGTCGTCGCAACGCGCGGCCGCGAAGCTGGCCCTTGCGACGAGCGCTGCTGGAGCCGTCGCCGTCGCGACCGTTGAACCGCCAGCCGTGCTGAACTCCCCCGCCGCGGTGGTTTCGCCGTCCACCGACGACACCGTCGACGCGCTCCCGGCCGGGGTATTCAACAGCGACGACACGGTGACCCTGAAAGCACCGACCTGGATGCAGCGGGTCACGGGACGACTTGATTCGGCAATGTCAGGCGCGTTCGCACGCGTGAAGCGGTCCGCTGCGCAGCACCCACCCGCCCCCACCGGGGTACGTAAGAGGTAAATGTGCCCAGACTCGTAGTGTTTCGTGGCGACGCGGTCGAGAACGAGATCCGTCTGTCCGGTGGCCCCGTCCGCATCGGCCGGCACGCCGGCAACGACGTCGTGCTGGACGACTCGCTGAACGGCGTGTCCAGGTTTCACGCCGAGATCCGACCCGAAGGCAACTCGTATGTGATCGTCGACCTGAACAGCCGGAATGGCGTCTGGATCGGCGGCAAGAGAATCAAGGACAAGGCGGCTCTGCTCCTGGGCGTGCCGGTGACCGTCGGCGCGTTCGAGCTGGCGCTCGAGGACGATCCGTCCGGGACATTCGACGGACACGCGGTGAGTCCGCGAACGGTCGCGACCGTCCCTCTCAACGACACCGGCAGTTCCGCCAGCGGCGTGAGCTCGAGCAGCTCCGCGAGCCGCTCCGGCGCATCGGTGTCAGCGAGCCGTTCGACGCCGCCCCGGCCCCGCCCCTCGACGTCGATGTCGCCGCAGAACAAACAGATCCTGATCTGGACGGCCGCCGCAGTCGGCGTGCTGGCCATCTGCCTCGTCACCTACACGGTCCTGAGACGCCGGACGCCGCCGCCACCGCCCCAGGTTGCGCAGGTTGAGCCGCCGCCGACAACGACGGTGCCACCGGTTGAAACGCCGGCGCCGCCGCCCGAAGATCCCAACAAGGCGCTCAACGAACAGGATCTGCAGGCGGCGCGTGACATGATCGCCGCGGGCAACCTGCAGGGCGCCCTGCGCGAGCGCGTGCAGCCGGTCCTCGAGCGCGATCCCGAAAACACCATCGCGCTTGATCTGAAGCGCACCACCGAAGAGACGCTGGCGGCTCGAGCGGCGAAGCCGAAGCCCACGCCAAAGCCTGAAGCACCTGCAGAACCTGAAACGCCGGGCATCGCCCGCAAGACCGGCGAGGCGTACGCGGAATACCAGGCGCGCGTGCGAGGGATCCAGGTCAACATGACGGAAGGCAGAGCCGCGCTCGACAAGGGAGAGTATGCAGTCGGACTTGCCCGCTTGCGGCTGGTCGATCGGGATGCACCGAACTACCAGGGCGCCGCCGCGCTGATTGCCGACGGCACGGCCAAGCAGCAGGCAGCGGTCGACAAGGCGATCGACAGCGGTCAGCAGAATGAAGCGGCCGGCAAGTTGATGGACGCTCGACGGTGGTACGAGCAGGCGCTGCAGATCAATCCGAGCTCGGTGATCGCGCGCGAGAAGCGCGCCGCCGCCGCCCTCAAGATGAATCAGGCCGCCGGCGACCTCTTCGCTCAGGGCACGGCGGCCTTGAAAACAGGCAACACGCAGCTGGCCAAGCGGATCTTCCAGCAGGTCTACGATCAGACGCTGCCGGGCGACGAGTTCAGGGACAAAGCCACCAAACAACTGGAGCTACTGAAGTGATGAGCCGACTATCGCTCTCGAGACGGCGGCTGTTCCCGGCGCTGGCAGCGGTCGTCCTGTTCGCGTGCTCGTCGGTGTTGTCGGCCGCGCAACTCGGCAAGATTTTCAACAGCGACAAGAACGTCAAGTACCAGGTGTTCAAAGATCCATCCGGACTCTTCGAGCTCGAATACCCGGAGAAGGACTGGAAACGGCTCCCCAGCGTCGGCCAGAATCTCGTGAGTTTTTCCCGCAACGACGGACCGACCTTCTTTGTCGGCCACGTCAAGCTGAGCGAGCCGTTCACAGAAGCCGAGATCGCGAACCTCCCTGCCGTGGAGCTGACCACGCTGAAGGATCAGCAGCCGAAAGCCACAGGCTTCAAGTCGGACCTGTTCGAAAGCAAGGCCGGCCGCGGCGTGGTGATCCGGTACTCGCGCGAAGGGGCGGAGACGGTCATCCAGTACTCGATTGCCGTGGGAACTGAACTGTTTCGCATCAACGGCGTGATCCCCGACAAGCAGATCGCGAAGTACGAACCGATCGTGATGTACATGATCCAGTCGTTCAAGGCTCCCGCTGGCGCCACCCCTTCGAAGTGACGTGCCGATCGTCCAGGACGATCGGCCGAGTTCCGCGTCACCCGGATCTCGGCTTCCATTGAGCCCATGAGCGTAACCGGGAACACACCCCGTTCGCTCGCCATTCCGCCGTTGAACGTTCGCACGGAGGACGGGCGGACGTTTCGATTCACGCGTCCGTTCACGATCGGACGCGAGCGCGACTGCGAAGTTCAAATCGAGAACGGCCAGGTCAGCCGCAAGCACGTGATGGTGTCGTTCGGCAACGGCCGCTGGCGGCTTCGCGATCAGCGCAGCGGCAACGGCGTCTTCGTCGAGGGCCAGCGCGTCGACTCCGCATCAGTCGATTCCACGCTCACCATTCAGCTCGGAGCCGGCGGCCCGCTCGTCATGATGGAGCTGGCGCCGCAGGGTCTGCCGACACCGCCGCCCGTGGCTCCCGCCGCGGCTGGGGAGACGCGGATCGTGGCCAGCTACGCGGAGAAGTATTTCGGCACGGCGATCGACGAAGAGGCCGTCGGCGGCCGGACGCTGATGATCCGCAAGGCGTTTCAGCAGGTCCAGAAAAAGCAGCGCCGCACGTACGGAGGAATCGTCGCCGTCGTCGCCCTCATTGCGGTGGCCGCCGCGGGTTACGCGTACTACGGGCATCGCCAGATCGCGCGGCAGCAGGCGGTCGCGGAAGATCTGTTCTATACGATGAAATCGCTGGACATGGACATCGCAGACGTCGAGCGCCGGCTCGCGACGTCAGGCGGCGCCAAGGATCAGGATCTCGTCAAGACCTACCAGGCGCGGCGCCGCCAGATGGAAATCAACTACGACCGGTTCATCTCCGGCCTGAAGCTGTACGACCACGCGCTGACGCCGCAGGAGCAGCTGATTCTCAAGGTCACGCGGCTGTTTGGCGAATGCGAGACCGCCGCGCCGCCCGAGTACCTCGCCGAAGTGGGCAACTACATCCGCGGATGGCAATCCACGAGCACGTATTCGTCGGCGGTAAAACGCGCTCAGGACATGGGATACGTCAAGACGATCGCCGCCGAATTCGAAAAGCAGGACCTCCCCGCCCAGTTCATGTATCTGGCGATGGTCGAAAGCGGATTCGACGAGGTCGCGAGCGGCCCCCCGACCCGAATCGGCATCGCGAAAGGGATGTGGCAGTTCGTGCCCGACACGGCGAAACAGTACGGGCTGACGGTGGGACCGCTCGTCGGCCTCCGCCGGCCCGATCCGAGCGACGACCGCCATCACTGGGACAAAGCGACGCGCGCGGCTGCCGCCTACATCAAGTACATCTACTCGACCGATGCGCAGGCGTCGGGGCTCCTGGTCATGGCGTCGTACAACTGGGGCGAGCAGCGCGTGATCAGAATGCTGCGGACGATGCCGGCAAATCCGCGGGAGCGGAATTTCTGGAAGGTCCTCGCGCAGCACCGCGAACAGGTACCGCCCGAAACGTATAACTACGTGATGCGGATCGTTTCCGCCGCGGTCATCGGCGAGAACCCGCGCCTGTTTGGTTTTGGTTTCGACAGCCCGCTGGCGGGCACCAATCAATAACTAAGTTTGTCGGACGTGACCAGGTAGTGTCCGCCTTCAGGCGGACCGTCGAGGGTCCGGCTGAAGCCGGACACTACTAGCGATACGAAAGCGCGTTATCGCCCCGTCGCGATCGGTGACGGGATGATGCTGAACGCGCCGGTCGACGCGCGCGTCGCGGAGAACCCGCACGGACAGGCAGTGAAGCCGGTGACGGTTCCCGTCCAGTTCAGCAGCGTCGAATCCAGTGTGCCGACGTAGGTGATCGCGTACGGTGCAGGCTGTCCAGCCGCGAACGTCACGCTGACCGACAACGCCCGGGGATTGGACACGCTGCCCGTTCCGGACGCGAAGCCATCCGCGGTCTCGTTGACCGTGGCGGTGACCGCCGTCTGATCCTGAACGATGTCGATCGCTTCGGGCTTGAGGGCGATGCCCGAGAACGTGACGTTCCAGCGGCCCGTCACCGAGCGAATCGAGACCGGGAACGTCGCCTGCGCCGAAGTCCCCTTGCTGTCGGTGACGGTGGCGGTCGCGGTGAAGTTGCCCGGCGCGGTGAAAGCGTGCGCGGCGACCGTTCCCGCGCCTGCGCCGCCATCGCCGAAATTCCACGCCACGGTATACGGCGGCACGCCTCCTGACGGCGGCGTCGCGAACAGGAACGAAAAGACGGTGGCCGACGCGATGCCTGCGCCGGTGGGCGAAGTCCCGATGACACCCGGGAGTAGTTGAGGAACCGGAATCGTCGTGGTCGTGCTCGTCGTTTGCGTGACGGTGACCGTTCCCTCGGTTTGAAGCGGAGATCCAGTGCACGCGACGAACCCAGTCGCGAGGAGCAATACGATCGGCAGCAGGTTACGCACAGACATGTGACTTGCGGCGGTTACCTAAAACGTCATGTCGATGCCCGCCATCGGTGAGACGCGAGCATGGATACCATCGTTCTTCAGCGTGATCAGCGCGTTCGCTGAGAACAGAATCTTTCCTTTGAGATTCACTTTGAGACCAGGCGCGATCGCCACGCGTGTGATCCCTTCGGGCAACGCCACCAGCGTCGATGACGAGGTTGAGCCGGCGGCGGGAGTGGCGTCCGCCTGGAATGCCAGCTTGCCGGCGCCGAACACCTGTCCGCCCACCAGGTCGAGCAGGAGGGTCGCTTTCGGCGCCGCCTCGAACTCGAATCCGGCCGCGTACTGCATCTGGTTCCGGGCGGTCACGCTGGAGCCGGTCGCGTCCGAGACCACGCTGACGCCGCTGCTCCAGTACTCGTAGCCGGCGTTCGCGTGCGGGCGGAACCGGCCTTGTCCACCAGAAGCGATCAGCGAGACCATCGTGCGGGTCACGCCCAATCCGCGAAGGCTCTCGGTCGAACCCGTCGGAAACCGCAGCGTGGCCATCACCGCGAGCCCGCCGGGATCCGGCTGACCGGTGCCAAACGAATAGAAACGGTATTTGACAATGCCGGCGACGTCGCCGAGCCCCGACCCCTGATCGCTGCCGGTCGCATAGGTCAGAATGTCGCCGCGGCCGTTGGCGAGCGATGTCGAGCCGTTGACCTTGATGGTGACGATCGGCAGCATCACCCCGATGTCGAGGTTGTCCGTGACGCCCATCCGCCCGGCAACGAGCACCGTGGTCGCCGTCTCGCTGAGATTGATCGTCCCTGAACGCGAGTCGGTCGCAGACGGCGCAGACACCGACCGGACCTGCATCCCCTTGAACGTCTGGCTGCCAAGGCGATCGAAACTCGAGTTCATGAAGCTGACGCCGACGTTGATGCCGCCCTCACCGGACGTGAGCGCCCGCTCGGCGAATGACGGGCCGAACGTCGTGGCCGTCCGCACCTGCAGTCCAGTGCTCGGATCCAGCTTGATGGTGAACCCGCTCGACGATGCGCCGAGCGGCAGCGTCCCGACCTCCAGCATCGTGTCGAAGTTGAGCGCGTCGCCAACATGCGGCGCCGAAACCGGCTTGACCATCGCCGACACGGTACCGGCAATCGTCAAGTCTGGCGTGGTGGTCGTCGTACCCTGAATGGGTGGAGTGGTTTGAGCTGACGCAGGAATACTGAATACGACGGCCAGCAAGGCAGCCCACCGAGCTGGCACGCGCAGAATTGAGGCCGCAGTCGTCAACATTCGTGAAGGCAGAGTTATCTCACCCCTTTGGGGCGTAAGTCAAGGCATGATCCGCTCTAAAAGGCTGATGACGATTTCTTTAGCGTCGCGACGGTGACGGGCTCAAGCTGTACAACGCGAACCGCTGATCGCGAACGTGCTGCTCTCGCACCACGCGGCCGGGACTCATCGCGAGAATCTGTGTGCAGTAGCCGCGCTGAACGGGATCCTGCACGTTGCACCAGAAGTTCCAGTGAAAGTACACGCCGCCGGGATACTGTCGAGCCAGATCCTGTAATCGCGATGGCCTCGTGGCGACCAGCGACGTCTGCCCGGCGTTGACGCCCCAGACCTGGAACATGCCGGGATTCTGCGTCAGCACGTACCCATTCGGCGGCACGTCACGCACGAGTGACTCCGCGAACCGCACGTCGGCGCGAGCGGCCCACGCCTCATCGTCGGTCGATCGAATGGGCGGGAGGTACCAGAGAAACTGCAGCGCGAGTACTCCCGCCAGTGACGCAATCGACAGCCGGCCGAGTCCGAATCGATCCAGCGAACGAGCAATCCACGCCGCTCCGAGCCCTCCGAGCATCGCCAGCGATGGATACGTGGCGAGCGAGTACCGCACGTCGGCTCCATAGTTGTAGCTGCCCGCATAGAACACGAGCGCCACGCCGAAGAACGCCACGAAGTAGCAGATCAGAGTGAGCCGGCCGCGATTTTCCCGCCACGTGGTCACGCCGATGAGCGCCAGCAGCGAATACAACGCAGGAAAACGGGCGTCGGCAATGTAGAACCATCCGTTCGCGCGCAGGTTCGTGCCCACGTATGCGAGCGACATGCGCGCTTGCGTCGTGCCCCATCCCTCGTTTCTGACCGCCGCGGTGTGAGCGAGGTGGACAGCGGTGAGTACAAGGAAGATCAGGCACGCCCACCAGAGGCGTGGCCGCGAAAATTCCTGCGGCGAGCGCTGCCAGATGAACAGCGCAACCACCGGGACGATAAGCATCGATTCAGGTCGAAACTGGACGGCATATGCCGCCGCCACGGCGGTTCCGACGAGCGACACGAGACTGCCGAGGCGCACGAAGCAGGCCGCCGCAAGGAGCGCCGCAAGACACGCGGCCGACGCGGTCGGTTCGACGGCGGCAGTCGCCGACCAGATCAACTGTTGCGGGGTCAGCGCGAGCAACAGAGCGGCGAAAAAAGCCGCCACGGGATCAGCGAATACAAGAACGACGAACACGTACACGAAGCAGATGGACAGTCCCATCGCCAGGGCGTTGACGACGAATGCCGGCGCCGTACCGACGCCGACGGCTCGATAGGCCAGGCTGAGGATGTGAGGATAGGCGTAAGGCTGCTTGTTGTACTCGGCGATCGAGCATCGCAGCCTGCCGCCGTCGAGCGCGCCGTCGTTGCAGAGTTGCGCGCGCCGGAGATCCGCCAGGTTTTGTCCGACGTTCTCGTAGATTTGCTCGTCGTAGAAGATGCGGTTGGTTCGCGCCGCGACTCCCACCGTCAGTCCGACGCCCACGACGAGCGGAACAATCAGACCCTGGAGATGCCGCTTCTCGATCAGCTTCGATGCGTCTTTCAGAACGACAACGCTGACCACGAGGCCGAGAGCGACGCAGGTCTCGAGCGACCAGAACTGCAGGCCGCGCAGCTGCGCGCGAAGCACCGGAACCGGCGTCCAGAGTGTCCACGCCAGCAGCAAGCCGACGCACACGAGCCACACCGCGGCAAGGGGAACAACCCATCGATAGTCGGACGTCCTCGCGGGTCCGGTCTCAATCACGGGCGCTCATCGACGCGCGGTCGCCTCGAGGTCCGGGCCAGTTCGTTCGACAAGAAAAGGACCGATGGCCAACGCGTCCGCACCCGAACGCTTGAACACGTCAATCGCTTCCGCCGGCGTGCACACGATCGGTTCGCCGTGAATGTTGTAGCTCGTGTTCAGCACGGCGCCGACGCCCCACCGGGCTTGCCCCTCCCGCAGCAGCGCCGCAAACTCGCTCGGCTCGTCGTCAGGCACGATTTGCGGACGGCACGTCCCATCGATGCTGACGACGCCCGCGAGGCGGGTGCTGAAACAGCTCGACACGCCATACGCCATCGTCATCGCCCGGTTGGACCGGCTCGACCAGTCGGCCAGCGCGCGCGGCGCCTCGGTCTCGAGGATGCTCGGGCAGAACGGCTGGTACCACACGCGCCGTTTGAGGACGAGATTGAGGCGATCTCGCAAATCGAGGCGATCCGGGCGCGCCAGGACGCTTCGGTGGCCGAGCGCCCGCGGACCGTACTCCATGCGCCCCTGAAACCACATCACGATGCGGCCGTCCGACAGCAGATCGGCGACACGCGACGCGAGCTTCTCCGTCGGTCTGGCCTCGAGCCCCGCCGCGCGCAGCGCTTCAACGATGTCCTCGTCTGAGTAGCCCGGGCCGAGATCGAGCGTGTC
>DASSGK010000108.1:0-3992 GCA_035693505.1 Vicinamibacterales bacterium
CGTGTCGTCGCGGGTTTACAACTGCGTGACTTCCGTTGCACGAAGGGTAAGAATGCAGAAGACAAGCTGATGACACATCGACGCATGCTCACGATCGGGTCGCTGCTCTCGGTGGTGTTGTTCTCACTGCATTGGTCGGACGAGATCGCCCGCGGGATGGAGCCCGGAACCATCGACCGTACCTGGGGCGGGCTGCTCATCCTCTTCGTCTGGCTGTACGGAACGCTCGCAATCGCCGAACGGCGATTGGGACTGGTGATCATGCTTGTGGGATCGATCCTGGCGTCCGGCGTCACCATCCTTCACATGTCTGGGAGAGGCCTCGTCGGCGGACGAATCGCAGTTGGCTCGAGTGGCGCGTTTTTCTGGGTGTGGACGAACATCGCGCTCGGCGTGACCGGAATGATCTCCCTCGCGCTCGCGATCCACGCGCTGTTGAAGCGCGATGTCGGGCAGGCCTGAAGGCCTGCACTACATCTGAGCGGTGTCCGGCCGCCTGAAGGCCTGCACTACGCCTGAGTCGAAACGCGTCAGGGCGCGGTCTTCGCACGAGCGTCCACGACCAGCCGTGCGAGCCGTTCGCGATGGAACGTGGCGTCCCCGAGCATCGTCTCCGACGCCTTGGCGCGCCGGTAATAGAGATGCAGATCGTTTTCCCACGTGAAGCCCATGCCGCCGTGGATCTGAATGCCGCGGTTTCCGACCGTGCGGCACGCGTCGCTGGCGTAGAGCTTCGCGATGGACACGGCGGCTGACGCGTCGTCCGCGGCCTCCTGCAGCGCCACCGCGGCGTAGTACACCGCCGAGCGCGCGCTTTCCGTCTCCAGATACATGTCCGCGCACTGATGCTGCACGGCCTGGAACGATCCGATCGGCTTGCCGAACTGCTTTCGCGTCTTGGCGTAGTCCACGGTGATGTCGAGCGTCCGCTGCATGCCTCCCACCATCTCGGCCACCAGCGCCGTCGTCGCGATGTCGAGCGCGCGATCGAGTCCCGCGACCGCATCCAGCCGTTCGGCGGGCACGTCGGTCAGCGACACGGCGTACAGCTTGCGCGTCAGGTCCATGCCAGCCATCGGCGTGATGCTCACGCCTGGCGCCCTGGCATCGACGAGGTATGCGCCATCACGCGCGACGACCACGATCGTGTCCGCCACACCGGCGTCTGGCGCGAACAGCTTCTCGCCGGTGAGCCTGCCGTTCTTCGCGGTCAACTGGAGCGCGGCGCGATCCCAGCCGGACGCCGCCTCGACGAACGCGAGCGTCGAGCGCGCATCGCCGTGCGCAATCGGCGCGAGGTATTTCTGTTTCTGCGCAGGGCTGGCGCACGCGTCGACCACGGCGCCGGCCATCGCGACGGTTGCCAGCAGTGGTCCGGGCAGGAGCGCCCGTCCGGCCTCCTCCATCAACAGCACGAGTTCGACGATCCCGAGGCCAACGCCGCCGTGGGCCTCGTCAACGATGATCCCGGTGTAGCCCTGAGCGGCCAGCTTCGTCCAGAGCGGGGCATCGTACGCGGTGGCGGATTCGGCGGCGCGGCGGACGAACGCCATCGGGCACTCGCCGGCAAAGAACTCGCGTGCGCTGTCGCGCAGGATGACTTGATTCTCGTTGAGTCCGAAGTCCATCAGTAGCTTCTCGGGAGGCCGAGAACGAAGTGGCCGATGATGTTGCGCTGAATCTCCGACGTGCCGGCTTCAATCGTGTTGCCGCGCGCGCGCAGGTAGCCGTACGACCACGCGCCGTGATCGATGGCGTGCGGATCCGAGGCTTCGAGCTGCCCGTATGGGCCGAGAAGCTCCTGCGCGATCTGCTGCAGGCGCTGGTTCAGTTCGCTCCAGAAGATCTTCTGAATCGATCCTTCGGGCCCCGGCACACCGGAGTTGCTGATGCGGCTGAACGCGCGCATCTGGTTCGCGCGCATGATCTGCACTTCCGCGTAGCACTGGGCGAGCTTCTGGCGGATCACCGGATCTTCCGCCGCCGGACGGCCGCCGCGCTCGATCGTCCTCGAGAGCTCGATCAGACGTTCGATGTTGCGCTGATACGTCACCTGCATGCCCGCACCGAGCGTGCCGCGCTCGTGCATGAGGGTGCCGATCGACACGTCCCAGCCCTGGTTCACCTTGCCGACGACGTTCGCCACCGGCACGCGGACGTCGCGGAAGAACACTTCCGTGAATTCCGACTCTCCCGTCATCTGCCGCAGCGGCCGCACCTCGACGCCCGGAGACTTCATGTCCACGAGCATCACCGTGAGGCCTTTGTGCTTCGGCACGGTGGGATCGGTGCGCACGACGAGCTCGCACCAATCCGCCGCCCAGCCGTAGCTGGTCCAGACCTTCTGCCCATTGACGATGAAGTGATCGCCGTCGAGACGACCGTCGCTCTGCAGGCCGGCCAGGTCCGACCCGGCGTTCGGCTCCGAGAAGCCCTGGCACCAGATCTCGTCGGCGCTCAGAATGCCCGGGAGGAAGCGCGCCTTCTGCGCCTCCGTGCCGAACGCGATGATCGTCGGACCGACCATGCCGAGGCCGATGACGTTGGCCATCGGCGGTGCGCTCGCCCGCGCCATCTCCTGCCAGAAAATCACCTGCTGCATGAGGCTGGCGCCGCGCCCGCCGTGCTCGCGCGGCCAGGAAATGCCCGCCCAGCCGCCGTCGTACAGCGTCTTCTGCCACGATCTCAGGAAGGCAAAATGCTGCTCGATCGAGGCATCGCGGCGATGCTCCCAATCGGTGGGCGTGTGCGTCTCGAGCCACGCACGCAATTCGTCGCGAAACCGTGTCTCTTCAGGCGAGAGATTCAGATCCATCAGCGGCTGGATTATATGGTCAACCCACGCGCGATCAGAACTTCACCCGCGTCCCGATCCAGTACGTCGTGGGCGACCCCGGCGCATAGAACGTCGCCTGCTGAACCGGGAACTCTCCCGCGACGGCCGGAAACGGCCTCGCGATGAAATTGCCGGTGCTGGTGAACCCCGTCGCCTGGAGCTGCGCCGCCGTGTAGTAGTGCATGTCGAAGACGTTGTTGACCTGCGCGATCAGCTGAATCCGCTTCGCGAGATCGTAGCGTGCCCCGAGATTCACGATGCCGTACGCCGGCGTGGAACCGGGTCCCAGGTAGTAGGTGCCATCGGGCTGGTGCGCGTTGTTCTCGTTCCCCCTTGCGATGATGCCGGACGCCGCGATCAGATCGAGGTCGACGGTCATTTTCGACGAGACCTGCACGTCGCCGTACGCCTTGAACATGTGGCGCGGCATGAGCGGCAGTCGATCGCCAGCCGTGATGTCGATCGTGCCTTCCAATCCCCTTCGTCCCGCTGCCGCGGCGTCGTTGCTGCTGTTGCCGGTGCCGTCGACCGTCTCCGCGCTCTGAAACGTGGCATCGAGCAAGGTGTAACCTGCGCCGCCGCCGACGCGGCCTCTTCGCGCGTTGAGCCCGAGTTCGATCCCCTGCCGCCGCGTCCGGCCGAAGTTCTTGAAGTACCCGAAGCCTGTCTGCTCGGACGCGACGAACAGGATGTCGTCCGAGTTGTCTGCGTGGAAGAACCCGGCGTTCCAGTTCAGCGCGCCGCGCGAGCCGCGCACACCTGCTTCCACGGTTCGCGTCACGACCTGATCCAGCGGCGGATCGCCCGCCATGGCATTCGGCAGCTTGCACGGCTGGTTCGGATCGGCGCATCCGAGCTCGATGGAGGTCGGCGCGCGGCTCCCTTCGCTGTAGCCGGCGTAGACATTCAATTCGCGCGTCGGACTGTACGTGATGCCAGCGGCGGGATTGAGACGGCTATAAGCATGATCGCCGCTCAGCGTGCCGGCGCTGCCCGCAGGATTGACTCGATCGATATTGCCGATGCCCGTCCGGTTGAACCGCGCTGACAGCGTGAGCGTCCAGGCGCCGCCTATCGCCAGCACATCGGACGCGAACACGCTTCCCGTGTTCACGTGGCCTTCGAGATCGATGCGTCTGTCAAGCGGCTCGCCGTC
>DASSGK010000109.1:0-5628 GCA_035693505.1 Vicinamibacterales bacterium
GAGCGAACGCCGACCTCATCCGGGTTCATCCCGAAGTCCCCGGTGACGTGCTGGTAGATGTGGCTGTGCGTATCGATCATGCCGGGGATGACGAGCCGGTTCCGCGCGTCCACCGTGCGAGCGGCCGTGCCCGCGACCCGCGGCGCTACCCGAACAATCGTGCCGTCTTTCACGGCGACATCGTGGACACCATCGATCGCTTGGGCGGGATCGATCACACGGCCCCCGCGGACGATCAGGTCGAACTTCGCCATGGGGTCTCTCCTAGTCCGTCGCCGATTCACGGACGCGATCTTCCGCCACCGCTTGGCCGTGTGCAACTCGGCCATATGGTCAGGTAGTCTTGCGCGGCGCTCTACGGGCTGCGCCCCGCTGGGGTAGTATTGCGGCGGTTCGATTACCCTCGGAGGGATTGCAGCCATGCGGAAAGCCACGATCCTGTTCGCTGTCTTGTGCGCCACCGTGCTCATCGGCCTGCCGGCGATGGCGCAAGCGCCCGCCGAAGTCACGCTGACCCGCATCGACTGCGGCACCGACGCCGCGCCGAGGGACGTCGGCCGCTTCAGCGACGCGTTCGCCTACAAGGAGCTCAAGCTGACGTTCACGTTCAGCTGCTACATGATCAAGCACGGCAACGACTACATGGTGTGGGACACCGGCTTCGCCCCCGGCTCGAATCCCAACGCGCCGAAAGTCGGCATCGTGGATCGCCTGAAGGAGCTCAACGTCACGCCCGATCAGGTGAAGTGGGTCGGCATCAGCCACTTCCACGCCGACCATACGGGCCAGCTCGATCCGTTCAAGAACGCGACGCTGCTCATCGGCAAGGGCGACTGGGACCAGATCACCGCGCCGGCGCCGATGCAGGGCGCCAATGTCGCGGGCTTCAAGAGTTGGATCGATGAGAAGCGAAAAATCGAGCCGCTGACCGGGGACAAGGACGTGTTCGGCGACGGCAGCGTGATCGTACTGAGGACGCCGGGTCACACGCCGGGCCATAGCGCCCTGCTGGTCAGGCTGAAGGACATGGGGCCGGTGCTGCTCAGCGGCGACGCGGCCCACTTTCACGAGAACTACGAGAAGAACGGCGTGCCGAGCTTCAACTTCGACCGCGCGCAGACGATTGCCTCGATCGAGCGGATGAAGCAGATCGTCGGGAACGTGAAGGCGACCGTCATCATCCAGCACGACATGCGCGACATCGGCAAGCTGCCGGCGTTCCCGGCGGCCGCGAAGTAGGCCCATGACACGCGCGTACGACGTCGTCGACGCAGACGGTCACATCCTCGAGCCGCTCGATCTGTGGGACAGGTACATCGATCCCGAATTCCGCGAGCGCCGGCCGCGGTTCGTCATCGACGAAAACGGCAAGGAACGCCTGAGCGTTGACGGCAAGCTGCTGGGCAACCCGCGGGGGATCGGCAGTCTCGGTTCCGTCGGCGTCCGGCAGGGAATCATCAAGGCCAACACGCTGAAATATGCCGAAGGTCGCAAGGGCGGGTTCGACCCGCACGCGCGCATCGTCGACATGGATGCCGACGGCATCGATGCCGCCTTCCTCTATCCGAGTCTCGGCCTGTTCGCCGGCGCCGTCGAGGATCCGGGCCTCGCCGCCGCGATGTGCCGCGCTTACAACCGCTGGCTTGCCGATTACTGCACGCCGTATCCGGAGCGCCTGTTCGGGGTCGCGATGCTGCCGATGCAGTCGGTCGAGCTGGCGATCGACGAGATGCGCTTCGCGCACGAAAAGCTCGGGATGCGCGGCGGGTTTCTACGGCCCAACCCGTATCACGGCAAGAAGATGATCAACGACCCGATGTACGAGCCGTTCTGGGCGATGGCCGAGGCGCTCGACTTCTCCATCGGCTTTCACGAGGGATCGACCAACGCGATGCCGACCGTCGGCGTCGACCGCTTCGAGGAGGACCGCGCGGCGCGCCACATGATCTCGCACACGATGGAGATGATGCTCGTCGCGCTGAGTGTGATCTGGGGCGGTGTCGTCGACCGTCATCCGCGATTGCGCGTCGCGTTTCTCGAGTCGGGCGGCGGCTGGATCGCGCCGTGGCTCGACCGCATGGACCGGCACTTCGACGACCAGGGCTTCAACGAGTCCGCGCCGAAGACGCGGCCGAGCGAACTGTTCCAGCGCAATTGCTGGATCTCGTTCGAGCCGGTCGAAAGCAGCATCGCGGTGCTGGCCAACTACATCGGGCCGCACAAGATCATGTGGGCCACCGATTATCCGCACTCGGATGGCTTCTTCCCGGGCGCGCCGCAGATGCTCAGGGAGCGGCTCGGGCCGTTGTCCCCCGAGGCGAAACACCAGGTGCTCGCCGGCGGCGCGCTGGGCTTTTACGGTTTGAGCTGACGCGTCAGCTCATCAGTCGATCATGTCGTAGCTGCGGAGGAGCTTGCCCGGCAGCGCGCCCGTGCAGGTATTGCTCTCGAACGTGATGGCGCCGTTGACCAGGATGTAGCGCATGCCCGTCGGCTTCTGCATGCGACGCCACTCGCCGCCCGGAAAATCGGTGGCGTACGTGGGCTTGTCGTAGACGTAGCCGAGCTCGTCCAGGTCGTACACCATGATGTCGGCCCAGTCGCCGACGCGCAGGGTGCCGCGCGACTTGAAGTTCGCGAGCCACGCCGGAAGGCTGCTCATCTTGTAGTGAGCCTGCTCGAGGCTCATGAGGTGCCGGTCGCGCACCCAGTACGACAGGACGTGCACGGGCCAGGTGCTGATGGTGAGGTAGCGGATGTGTGCGCCGCCGTCGGACAGAGAGATGTGGGAGTAGGGATTGGTGATGCGGCGGGCCAGCGTTTCCTCGCCGCGATTCGCGAGCATGTGACTGAACGTCGTCTTCATGCCGTCGTCGAGCGCCAGGTCCAGGAACGCGTCGAGCGGATGTTTGCCCTGTTTCTCGCCGAGCTGCGCCAGCGTGAGGCCTTCGTAGGAGCGGTGTCGCTCCTCAGCCACCTGCACCACGATCATGGTGTTCCAGTCGGTGCGGGCGTGACGGAACTTCTCGACGTCCTGCTTCATCGCCTCGCGGGTCGCGCGGTCACGGAGCTTCCCTGCCCGCTCTTCGGGAGTTCCGACCAGCGGCTGAATCCAGTGAGGCATGTAGTCGAACATGTTGTATTCGGCCAGCGTGAACTCCGCGACGGGGTCCATGGAGTTCTGCTGCACGACGACGGGCAACCCTGCGTCGCGAGCCTCCTTGGCCCACGCGAAGCCTTGCTCGTCGTCGCCGACAGCGACGTGTAGCGGCCGTCCACTCCGCCGCATCATCTCGGTGAGGAGCCGCTGCTGCTCCAGCGCCGTGGTGGAGATCCCGATGGTCCAGCCGAGATGCCCGACGCTGAACTCGGAGAGCACGTCCGCGAGCGCGAGGAACTCCTCCGGTGACGCCACGTGGCTCGGCAGCGCGCTGCCGTCCTCCGTGCGATCTTCCAGGTTTTTGTCGGCCGAGAATCCGAAGGCTCCGGCGGTCATGGCCTGGTGGAGAAGGCGCTTCATCTCGTTGAGCTCGGCTTCCGTGACGGACGTGCGCTCGCGCGCGGCCTTCATGCCGAGCACGTAGCCGCGCAGCGGTGAAAACGGCACGAGGGCGCCGACGTTCACGCCGAGCCCCTGGCGGTCCAGGCTGTCGAGATATTCCGGAAACGTCTCCCAGTCCCAGCGCATACCGAGCTGCATGGAACGCAGCGGGATCGCCTCGATGCGGTTCATCATCCGCATGTTGAGCTCGCGATCCTTGGGCCGGGTCGGCGCGAAGCCGAAGCCGCACTGACCGATGCTGACCGAGGTGACGCCGAACCAGCCGGACAGCGTCGCGTACGGATCCCAGTTGAGCTGGGCGTCGTAGTGCGTATGGAGATCGATCGCGCCCGGAGCGACGATGCAGCCCCGCGCGTCGATCTCCTTCGTCCCGCCCGCCTGGATGCGACCGCTCACTCGTGCGACGCGGCCGTTCTTGATGCCGACGTCGCCCTGATAGCGAGGCACGCCGGTGCCGTCCACCACCGTTCCGCCACGAATCACGAGATCGAGCTGGGCCATGCGCTATTCCTCCTCGAGCTGCAGGTCGCCAACCGCGACCATCCTACCGCGCTTGTGACAGCCGCGGCCTTTCCGTATGCTGACCGCCAAAACGCGAGGACCCGCTCATGAACTCAGCGCGTAAACCGGTTGCCGTCGTGGTGGGCGCAACTTCGAAGTGGCAGGCCGATGGGCGCAACACGAAGCTCGTGCACGGCAAAGTGCTCGACGACGCTGAACTCCCCGTCGGCATACGGTGGGGTGTCGGTGGTGCCATCGCCCAGAAATTCGCCCGTGAGGGGTTCTTCGTCGTCCTCACGACTCGCAACGCCGCGAATGCGGCAGCGCTCGAGAAGGCGATCATCGAGCAAGGGGGCGCGTGCTCGATCGTCGAACTGGACCTGGTCTCACGGGAGTCCATCTCGCGCGCTTTCGCCACCATTCGGAAGGAAGCCGGCGATCCCCATGTCCTTGTCTACAACGCCGGCTACCTCGAAGGACGAGATCTGCCGCCCGACAAGGAGCTGCTCGAGCACGTGCCCTTCGAGATCTTCGAGACGGCCGACCACATCGCGGTCCGTGGCCCGTTCCTCGTCGCGCAGGAAGTGTTGCCGGCGATGCGCACGCGTGGCTCCGGATCCTTCCTCATCTCGAACAACCAGTTCTCCCTGCGTGGCCGCAAGCGGCTGACCGGACAGTCGCTCTATTATCCGCGCACCATGATGCGCACGCTGGCGCAGGTCCTCACCGAAGAGTACTCCGAGCACGGAGTGCATGTGGCGAACGTGGTCATCGACGGAATGATCGATTCGCCGGGCACGAGAGCAACCCCGAGGGCGCAGCAACATCCCGAGGTCGTGATGAATCCCGTGAAGATCGCGGAAGCGTTCTGGTACCTGCACACTCAGGACAAGTCCTGCTGGACGCACGAGCTGCAGCTAACGCCGTTCTCCACGAAGCCGAATTTCTGAAGCTCGCGCCCCTTCCAGCAAAGGAGCCGACCATGTTGATCGTCGACGCGCAGATTCATCTCTGGAATGCTGGCAACCCCACCAGCCCATGGCACCGGCAGATCCCGGCCTATCTCAAGGACGATGCCCTGAAGGAGATGGACGCCGGCGGCGTCGATGCCGCAATCCTCACGCCCCACACGCCGTGGGATCCGAACGCGAACGAGCTCTGCATCGAGGCGGCGCGCGCGCATCCCGACCGGTTCGCGATCCTCGGCAACTTCCCGCTCGACAAGCCCGACAGCCGCGCGCTGGTCGACACGTGGAAGCAGCGTCCGGGAATGCTCGGCTGCCGCTTCACCTTCATCGGGCCAGAGCAGAGCAAGTGGCCGACAGACGGCACCGTCGACTGGCTGTGGCCGCCAGCGGAGCGGGCCGGCCTGCCGATCGCGATGATGGCGGCAAACTTTCTGCCGAAGGTCGCCGAGGTCGCCCAGCGGCACCCGAACCTCAAGCTGATCCTCGATCACCTCGGTCGCCCGAGGGGGGACGCGAGCCCGAGCGAGCGGTGGGTGAATCTGGCGGACGTGCTCGCGCTCGCGAAGTATCCCAACGTCGCGATGAAGGCGACCGGCG
>DASSGK010000110.1:0-32218 GCA_035693505.1 Vicinamibacterales bacterium
GTTCTTCGAGGGCGCGCCCGTATGTTATGCGGCGCCAAGCGCCAATTGGAGAAAGATGTTTGCCTGCTGTAGTCCTCGCGGACCGTTCCCCAAGAGAAAGAATTTTGATGGAGCGGGCTACGGGGATCGAACCCGTGTCCGAGGCTTGGGAAGCCTCTGTACTACCATTGTACTAAGCCCGCGTTCCGGCAGGCCTGAAGGCCTGCGCTACGACTTGTGCGGCAGGCCTAAAGGCCTGCACTACGAACGACTAGCTACCAACGACGAGCGACGAGCGGCGTTACCGCCGAAATATATCACGCGCGAATCAGCGCAAGCACCTCGTCACGTTTCGCCGCCATCTTCTCCGGAGTGGTCGCTTCGAGGTTCAGGCGGAGCAGCGGCTCGGTGTTCGACGGCCTGACGTTGAAGTGCCAGTCGGCGTACTCGACCGACAGTCCGTCCAGCTCGAACTGCTGTCCGTCGGCGTACTTCGCCCCGATCGCGACGAGCTTCGGCGGCACCTCGTTCATGCTGGACAGCTTGGTGTTGATCTCGCCTGAGATGAAGTACTTCTGCGCCAGCGGCTTCAGGAGCTCGTGCAGGCTCTGGCCCTTCTTCGACATCAGCTCGAGCATCAGGAGAGCCGGGATGAAGCCGTTGTCCGCGTAGAAATTGTCGCGGAAGTAGTAGTGTCCCGTCACTTCGCCGCCGAAGATGCCGTTGGTTTCGCGCATCCGCCGCTTGAAGAAGGCGTGTCCGACGCGGTTCATCAACGACGTGCCGCCGAGCCTGGCGACCGTGTCCTTCACCGCGTAGCTGGCGCGCAGATCGTAAATCACCGTCGCTCCGGGGTGCTTCAGCAGGAAGGCCTCGGCGAGCAGCGCGGTCACGAAATCGCCGGACACGAATTCGCCGGTGCCGTCGATGAAGAAGCAGCGGTCGGCATCGCCGTCCCAGGCGATCCCGATGTCGGCCTTCTCGGCAATCACGCGATCGACGATGTCCTTGCGGTTTTCTTCGATGAGCGGGTTCGCCTCGTGGTTGGGAAACCGGCCGTCAATCTCGAAGCAGAGCCGCGTCGTCTTGCAGGGCAGGCGCTCGAATAGCTTCGGCGCGACCAGGCCGCCCATCCCGCTGCCGGCATCGAGCACGACGTTGAACGGTTTGATCACGGAAACGTCGATGAACGACATCACGTGATCCACGTACGCATCGAGCACGTTCTTCGTGGTCACTGTGCCCCGGTGAGCCGCCGGCGGCGGAATGCTGTCGCCGGCGATCATCTGCCGGATCTCGGCGAGGCCTTCCTCGCCGCTCAGCGGCCACGCATCCTTGCGGACCATCTTCATGCCGTTGTACTGCTTCGGGTTGTGCGAGGCGGTGATCTGGACGCCGCCGTCGTGCGCGTCGCGGGCGACCGCGAAATACAGCATGTCGGTCGCCATCATCCCGTAGTCGACGACGTCGCAGCCCTGCGACACCGCGCCGTCGATGAACGCCTCGGCCAGCGACGGCGACGAGAGGCGCATGTCGCGGCTGACCGCAATCCGCCTCGCCTTCAGATACACGACGAACGCTGCGCCAATCGCCCGCGCGGCGTCCTCGTTGACTTCGCCGGGATACACACCACGAACGTCGTACGCCTTGAAGATCTCAGGGTTCAGTTTCATAGACGGCTGTAATCGGTCACGACGGACTTGTCGCCCAGGACGACGCCGTCTTCGACCACGGCGTTGCGGCCGACGTGGCAGTGCCGGCCGAGAACCGATCGGCGCACCACTGCCTCCTGGCTGATCCGGCAGTTGGCCCACACGATCGCGTTGTCGAGAACGGCGTGCTCCTCGACGTAGGTCTGCCGGCCGACGACGCTATAGGGAAGAATGTGCGCGCCGCTCTTCACCACGGCGCCCTCGTCGATGAAGCACGGGCCCTCGACGATCGCGCCCGGTTCGACGCGCGCCTCCGGCGATACCCAGGCGACTCCTGGCGTCGCCGAGAACGGGATCGCCCGATGGCCGGTGTAGTGCCGGTCCATGATGTCGCGGTGCACCTGCATGTACTTTTCCGGCGTGCCGATGTCGATCCAGTACCCGCGGTAGAGGTAGGCGACAAAGGTTTCCTTACGCTCGATCAGCGACGGGAAGAAGCTGCGCTCGATCGACCAGGGCGTGTCCTTCGGAATGCGATCGAAGGTGTCCGGCTCGAGCACGTAAATCCCGGCGTTGATCGTGTCGCAGGTGATCTCGTCGGCGTTTGGTTTCTCGAGAAACTGGAGGATGTTTCCTTGCGCATCGGTCTCCACCAGCCCGTACGCCGTCGGATTGTCGACCGGCGTCAGCACGATGGTTGCCCTGGCCTTGCGCTCGCGGTGAAGCGCGATGACGGCTGCAAGGTCCACCTGCGTGAGCACATCGCCGTTGAAGACGACGATCGACTCGCGCAGCGACTCGCCGGCGTAACGGACCGCGCCCGCGGTTCCGAGCGGCGCCGGCTCGACCACGTAGCGGATCGCGATGCCCGACTCGCCGCCGTCGCCGAAGACTTCTTCGATGCGGCGCGGCTGATAGTTGAGGCTGAGAATCACCTCGTCGATCTCGGGGACCTGCTTCAGGAGATCGAGCTGATAGTGGAGAAACGGCCGATCGAAGATCGGCACGATCGGTTTTGGTGTGTGAACCGTAAGCGGGCGGAGACGTGTGCCTTTACCGCCCGCGAGCAGAATCGCCTTCATGACAACCACCGATGTTATC
This sequence comes from Vicinamibacterales bacterium, assembly GCA_035693505.1. Taxonomy (GTDB): domain Bacteria; phylum Acidobacteriota; class Vicinamibacteria; order Vicinamibacterales; family CAVVIG01; genus CAVQFC01. The sequence continues at coordinate 2,733 of DASSGK010000110.1, forward strand.
ATGTGCTCACGGGCCTTCGATGAACCTCCCGAATTCGCTGACCATCACGCGCATCTTTCTCGTGCCGCTGCTCGTGGTCGTGCTCCTGACGAAGGTCAAAGGTCCCGTGATTCTCGGCCTGCCGAAGGACATCGCAGGCGCGCTCATTTTCGCGCTCGCGTCCCTCACCGATTGGGCTGACGGATACCTGGCGCGCCGCCGCAAACAGATCACGCCGCTCGGACAGGTCATCGATCCGCTCGCCGACAAGTTGCTGACGTCAGCGGCGCTCATCTCGCTGGTGCAACTCGATCTCGCGCAGTCGTGGATGGTGGCGGTGATCATCGGCCGCGAGTTCGCGGTCACGACGCTGCGCAGCCTCGCATACGCGCGCGATGTGGCCATGCCCGCGTCGCCGCTCGGCAAGATCAAGATGGTGGCGCAGGTGGTCGCCATCCTCGCGCTCATCCTCGCGCACCGGCAGATGTGGCCGTTCTACTGGATCGGTCAGGCGGCGCTGTGGATCGTGGTGATTACCGCGCTGGTCTCGGGCGCCGACTACTTCCGCCGCTTCAACACGATTCTCAGCCCGCGCGTCACCGATTTCCGCGTGCTGGACAAGAAGCGGAAGGCCGGATAACGCTTACCGCCTGAAGGCCACCAGGTCGCCGTTGTAGACCGCATCGCGAGCCCGTGTGACGCGCGTCAGCGCCAGGTTGGCACCCATCGAAATCACGACCCCTTCGCCAACGCTCACCAGCGGCAGTCCCTCGGCCACGTTGCGATAGATCGCGAAGCGTGCGCCGGGAAGGACACCCTGCGTCTTGCCCCAGTCGATCAGCACGAACTCTCCACCGCCGACCGCCGACCGATCTTCGTTGCCGACAACAATGCGGCCCAGCGTGGCGAAGTCCGGCTGACCGGCGATGTCGTTGCTCTCGACAGCCGGCGGAATCTCCGGCGGCACGAAGGGCACGAGGTAGTCGTCGATCATGATCCCGCCGCACACCTCGTCCACGCGCGCGATGGCGGTCGATTCGTTGACTGCGACGACGCGGAGCCAGCCGAGCGTCTTGGCCCCGCGCGAGATCTGGTTGCCGCCAAACGTCATCGTGCGCCGGATGAAGAATTGCTGTCCGAGCTGTACGCCTGCAGCGGTGCCTCCGCCGAGGACGAGCAGATCGCGGTCGCCGAACAAGTTCCGAGGTATCGTGTCCTGCGATCCGATGATGCGCAGCGCGTGCGGCGGCGTCCCGTCGAGCGATGGCGGCGGCGAGCAGGCGATGGCGTGGGCGAGGGGGGAGAGCGGGAGGTCGCCCGGCTGGGCGGCAGCGAGCCCCGCGGTGGAGACCATGCCGATCGCGGCGAAGATCAGACAGGAGCGTCGCATGCGAACCTCCCTCGGCGGCCCTGGCGGTCCGCCCTGAGCGAGCGTAACGGTGCTACGGCGTCGGTTTGTTCTGTGCCTGAGCCTTGAGGTCGGCGATCATTTTCTGCGCGAGCACGAGGTGCTCGCTCTTCTCGAACTCCTGCACGAGCTTTTCGAGGTAGGGGAGCGCCTCGGCTTCCTTCCTCATCTTCACGAGCGCATCGGCGAGGTAGAAGTACACGCTGTCCCGGTTGGTATAACCCGGATCGTCTTTCAGCACGGACTTGAATCGATCGATCGCGCCGGGATACCACTTCTGCCGGTAATAGAAATACCCCACTTCGTAGTCGGCCTGGCTGAGGCGATCCCGCGTCTCCCGCTGCTTGCCCTTCGCTTCCTCCATCAGGCTGCTGTTGGGATACCGGGCGACGAACGTGTCGAACTCCTTCAGCGCGGCGCGCGTCTCCGTTTGATCGCGCTGGGGCAGCCGCATCTGGCGGAAATGGGCCATACCCAGCTTGTACTGGGCGTAGTCGGCGCGCTTGTTCGTCGGATAGAAGGAGAGAAACTCGGTGAACTCGTTGATGGCCAGCACGAGGGCTTCCGACGATCCTTCACCGAGGTACGTGTCGCCAATCCCGAGCTTGGCGTCAGGACGGTACGGGCTCGCGGTGTACGTTTCCGTGACCTGCTTGAAGTACTCGCGCGCCGTGAGCCACTTCTTGTTATTCAGCGCGTCGGTGCCCTTGTCGAAGAGGAACTTGTCGGGTTCACTCGTGCCCGCCGGGACGGTGCCGCGAGGCGTAGAAGCGCAGGCCGCGGCCGTGGCCAGGGCAAGAGCGGCGGCGCAGAGCCGCAGCCCGGACAGATAGCCGATACCGTGTCGCTTGATAATCACAATATTCCAGTCAGCCATTGAAACTCGGCGGCGAGACCCGCCTCGAGTCCGACGGTGGGCTCGTAGCCCAGTTCCGCGCGTGCCCGCGACGTGTCGGCGTAGGTATGCCGCATGTCGCCTTTCTGCGCCGGATCGATGTTGACCCGCGGCCGCCGACCGGCGACGCGCTCGATCATGTCGAGCACCTCGTTGATCGAGACCCGCGAACCCCCTCCAATATTGTACACGCGCCCCGGAACACCCCGGGCGGCCGCCAGCAGGTTGGCGTTCACCGCATCGGCGACGAAGGTGAAATCGCGGGTCTGGCCGCCGTCACCGTAGAGCGTGATGGGCTCGTCCTGGATCGTCGCCCGCAGAAACCGGTGAAACGCCATGTCGGGACGCTGCCGCGGTCCGTACACGGTGAAGTAGCGGAGCGACACCGTCGGCACACCGAAATTTGTGAAATAAAGATGACAGAGATGCTCGGCAGCCAGCTTCGAGACGCCGTAAGGCGAGACCGGCTCCGGCAGGGCGTCTTCGCGCATCGGCATTTCGACGCGATCGCCGTACACCGACGAGCTCGAGGAATAGACGAGCCGTTCCAGCGCAGGAGCATGCCTCGACGCTTCGAGCAGGACCTGGGTCGCCTCGATGTTGTTCGTCGAGTAAATGCTGAAGTCGCGTCCCCAACTCTTGCGCACGCCGGCCTGCGCGGCCAGGTGAAACACATGCGTGCAATCGCGCAGGGTGTCGGGCAGATTGACGTTCTGGATCGGCGATTCGAGGAAGCGGAATCGCGGATGTTTCAACGCCGGCGTCAGGTTCCGTTCCTTCGCCGGGCGGGGATAGTAGTCGGTGAAGCAGTCGATGCCGACGACGTCCGCTCCATCGGCCAGCAGCCGCTCGACGACTGCGGAACCGATGAATCCCGCGCATCCGGTGACCAGCGCCTTCACGAGAGCACCGCCCGCACGCGCTCGGGCAGCCGGCAGGGGCGGCCGTTGCGATCCAGCGTGGCGTGCACGGTGTGGCCGGTGGCCAGCATGCCGGCGTCGGCCGCACGCACGACCTCGTAGTTGAACTTCACCCGCACCGGCGACAGGAGTTCACCGGTCGTGCGGACCTCGATCTCGTCGTCGTACTTTGCCGATTCGCGATAGGTGCAATGCGCTTCGATCACAGGCAGCCCGAAACCCTCCGCTTCCATCTCTCGATAATTCCAGCCGGATTCCCGCAGCAGATCCGTCCGGCCGACCTCGAACCACACGAAGTAGTTCGCGTAGTACACGACGCCCATCTTGTCGGTTTCTGCGTAGCGCACGCGCAATCGGGAAATTGCGGGAACGCTCACCGGGCGGCTGCAGTGACGGCGCCGAGGGCGGCACCCTTGAGCTCGCGCGTGGCGCGCTCGGGGTCGGGAGTGTTGAAGACCGCCGAGCCTGCGACGACGATCCGCGCTCCGGCGGCCACCACGCGCGCGACGTTGTGCTCGTCGACGCCGCCGTCGATCTCAATCGGGGCGGCGTTGCCGGCCTCGTCGAGGATCGCGCGCACCTCACGGATTTTAGACTCGCTGTGCGGAATGAAAGTCTGGCCGCCAAACCCGGGGTTGACCGACATGACGACCACGTAGTCCAGGTCGCCGGCGATCTCCCGCAACGCGATCACCGGCGTGCCGGGATTGATCGCGACGCCCGCCTGGACGCCAAGCGCCTTGATCGCCTGCACGGTGCGATGGATATGCCGCACGGCCTCGACATGGACCGACACCATCGAGGCGCCAGCCTCCGCGAACGCCCCGATGTATTGATCGGGGTTCTCGATCATCAAGTGGACGTCGAGCGGCACCTTCGCGATGCGCTTCAACGATTTGACGACCGGAACGCCGATGGTGATGTTGGGGACGAAATGACCGTCCATGACGTCGACGTGAATCAGATCGGCGCCGCCGCGCTCCGCCATCGCGACCGCCTCGCCGAGCCTGGCGAAATCAGCCGAGAGAATCGATGGCGCGATGCGGACGCTCATCGGCTGACCTCGAGGGACACGGGTTCACCGGGACCGATCTGAAACCCCGCCTGTGGGCTTTGCCTGATCACGACGCCCGCGGCGACGCCCGGGTACGGATTGGATCCGACCACTGCCACACGAAAGCCGCGATTCCGGAGGATGTCGGCCGCCCGGTCGCCGTTGACGCCGATCAAATCGGGCATCACATAACTCGCGCCGCGCTCGCCGCGGTTGACGAGCAGCGCGACAGGTCCGCCCTCGCTCTTGGCCGGCGGCGTTTGCGCCACGATGACGTCCGGCGCGAAGTCCTGCGATCGAATCTCCGAGAGATCGGCCAGCGTCAGACCGTCCTGCGTGAGGCGCAGCTGCGCCGTACGTTCCGTTTCGCCGACGAGGAGCGGCATCGTGGCGGAGTGCTGCCCGGCGCTGAGCCAGATCTTGACGCTGCGCTGCCGGCGCGCCGTGGAGCCCGGCGCCGGCTCCTGTGCCACGACGTGCCCCGCCGCGATCTTCGGATCGGGACGCCGAACGGCGTCGACCTTCATGCCGAGGCCCAGTTCGGTCGCGATCGCCGTCGCTTCGTTGGCGGTGCGGTTCGTGAAGTTGGGCACCTGGACTTCGCGCGTGCGCAAGGCGACTCGCATCGAAGCGGCCGCGAACAGGACGTACGTGACCAGGAGCGCGCCTGCCAGCAGTACGAGTTTTCCCGCGCCCCAGACGCGTGTGCCTAGTGCCATGAAGAATCGTGATCGTACTACAGCTTACAGCAGACCTGAAGGTCTGCACTACGTACGATCCGCGTTCTCTGGTCTGCACTACGGTACGAGCCGCGTACTCGTAGTGCAGGCCTTCAGGCCTGCCTCACGGTACGATCCGCGTGCTCGTAGTGCAGGCCTTCAGGCCTGCCTTTCGAACACCGCGCCGAAGAACGCCTCCAGCCGATGGAGATGCGGCTGCGTGCGGAGATGGCCGCGAGGATCGACGAGCCTGGGATCGAGTCGCGCCGTCGCCTGCGCTGCGTGCAGCGGCGCGAATCCGGAGGTCGTGGCGAGGAAGGCGTCGACGACGCCTTCGTTTTCTTCGGGCTCGCTCGAGCAGGTCGCGTACACCAGCCGCCCTCCCGGCGCGACGCACGCCGCCGCTCGCTGCAGCATGGTCAACTCCGCGGCGGCGAGCGGCGACAGGTCCTGTTCGTGCCTTCGCCAGCGGATGTCCGGATCGCGCCGCAGCGTGCCGAGCCCGGAGCAGGGCGCATCGACAAGCACGCACTGGAAAGCCGACGTGAACGGCGCGGACTGAAGGAAATCGGCTTGCACGATGCGGATGTTCGCGGCGCCGCTCGCGGCCACCGTCCTCCGGAGCAACTCGATACGGCGCTCCCGGACGTCGCACGCGACGAGCAGGCCGCCTCCGTTCATCAGCGCAGCCAAGGCCGTTGTCTTGCCTCCTGGCGAGGCGCAGGTGTCGAGCACGCGAGCGAGCGCCTCGTCGCCGGCAAGCAGCGGCACGAGCTGCGACGCCTCGTCCTGGACAACAAATGCTCCCTCGTCGCGCAGCGGACCCCTGAGCGGGTGCCCTTCGTCCACGACCAGACCGTCCGGCGCATAGTCGGTTGGGTGAACCAGGATCTCGTCCGCCGCGAGCCGTCCGATCAGTTCATCGCGCGTCGTCCGCAAGCGGTTGGCGCGCAGCGTGACCGAACCTGGCGTGTTGTTGAAACGCATCCAGGATTCGGCGGCGTCGAGGCCGAGCCGCTCGTACCAGCGCTCCGCGAGCCACCGAGGGTGTGAAAGCGAGACGCTGAGGTACTCCAGGGCCGCGGCGCGGTCGCCAGCATCGGATGGACGGGCGGGCAGCGGCAACGAGTTCCGGCGCCTCGACACCGATCGCAGGATCGCGTTGACGAATCCGCTCGCGCTGCGTTTGCCCGCACGCTTCGTCAGGTCGACGGCGTCGTCGACGACGGCAGCGGCCGGGACGCGCGTCAGGTGCAGCAGCTGGTAGATGCTGAGGCGCAGGATTTCGAGGACCTCTGGATCGAGACGGGTGATCGCGCGCTTCGAGAACGTGACGACCAGGTGATCGAGCGTCGATCGCCATCGCTGAACGCCGGCGGCGATCTCCGCGGCCAACGCGCGATCGCGCTCGTCGGCGAGCCCCGAGCGAGCCGACGCAATGGCGGAAGGCAGGTCGGCGCTTCCGGTCGAGACGGCGCAGAGGATCTGGTATGCCGCCAGCCTCGCGGGCGCAATCATGGCGCGGCCGTGAAGCGATCGCCCGCGGTCAGCCGATGGCCGGCGAGGAACTCACGCGCGCTCATCGGGCGCTTGCCCTCGGCCTGAAGTTCCGTCACGCGAAGGCGTCCGGCACCGGTCGCGATGATCAGGCGATCGCCGTTGGCTTCGAGGATCGTTCCCGGGCCCACGCTGCCGTCGCCTGGAGCATCGACGAGGGAGCGGAGCAGGATGAACCGTTTGCCTCCCAGAAAACTGAAGGCATGGGGCCATGGATGCAGGCCGCGAATCAGGTTGTGAATGCGGGCCGCCGGCCATTGCCAGTCGATGGCGCCATCGTCCTTCGTGAGCCGGTGGGCGTAGGTGGCGAGACTGTCGTCCTGCGGCGTCTCGCGCGCCTGGCCGCGGGCGATCTGGTCCACGACAGCGACGAGCAGACGCGCACCAATCGTTGCGAGGTCGCGTTCGACCTCCTCGCTCGTTTCTTCCGGCCCGATCGGACGGTGATCCTTTGCCAGCATCGGCCCGGCGTCGAGTGCCTTGACCACTCGCATGATCGTGATTCCCGTCGAGATCTCGCCGTCGACGATGGCCCGATGAACCGGGGCCGCACCGCGGTATCGGGGAAGCAGCGATCCGTGGACGTTGATCATGCCGAGCCGGGGGATGGCCAGGATCGCATCCGTCAGGATGCGACCGTACGCCGCGACGACACCGAGATCGGCCTGCCACGCGGACAGCGCGTCGAGAAACGCGGGATCCTTCATGCGCTCCGGCTGAAGGATCGGCAGTCCCGCCTGGAGTGCCCGCGCCTTGACGGGCGCGTCGGACGTCTTCTGACCGCGGCCGCGTGGCCGATCCGGCTGCGTGACGACGCCGGCGACGGTGTGAGGCGAGGCGGCAAGCAGCGCGTCGAGCGAGGGCACAGCAAACGCCGGCGTCCCGAAGAACACAATTACCATTTGCCGGCGCGCGTCAGCTTGTGAATCTTCCGGACGATCAGATCTCTTTTGATGCCGCGCAGCCGGTCCACGAACAGCGCGCCATCGAGGTGATCCATCTCGTGCTGAAAGGCGCGCGCCAGCAGCCCGGTCCCTTCATGCTGTTGAGGCTCGCCGTTGCGGTCGAGGCTCTTGATGACGGCGCGCATCGGGCGCATCACGGTGGCGTTGAACCCCGGCACGCTGAGGCAGCCTTCCTCTTCGAGCTGCACGCCGTCGCGCTCGACAAACTCCGGGTTGACCATCACCAGGAGTCCGTTCGGGTCGCGCCCGACCGACACGTCCACCACGAAGATGCGCAGAGGCACGCCGACCTGGGTCGCGGCGAGGCCGACGCCTGGCGCGGCGTACATGGTCTCGATCATGTCATCGATGAGGTGGTCGATCTCCGGTGTGAAGGCGTCGACGTTCCGCGCCTTCTCGTGGAGTACGGAGTCACCGTACTTGAGAATCGGTCGAATCATGAAAATTTTAGGCCCACCAGTGTATCCGAGGCACGCGTGAGGACCGAACGTCGCCGGGAATTGGCGATCAGATTGCATTTGCGACGCTCATGGCTCAGGTTCTCGCGCAATACACCGACGTCCTGACCGACGAGGATCGCGTCAGGTACCGCGCGCACGCGTGCGGTTCTCCGATGGCGGATGGGAAATGGCAGGGGTGGCTTGAATTTCTTCCGCTCGACGGATCGACACCGATTCGTTCGGGCCGCGAAACGACGCAGCCGAATCGAACCGACGTCGAGTACTGGGCCAACGGGCTGACGGCCGTCTACTTACAAGGCGCCCTTCAGCGCGCGCTGCATCCGCTGGTTCGAACGACGGCCGTTCCGGACCTGCCGGCGTACTCCGAACCGGCGCCGCCGCTTGTTCAACCCGCAGCGAAGCCCGCAACGGCGGACGCTGTTCTCAATCCGTTCCACGTGTTCGAGCGCGGGGAAGGTCTTCTCCGCAGTCAACTCGGCGCGTTATCCGCATGGCACCTGGTGAACATCATCACGGCGTACGAGCTGAGCGATACGCCGTCGGCGGTGCTGAACCGGCTCCCCGCAGCGGACCTCATCGACATCATCGTCGCCGCAGTCATCGATGAAAGCCGATAGCAACGGCGTAGCAATTAGCTGCAAACGAATGTCAACGTTGACAGGTAAGTGCTGTCAGTACGGACAAGAATGCGGCGCAGCCGTGCTTGAAGGCGTAGGATAGGCGCGTGAATGTGTGCCGCTGTACGAGCTTGAAACATCCCGAGCACCGTGGGCAGCTCTGCGAGAAGGATGCAACCGAGCCCGACGGATACTGCCGCGCATGTCACGAGCACGCGGTGGCTGAACGGCCGAAGACGACGCCTCCCGCGCGCGTGCCCTCGCAGTAGACGCTCGCGCGAAAGCGGTTCACACGTCGATGACTGGTCCGTTCGAAGGCGGCGGCACCGTCCCGGTCTGCTGCCGGCGACGCGTCGCGATGACCACCGCCACGCATCCTGTCCAGAGCGGAAGCACGTCGCTAATCGGCAGGAATTCGAGAGCGAACGTCGGCAGCAGCAGCGGATGGAAGCCGAGGAGCCGCCACGTGGCTGCGGCGGCGGCGACGTCGAGGATTTCGTCGGCAAACGCCCAGCCGAACGGACCCAGCAGCAGTTGCAGCGCATCGGTGACGACGGCGACCGCATAGGCACTGCGGACGCGCACGGGCGTCAGCGTCGGCACGTCAGACCATGAAGCCACTTCGGAATCGCTCCTGGAGCGATCGTAGCACCGGTCGCGGGCGTCGGGCACCACGCGCTAGGGCAGAGGTCCCCAGAAGATGCGCTATGCGAAGCGTGCGCTCGTCAGCGGACGATGACGCTCTCGGCGTTCTGACGTTCCTGACTTCTCCAGCAGTTGCGGCCGCTGCGCTTTGCGTGGTACAGCGCGGCGTCGGCCCTGCGCAGGACGCGCTCGACACCATCGTCGGCCGACAGGCTCTCGCTGACGCCGATGCTGCAGGTGCAACGCACGTCGCCCGCGGGAAGGACGACAACGAGACGCCGGCACGCGTCGAGGATGCGATCCGCAATCGTCTGCGCCGCGGCAAGCGAGGTTTCCGGCGCGAGCAGGGCGAACTCTTCGCCTCCGAGCCGCCCGATGATGTCCGAGTGGCGACACTCGGCGCGCAGCATGTCGCTGAACCGTCGAAGCAGCATGTCTCCGGCGTCGTGGCCGAACGTGTCGTTGACGCGCTTGAAGAAGTCGAGGTCGAGGAGCAGTACGCTGAACGAGCGGTCGTATCGCTGAAACCTCGAGAACTCGGTCGCGCCAAGCTCGAACCAGGACCGCCGCGAATGCAGATCGGTGAGCGCGTCGGTGCTCACGAGACGCTCGAGATGATTTCGCGCCTCCTGCAGCTCACTCACCTGGCCCGCGAGTCGGCCCTGGAGCTCCGCGACGCGCACGCCCACTTGCACCCGCGCGCGCAGTTCCTCGGTGTCGATCGGTTTGATCATGTAATCGTCGGCGCCGGCATCGAGACCGGCGACGAGATCGGAGCGGCTGTCGCGCCCGGTGAGCAACAGCACGTACATCGCCGCGAGCCCGGGGTTCATGCGGATCCGCCGGCAGATTTCGACGCCGTCGATGCCCGGCATGGTCCAGTCGATGATCGCCAGTGCCGGAGCCGTTCCGGTCTCGAGCACGTGCCAGGCGGAGGTGCCGTCACCGGCCGACACGACCTCGAGGCCCAGGCGATGGAGCACGCGGGCCAGGACCGCCGTCGTGACCGGATCGTCGTCCGCCACCAGGGCTCGCATGGCTCGGCAGGGAGCAAACCGGATGCCTGCGGAAGGATCGGGAATCGGTGAGCATTTCGAGGTGCGCTCGTGCGGAATTCCTGCCCAAACTGTCGCCGGTGTTCAGATACGGTGATCGGGCGAAGGGGCGGTGAGTTCAATCCTGGGACACGGACGACAACTTCGGGTCCGGCTAAAGCCGGACACTACCGAAGTGGGAGCGCGGAGAGCGCCGGTAACCGCCGACGGATCGTGGGCAAAATGGCTAGCGATGAACATGCTTGTCACACGACTTGTCCGAGCCGCGCTGATCGCCGCGACGATCGCGATCCCGATTGTCTGTTTCGCGGCTTCGCCTCAATCGGTCGTCGACGAGCTGCTCGCCGCCGATCGCGCGTTCTCCGCCGCGAGCGCGAACACCGATCTGATTTCGGGTCTGACGGCGATGTTTGCCGACGACGTAGTGATCCCGAATCCTCCCGGCCAGTTCGCGGAAGGCAAGGCGGCCGTCGTGGCGATGCTTCGCGCGAACGCGGACAATGCCCGATCGCGAACTGAGTGGACGCCAGTCCGCGGCGGCGTGTCGGCTGACGGTCAGCACGGATTCACGGCCGGCTTCATGACGCTGAACCGTCCCGACGGCGCGACGCTCGCATTGAAGTACCTGGCGTACTGGGTGAAGCGTTCCGAAGGTTGGCGCGTGGCGGCGTACAAGCGCGCCCGCGCGGGAGAGGGCAGCGCATCCCACGCGATGATCGCGCCGTTGCTCCCCGCACAACTGGTCGCGCCGTCAACGGACGCCGCGGTCATCACTCGGCATCGCGAGAGCCTCGATGCGGCCGAACGGGCGTTTTCGAATGAAGCGCAGAAAATCGGACTCGGGCCGGCGTTCGTGAAGTTCGGGAGCGACGACTCGCTGAACCTCGGCGGCGCCTCGGACGCGGGCCTTGTCGTCGGCGCCGAGAACATCGCGCGCACCGTGTCGGCGGGTCAGCCTGCGGGCGGAAGCACCTTGAACTGGGCGCCGGACCGCGTGATCGTCGCGTCGAGCGGCGATCTCGGCGTCACCATCGGCATGATTCATCCCAACGCGCCCGCTGCCGGTCAACCGGCGAACTTCCCGTTCTTCACCATCTGGCGGCGTCAGAGCGCGACAGCGCCGTGGCGATACGTGGCGGAGTAGGAATCCAAGTTCTGATACCCCCTTGAACCGGCGCGCGACCGGTCTACAATCCCGAACATGCGCACCCGGTTTCTTGCCGTCTCTGTGCTGATGCTGTCGTTTTGCACGCTGGTGGCGTTGCGCGCCCAAATCACCAGCAATCCGATTCCGGCTCCCGTTGTGAAGCGCGGCATCGCCCTCGAAATTCGCGACGTCGTCCGGCTCCCGGATACGCGTGGGCTGAGGCCGCTCTCGGAAGACGTCAATCCTGCCGGATGGGCCCGGGTGAGTTTCGTACGCGACGCGCCCGACGGACGGCGCTTTGCCAACGACTCCCGCGGGCGGTTGTATCTACTCGAGAACGGCAGGCCGCCGGCGGTCTACGCCGACATGGCGGCGGCCTTCCCATTTGCCGTCTACAACCGCCTCGAGAGCGGCTTCATCGGCTTCGACTTCCACCCGGAGTTCGCCAGGAACGGTCTCTTCTACACGATTCACGCCGAGCGCGCGGCGGGGAATCCGGCGAAGCCCGATTTCATTCCTCCAGGCTTCACGTCGGCCGACGTGACGTTTCACAACGTGATCACCGAGTGGCGTGCGACGAATCCGGCCGCGAACACGTTCGAGGGGCGACGGCGCGAGCTTCTGCGCGTCGCCCACATCGTGGAGACGCTCACGCATCCAATGGGCAACGTCGAGTTCAACCCGACCGCCAGGCCTGGCTCGCAGGACTACGGATTGCTCTATACCAGCGGAAGCGACCTCGGGTTCAGCAACGGCGCGGGACCCAGGAGCCACAATCCCGGCCAGACACAGCGGCTCGATTCGATCGTGACGGCGATCCTGCGGATCGATCCGCGGAGTCCGACGGAGACGCACGGCGTCAAGGGGCTCGGCGACTACACGATTCCGCAGGGGAACGCGTTTGCCGCCGACGGCAAGCCGGAAACGCTAGGCGAGATTTACGCGTACGGGTTCCGTAATGCGCACCGCCTGTCCTGGGACACGACCGATGGGACGATGTTCGCGCTCGACATCGGCATGGACAACGTCGAAGAGATCAACATCGTTCGCAACGGGGGCAACTACGGCTGGATGAAACGCGAGGGCATCTGGGAGAACGGCATGAGCCGGCCTGGCGGTGCTCTCGACCAGTTGTTCCCGCTGCCCGACGATGTACTCGATGGCCGCACGAAGGACGAGTTCATCTATCCGGTCGCGATGTACGACCACGACGAGGGCGTCGCGATCAGCGGCGGGTTTGCCTACAACGGATCCATCGCAGCGCTGCGCGGCAAGTTCGTGTTCGGCGACATCAATCGCGGACGGGTCTTTGCCGCCGACACCGCGGCGCTGAAGAAGGCGGACGACGGGATTCCACGGACCGTCGCGCCGATCGAGGAGATTCAGCTTTATACCCGCGACACAAAAGGCGCGAGAGTCGACGTGGCCTTCAAGCAACTGGTCGAGAAGACGATGGGGACGCCGCTCACCCGGGCCGACCTGCAAATCAGCCGCAGCCGCGACGGCGAGTTGTTCCTGACGTCACGTCAGGATGGATGGATCCGGATGCTGGCTCAGTAGGCACTTCTTTTCCACACTTGTTCCAGCCGAGGTGCCGCTTGATGAAGGCGGGTGACACTTCCGCCTGTTTCTGGCTCCCATCGTCGAGCTGATCAGTGGCCGGACTTTTGCTCAGTCTCGACGGTGATGCTAAGAGCCTCTTACATCCCGGGCGTGATCGCCGCGAGCCTCTTGACAGCCTGCGCGTCGCAAGGAGGTCTCAAGGCCAAGAAAGCCGAGTTGCGTTTCTCGGAGGCGCAGCGCATGGACGCCATTCGGCGGGCGCAGGTCTGGGAAGCGACCGACGTCGCGTCGATGGACATCCGAACCGGTCCAAAAGCACACGGATCCTTCGCGCCGGACGAGACCGTGAACTGCGCGTATCGCGACAAGGTGATGTCCGGCAACTCGCCGAAGTTCACGTGCGTCATCCCGCCCGACGATGAAGTGAAGGTGAAGTTCGGACGCGAGAACGGGGAAGTGTACGCCGAAGTGGCGGCCACGCGGCTGTTCTGGGCGCTCGGCTTCCCGGTCGATCGGATGTACCCGGTGCGGATCGTCTGCGACGGATGCCCGGACCGCGGAGGACCGGTGCACGAGGACGGCAAGCTCGTGTTCGATCCCGCCTCGATCGAGCGCAAGCTGAAGGGCTGGGCGATCGAGACCGCGCCGGATTCCGGCTGGGCATGGCCTGAGCTGGACAAGGTCGACGAAGCCGCCGGCGGCGCGCCGCGCGCTCAACGCGATGCGCTGAAACTCCTCGCGGTCTTCGTGCAGCACACCGACAACAAGCCCGCGCAGCAGCGCCTGCTCTGCACCGACGAGAAAGCCGACGAGAAGCTCCATCGCTGCGACCACCCGGTGATGATGGTCAACGATCTCGGACAGACCTTCGGCCGCTCCAACCTGTTCAACCGTGATCACGTGGGCAGCGTCAATCTCGAGAAGTGGGCAACCGCACACGTCTGGTCCGACGCGCACGTGTGCATCGGCGATCTGCCGCCGTCACAAAGCGGAACGCTCGAGAATCCGCCAATCAGCGAAGCGGGACGGAAGTTTCTCTCGGACCTGTTGATGCAGCTCTCCGACGATCAGCTGCGGGCGTTGTTCGACGTGGCGCGTTTTGCGGAGCGGAAGGAAGGCGACCGTAAGCCGGCAAACGTCGACGAGTGGGTGGACGCGTTCAAGAAAAAGAGGGGCGAGATCGCCGACCGGACCTGCCCCTCGTAAGCCTTACTTGATGAATGTACCGTCGCGCAGGTCGCTGATGGCCTGGCGGAGCTGCTCCTGCGTGTTCATCACAATGGGACCGTACCACGCGACCGGCTCCTCGAGAGGCTTGCCCGAGACGAGCAGGAAACGGATGCCTTGATCTCCCGCCTGTACGACTACTTCGTCGCCGCTGTCGAACAGGACGAGCGATCGGTTGCCGGCCTCGTCCCGCCGCACCGTGTCGCTGCCGTCGGTCGCCTCGGTCAGGACGCCTTGCGGATCCGACGCGTCGCGAAAGCTGCCCGAGCCGGCGAAGACGTACGCGAACGCGTGCCTGCTGGTGTCGACCTTCAGCCGCTTGCGTTTCCCGGGCGGCACGGAGACGTCGATGTACTGCGGGTCGGCGGCGACCCCCTCGACCGGCCCCTGCTTGCCCCAGAAGTCGCCGACGATCACACGAACCCGCGTGCCGTCGTCGTCGACGACCTCGGGAATGTCCTGCGAGGCGATGTCCTGATAGCGCGGCGCCGTCATCTTCAGGTTCGCAGGGAGGTTGGCCCAGAGCTGAAAGCCATGCATGCGGCCTTGCGCGTCTCCCTGCGGCATTTCCTGGTGCATGATGCCGCTGCCGGCCGTCATCCACTGGACGTCGCCGGCGCCGAGGCTGCCGCGGTTGCCGAGGCTGTCGCCGTGCTCGACGTTGCCGGCGAGCACGTAGGTGATCGTCTCGATGCCGCGATGCGGGTGCCACGGGAATCCGGCCAGGTAGTCCGCGGGCCGGTCGTTGCGAAAGTCGTCGAAGAGCAGAAAGGGATCGAACTCGCTCGTATTGCCGAATCCGAATGCGCGGCGGAGCTTGACGCCGGCGCCTTCGGTGTGGGGAGTGGCGGAGATCTGACGCTTGACGGGGCGGATCGACATGACGGATGCTCCTTACTAAGAGGAAGTAACTATACTTTATATATGAACGAGGTGTCAAGACAGAAAGCGTCGAGAAAGAAGGCGCCGGAGCTGTGTGTCCGCTTCCACCGGGCGAGCGAGCTGATCGGCCGCCGCTGGACAGGGGCGATCATCTTCGTGATGCTGCGGACGCCCTGCCGCTTCGCCACCCTGCGCGAAGCGGTCCCGGACATTACCGATCGCATGCTCAGCGAGCGTCTCCAGGAACTCGAGCGCGAGGGCATCGTCGAACGAGTCGTCCTGCCGCAGGCGCCGGTCCGGGTGGAGTATGCGCTGACCAGAAAAGGGAAGGCGCTTGGCAAAGCCATCAAAGCCATTCAGGATTGGGCGCACACGTGGATCGACGCGTAAGCGAAGGTTCGCCGTTCCCCCGCGGCGCAACCTGGGACGGGAGCGGTGTCAACTTCAGCCTGTTCTCGGCGAATGCCACCAAGGTCGAGGTGTGCCTGTTCGATGACCGCGGCGAACGCGAGCTGAAGCGCATCGAGCTGCCGGAATACACGAACGAGATCTGGCACGGCTACGTCCCCGGCATCGGCCCGTCGACCGTGTACGGCTACCGCGTGTATGGGCCGTACGAACCCGAGTCGGGCCACCGGTTCAATCCGCACAAGCTGTTGCTCGATCCCTACGCGCGCGCACATACCGGCGAGCTGACGTGGAATCCCGCCTGCTTCGGGTACACGATCGGCGCCGAAGGGGATGACCTGTCGTTCGACGAGCGCGACAGCGCGCCGTTCGTCCCCAAGTGCGTTGTCGTCGATCCCAACTTCGACTGGCACGGTGAGCCGAACCGCCGGCCGGTCCCCTGGGATCACACGGTGCTGTACGAAGCGCACGTGCGCGGCTATACCAGGCTCCATCCGGCCGTCCCCGAACACCAGCGCGGGACGTTTGCCGGGCTCGGTACGGCCGTCATCGCGTACATCAAATCGCTTGGCGTCACCAGCGTGGAACTGCTGCCGGTGCACACGTTCGTCAGCGAGAGTCACCTGATCGAGCGCGGCAGTTCCAACTATTGGGGCTACAACAGCATCGGCTTCTTCGCGCCCGATCCGCGCTATGCCTCGGACCGCGCGAACAGCCTGCGCGAGTTCAAGGAGATGGTGGCGCGATTCCACGACGCCGGCCTCGAAGTGATCCTGGACGTGGTCTACAACCACACCGCCGAAGGCAACGAGCGCGGGCCGACGCTGTCGTTCCGGGGGATCGACAACGCCTCGTACTACCGCCTCGTCGACGATCAGCCGCGCTTCTACGTCAACGACACCGGCACCGGCAATACGCTGAACCTGAGCCACGCGCGGGTCATCCAGCTGGTGACCGACAGCCTGCGCTACTGGGTCACCGAAACGCATGTCGACGGGTTCCGTTTCGATCTGGGAACAGTACTCGCCCGAGAGCCGAGCGGGTTCGACTATCGCAGCGGCTTTCTGAAGGCCTGCAGCCAGGATCCCGTCCTCGAGACGGTGAAGCTCATCGCCGAACCCTGGGATTGCGGGCCCGGCGGCTACCAGGTCGGCGCGTTTCCGCCCGGCTGGGCGGAGTGGAACGATCAGTTCCGCGACACCGTGCGGAGCTTCTGGAAGGGTGACGTCACTGCAGCGGCGTTGGCCCCCTGTCTCTGCGCATCGCCGGACCTCTTCAAGCGCCGCGGTCGCAAGCCGTGGGCCTCGATCAACTTCGTCACGTCCCATGACGGGTTCACGCTGAACGACCTTGTCACGTACAACGACAAGCACAACGAGGCGAACGGCGAGAACAACAACGACGGGACGTCGAACAATCGCTCGTGGAACTCGGGCGTCGAAGGCCCGACTGACGATGCTGCGATTGTCGCGCTGCGCGGCCGCCAGGTGCGCAACATGCTGGCGACAACGCTCCTCTCACAGGGAACGCCGATGATTCTGGCCGGCGACGAGATGGGACGGACGCAGCGGGGCAACAACAACGCGTACTGCCAGGATAACGAGATCAGCTGGGTGAAGTGGGACGTGCCCGAGAGCGCGGTGCTCCTCCGCGCCTTCGTTCAACGGCTCACGTGGCTGCGGCATCAATATCCGATCCTCAGGCGGGTGCGATTCTTCACCGGGGAATTGATTGACGCCGCCGGCAGCCGCGACATCACCTGGATCAACGCGACGGGCGCCGAGATGCGCGCGGAAGACTGGGCGGACGGGGGCATGCGCTGCTTCGGGATGTTGATGGACGGCCGGGCGCAGCCGACGGGCGTCGGCCGGCGTGGTGAAGACGCCACGATGCTCATGGTCCTGAACGGGCATCACGACCTCGTCCAGTTCACGCTGCCGGCGCACGCCGGCGGGAAGCAGTGGTCGCTGCTCATCGACACGAACATGCCGGAGCACGAACCCGACTCGGCTCAGTTTCCGTTCGGGGCCGTCTACGATGTCACCGCACGCTCGCTGCTCCTGTTCGCGCTGGAGCCGGAGCGCGGCGAAGATGTGACGGGCTGAGGCTCAGGCGACGCCGATGACCCGATCGCGGCCCGCGCTCTTGGCTTCGTAGAGCGCCTTGTCGGCGCGTTGGCACGCCATCGTCAACGATTCATCGATGCGGCGCGCCACCAGTCCCGCGCTGATGGTCATGCGCACCGGCGTGCCGTCGTGACGCAGCTGGATCTCGGCCACGGCGCGGCGGATCCGGTCCGTCACCTGCCGGGCGCCTTCCAGGCCGGTTTCGGGGAACAACAACGCTAACTCGTCGCCGCCGTAGCGGCCGAGCAGGTCGTGCCGCCGCAGTTCGCCGCGGACCGCCTCGCCCACGACGCGCAGCGCCTCGTCGCCGGTGCTGTGACCGAAGGTATCGTTCACGCTCTTGAAGTAGTCGACGTCGATGAGCGCCACGCAGAGCGGATGGCGGTGACGCGTCGATCGCGCCCACTCGAGCTCCGCCAGGTCGAAGAAGTGCCGTCGGGTGAGCGCGCCGGTCAGCGTGTCGATGGTCGCGAGGGCGCGAAGCTGATCCTCGATGCGTTTCTGCTCGGTGACGTCCGTGAGCGTCAGCATCACGAGCGTCTCGCCGCCGCTGACGAGCGTGCTGGCGTTCAGCAAGGAATAGAAGCTCGAGCCTCGTCTCGTGCGGATTTTCACGCCGGCAGCGTCGATGCGCCGATCGCGTTCCAGCGTTTCACGGAACCGGCCGCGTGCCGCGGCATCGCTCAGCTGCGGCGCCCGGCGTCCGACGATTTCGTCGACGGTGGTCTCGAAGAGGTCCGCCGCCCGCTCGTTGCAGAATCGCACGCGATCGTCGTCGAGACCGATGAGCAGCATGGGCACCGGAGCCGTCGTCAAGAGCGTACGGAAATTGTCCTCGCTCTGTTTCAGCTCGCTCGTCCGCTGCCGGACGAGCTGCTCGAGGCGCAGGCGATCCTCCTCCGCGCGCCGTTCGGTCGACGCCACGTAGGCGCCAAGCTCCGTGATGGTGTTGTTGACCAGGAACGCGAGGACGTCCGCCGCATCGCCGCCATAATCCCGGCTGACCTCCACCGTGAAGTCGCCGGCGGCCACGCGGACGAGCGCGTCGGAAAGATGCGCCACGATGCGCGCGAGCCGATCTTCACGCTGCCGCGACGTCCGGAGGACGCGCTCGAGCTCCTCCGCGACGGCGTTGAAGAAAAAGGCGGTCGTGTCATCGCGATCGCGGAGCATCGTCCGCGGCAGGCGGTAATCGAACTCTCCCTGGCACAGGCGGAAGAATCCGTCGACGAGCGCCGCCGACAAGGCGTCGGTCTCTAGCGCGTCAACGCGTTCTGCCGGATCCACGACAGGGCCTCCTGATAGGTGCCGAACATGCGCGTGGGCACGCTCGGCGGGTTGAGACCGATGAACACCGAGCTTACGGCGCGTCCAAACATCGTGCCGCCAACCAGCGCAAAGCACGTCTGCAGCGTTGGATCGGGTGCAGTCCGATAGACGTCGCGGGCGCCGGAATTCTGTGACGCGACGCGGTCCATGAAGACGATCGTGCCGGCGCGGCTGCCGCGCGCGCGAAGGTGCGTCAGCTGAATCTGGATGCTGACCGCCGCGGTGTCAGCGGTATCCGATGCGCCGTCGAACGGCACGACCGCGAGGACGCCGGTCTCGACTTCGAAGAAGTCGGCATTGGCCGATCGCCCAATCGGCGTCCACGCAGAAGTGTCCGGAATCATGCGTGGATTTTCGAATTCGGACGCTGCGTGGCGACCCATGCTGCGGCGTCCTCGACCGACTCGAAGAGCTTTGTTGGAACCGCCGGGCGCGTCAGGCCAAGAAAGAAGCTGCCAATCGCCCGCGCGAGTGGACTGGTCACGATGAGCGCAGCCGCGTAGAAGAGAGCGGGCTGCATCCCGGCCGCATAAATCCGTCTCGCCTCGCTGTCCTGCGACGTGAGCGAGTCGAGCACCACGACGACGCTGCAGCGGCGGCCCAGCATTCGGGCGTACGCCGTCTGGAAATCGATGTTGACCCGGGCGGATGCGCCGTCGTCTTTTAAACCCTTGTCAGGCAGGACGATAAGGACGTCATCGGACAGCAGGTAGTAGTGGGTGTTATACGTCCGTCCGAGCGGTTTCCATTGCTCAGGAACCGTGACCGGGACCATTAACTGTAGAGCTTACTTTAACTGTCCATCGAGTTCCATATATACACGTTTCAGGCCTGAAAACGCGTTGTTGGCGGCCCGGGTCCAGCTATCGAAGGGTTCGAAGCGGGCCGCGGCCGACGCGTTCTCGAGGGAGGTGCCCGCGTCGTGGAGACGTGTGCCTTCCGCGATGATCCGTTCGAGCGCGAGGCGATAGTTTCGCTCCTCGTCGCGCATGATCGCGGCGCTGTCGACGAACCCGTGGGCCGGAACGAAGTAACCGACGTCCATCCCTTCGGCCTTCTTCAACGCGGCAACCCACTCGGTTGGGTAGCCGTTGGCCATGGACGGGAAGATGCGGTTCGAGAAGACCTCGCTCATGAAGAGGATCTTCTCGCGCGGCAGGTAGACCTCCAGGTCGCCGCCCGTGTGCGCTCGTCCCAGAAACAGCATGTCGATCTCGGTTCCGCCGAGTGTCAGGACTCGCTTGTCGGTCACCGGCTCGGTCGGCTGCTTGATGCGCGGCGCCGAAAACGGATGCCCGTAGTAGGTGACGCCAGGCGGAAACGCCGAGATGCCCCCGGTGTGATCGCCGTGCTCGGATCCCACGACCACGTGCTTGATGGCCTGGGGCGTGAGTTTCGCCACGTCGGCCACGAGGCGCTTGACGTTGTCGACGGTGCCCTGGCTCTCGGCGATCAGCACGCCTTCGCTCGTGATGACGATCAGGTTGTTGACGGTGACGGTTCGCTTGGTCGGATCAATCTGCTCGTACGCGTACACGTTCTCGGCGAGCTTCGTCACGCGCGGAAAGTCGGCCTTCGTCAGACCGCGCAGCGTGATATCTGCCGTGCGGATCGGCTCCTGCGACAGGGCGCCTGCGAGGACCGCCGTCAACAGCCACGGAAGCGCCCGCATCACCGCGTGACCGATATCGCGAACTTCTGCACGCGTTTTCCTTCGTACGTCTCGGTGATGTAGAGGTTGCCTTTCGAGTCGACCGCCAGGTTGTGCGCGCCGTAGAACTGGCCGGCCCAATGTCCCGCGCCGCCGAACGTGCTCACCACCTCGAGCGATGCGCGCCGCAGTACATAGACCTGCTGATTGGTCCCGTCGATGACGATGGCGTAGGTCTGCGCGGGATCGGTGGAGAAGCCGATGTCCCACACCGACCCGCTGCCGAACGTCTCTTTGGCGAGGAACGCTTCCTTGACGAACGTGCCGTCCTTGCGGAACACCTGCAGCCGGTCGTTCGTGCGATCGCAGACGTAGACGAGCCCGTCATTCGAAATCCGGACCGCGTGGACGATGCGGAACTGCGGCGGAGGCGGGCCGGCGGGATCGTACTGGCTCGGCTTGTTCTCGTGCTGGACGGCGCCGCTGAACGGACCCGGCAGCACTTCGCCGGCCTTCGTGAAGTACGAATCATCGGGCGGCTTCCCGTACGCGCCCCAATGCCGTTTGTAGGCCCCGGTCGTCGCGTCGAACACCACGATGCGGTGGTTGACGTACCCGTCGGCGACGTAAAGTTCGTTGGCCGCGCGATCGACCACCATGTGCGCGGCGGCGCCGAGATTCTCGGTGTCGTTGCTGCCGCGGCCTTTGCCTTGATGCCCGATCTGCATCAGGAACTTGCCGGTGCGCGTGAACTTGAGAATGTGCGCGTCCTTGTCGCCGCCTGCACCGAGCCAGACGTTGTCCTGATCGTCGACGTGGATACCGTGCTCGAGTTGCGGCCATTCGTATCCCGGCCCCGGGCCGCCCCAGGACGACACGAGCGTGCCGTCTGGTGCGAACTCCAGGACGGGCGGCGCGGCCTTCCAGAACGACCGCGTCTCGTTGGGCTGCAGCGTCGAGGGACGATGGGTGATCCAGATGTGATCGTGGGAGTCGACGGCGACGCCGACCACCGCGCCGACCAGCCAATGGTTGGGCAGCGGCTTCGGCCACGAGGGATCGACGGTGAAGGTCGGAGCAGGCATTGAGGACGTGGCCTTTTGCTCGGAGCGCGAAGGCTTCAGCCGAGCGTCGGCGCTCGCCTGAAAGGCTCGCGCTCCAAGTTGAGCGTCAACGCTGAAGGAGGGCGAGCCTTTTCGGCGAGCCCGGTCGCTCGGCTGAAAGCCTTGCGCTCCGGCCAGCAACATGAGGAGCAGCGCCCACGCTCTCATTTTTCATTCTTGTCGCCGTGTTCGCCGTCGGTCAGCATCGGCATCGACGATCCGAGCGACGGCGCGATGAGGCCTGTCTTCACGTACGTGAGCAGCTTGTCCCTCGTATCGCTGATATCCAGATTCCTCATCGTCAGCTGGCCGATGCGATCCTGCGGCGAGAAGACGCTCTCGCCCTTTTCCATCGTGAGCCGTTCGGGCTTGTAGGTCAGGTTCGGGCTCTGCGTGTCGAGAATGGAGTAGTCGTTCCCGCGCCGCAGCTGCAGCGTCACCTCGCCCGTGACGGCGCGCGACACCCAGCGCTGCGCCGACTCGCGAAGCTTCAACGCCTGCGGATCGAACCAGCGTCCCTGGTAGAGCAGCCGTCCAAGACGGCGTCCGCTCTCTCGATACTCCTCGATGGTGTCCTCGTTGTGGATGCCCGTGATCAGCCGCTCGTAGCCCACGAAGAGCAGCGCCATGCCGGGCGCCTCGTAGATGCCCCGGCTCTTCGCTTCGATGATGCGGTTTTCGATCTGATCGGACATCCCAAGCCCGTGGCGACCGCCGATTGCGTTGGCTTCCAGCATCAGCTCGACCTGGTCGTCGTAGACCTTCCCGTTCAGCGCGACCGGCCGTCCTTCGTCGAAGCGGACCGAGACGGTCTCGGGCTTCACCTCGACGTCCTCGCGCCAGGAGGCGACGCCCATGATCGGCTGGACGATCATGATCCCCTTGTTCAGAAACTCCAGATCCTTGGCCTCGTGCGTCGCGCCCAGGATGTTCGAGTCGGTGGAGTACGCCTTCTCCGTGCTCATGCGGTAGGCGAACCCGGCCTTGTTCATGTACTCCGACATCTCTTTGCGGCCGCCGAGCTCGTCGATGAACAGTTGATCGAGCCACGGCTTGTAGATGCGGAGGTTCGGATTGGCGAGCAGCCCGTAGCGGTAGAACCGCTCGATGTCGTTGCCTTTGAACGTGCTGCCATCGCCCCAGATGTGGACGTCGTCCTCCTTCATGGCGACGACGAGCATCGTGCCGGTCACCGCCCGCCCTAGCGGCGTAGTGTTGAAGTACGGCACGCCGGCTGTGGAGATGTGGAAGGCGCCGCTCTGAAGAGCGGCGATCCCCTCGGCCACCATCTGGGCGCGGCAGTCCACCAGTCGCGCCGCCTCGGCGCCGTACTGGAGCGCTTTGCGCGGGATTTCGTCGTAGTCCGCTTCGTCGGGCTGGCCCAGGTTCGCCGTGTAGGCATAGGGGATGGCGCCTTTGGCGCGCATCCAATGAAGCGCTGCGCTGGTATCGAGACCGCCGGAGAACGCAATGCCGACCTTCTGGCCGGCGGGAAGACGCTGAAGAATATTGGCCATCGATTAGTGAGTGAGCTTGTAGACGAGCCGGAGCTCGGGGACGTCCGCCCGCTGACGCCCGGAGTCATCCAGCTTGATGCGCAGCGCCATCTGATGGGTCGCGGGCACCAGAATCCAGGTGAACACCAGCTCCCGCGTGGAGCTGATGGTGTAGACGGTCACCATGTGCGGACCGTCCCACTTCGTCGTGCTCTCGATCGTCGAGGTGGCGAACGCGTGCTGAGTCTTGCTGCCGTCGGTCGGGAAGAGGCGCGAACGCCCCAGCGCATCGGTCACCGTGAACGTCGAATGGTCCGTGTGGTCGATCGTGAGCGACGTGAACCCCTTCACGTAGTCCGCGATCTCGCGGAGGCGGGCACGTTCGTCCTCGGTGAGGGCGGAGGCGCCGTTTCGCGATCCGCTGGTGTCGCCCGGACGACGGCCGCTGCCGCCGCTGCGTCCGCCATAGCCTCCTCGCCCGCCGAATCCACCGTTGAAGCCGGTGTTGCGCGGCGCCTGGGCCTGCTGCGGTTCGAATGACGCCTTCGTGAGATCCGCGCTCGTTTCGCGATCGAGCGTCCACTTGCCGGTGAAGTCGACCTGCGCGGATGCACGCGCCGCGCAACACGTCAGGGCGCCGGCGACCAGCGCCACGAGGACGACGGGTTTCATGGCTTGACCTCCACGAGCTCGAGCGCCTCACGGCTGGGTCCTTCGATCATCACCGCGCGCGTGTCGCCGAGCTTGTACGGCTGTTCCAGGAATTTGACGTTCTCGCCGCGGAGCTTCGCCACCCACGCGTCGAGATCACCGACGCTGAGGCCAATGTGGTCGGCGAGATGGCCGCGCGTGCCGACGAGCGGCCTGTCGCTCTGCTTCGTGTAGCCGCCCATCGAGACGTCGCCGAAGAGCAGCGGGATTTGCGGGGCGCGATACATGCCATCGACTTCCAGTGCGGGCCACGTCTTGTCCGGGCCGCGCGGGACCTTGCAGTTGGCCTCGGTCCGAGGCTCGGGCGCCGGACCGCCGCGGCGGCCCTGAGGCGGCGGCACGTTCAGGTGCTTCTGATACCAGAGCTGCGAGCAGAACGGCTCCTCGTGATACATGTGCACGTGGTTGAACCGTTCGGCCGGCATGTCGCCCTGCACTTCGATCATCGCATCGTCGGGCCCACGGATGTAGGCGAAGCCGGCGCCGCCCGCAGGCTTCACGTTGGCCTGCTTTGCTGCCTCGATTTGCGCCTTCGTCAGGCCAAGCACACCGCCCGTACCAGGGTACGTGTCGCTGTTGATGTTGACCGTGCCGCCGTCTTCGCTGGTGTAGAGCGGAAGCAGCGTCACTCCATCGGCGCGCAGCCGCGCCATCGCCTGACGCTCGTTCGTTACGTGCCAGCCGAAATGCCAGACCGCCGTCTGCGGCTGCGTGGCCGGCGGCTGCTCGACCCTGGTGAACAGCACGAGCACGTTGTTCGGCGACTTGAGCGCCGTGATCCCGCCCCACGTGGTCTTCGACGTGCTCGGAAACTCCTTCGCGTACCACGCCGCTGCCGTTTCCGGGTTCGTCGAGTTCAGGTGGAGATGATGGAAGCCCGGTGTCGGCAGCGAGGCGGGCTGCGCGACGAGCGACGCGGCGCCGGCGCAGACACCGGCGGCAATCACGATGGCTTTCATGCGCATAGTTTACTTCTTGAGCTCGTC
Organism: Vicinamibacterales bacterium; assembly: GCA_035693505.1. Taxonomy (GTDB): domain Bacteria; phylum Acidobacteriota; class Vicinamibacteria; order Vicinamibacterales; family CAVVIG01; genus CAVQFC01. The sequence goes on from DASSGK010000110.1 coordinate 27,637, forward strand.
GTAGACCGCCTGGATGGAGCCCTTGAGGCGATCCTTCTTGTAACCGGGGTACTTGTCGATCGAGAACGACGCCGTCGCTTCGTCCACCGTCTTGCCGGCCTTCATCGCATCGATCGCGTGCGACAGGAATGCCGCGGTGAATTGCTGGAACGTCTCGAGGTCCTTCGGCGTCTGCATCGGGCTGTGGCCGGGGATCACGGTGTCGACGTTCTTGATGGTGGCGATCGCCTTCTGCAGGGTGCGCGGGAAGGAGACGCAGCTGCCGCCGTTGTTGCGGTCGCAGAGCGGGCCGTCCTTCCAGGCGAACGCGTCGCCGGTATGCAGCACGCGGAGCGCGGGGAAGACCACGAACGTATCGCCGCTCGTGTGGGCCGCGCCGAAGTAGTAGAGATCGATGCGGTCCTTGCCCGTGCCGAGTGACAGCTTGTCCGTGTACGTCTTGCCCGGCAGGAACTTCGCGTTCTCTCCCTTGAAGGCGTCCATCTTCATCATGTTCGCCTTCGTGTTTTCCTGCGCGACGATTTCGACGCTGGCGCCGAAGAATCCGTTGTTGCCGGTATGGTCGCCGTGGGTGTGCGTGTTGATGATGCGCGTAATCGGTTTGTCCGTCACGCTTTTCACCTTGTCGAGCACGGCCTGACCCCAGCCGGCGAGCTTGTCGTCCACGAGCGTGACACCGCCGTCGGTGATGAACACGGCGACGTTGCCGCCGCTGAATGTCGCCTGATCGCCGGGCGTCGAGCTCGTGAGGACGTAGAGCGTGTCCTTCAGTTTCACGATGTCGATCACTTTGGGGGCCGGTGCCTGGGCGGCCATTGACGCGGCGCCGACTCCCAGCAACAGACCGAGCAGGATGCTTCGCTTCATGGCTGTCTCCTCCACGAAAAGAATGACTTTACCCCGAACCCGGGTGACGCGTCGTCCCGTGGTACTCTCGGCGCCGCCATGGAAGGGAAATCGGTGAATCTCTGGAAACAGCAGCTGGGCACACTGCCGCCCGCGCTGTGGGAGAACACGGCGCTCGAAACGCTGATTCTCGCGGACAACAACCTGACGGAGCTGCCCGACGGAATCGGCGCGTTGACCAGCCTTCGCACGCTGGACCTCGGGCACAACCTGCTGGCGGAATTACCCGAATCGCTCGGCCAGCTCACCGCGCTTACCGATTACTTGTATCTTCACGACAACAAACTCACGGCGCTGCGCGAATCGCTGTTCGCGCGGATGATCAGGCTACGGTATCTGAACCTGAGCGACAACCGGCTCACGCAGCTGCCTCAATCGATCGGCAACTTGTGGAGCCTGGAGGAGCTGAGGGCCGATGGCAACGCGTTGGAGGCGCTGCCGTGGGCGTTCACCAGCCTCGAGCGGCTCCACGAGCTGCATTTGCGCAACAATCAGTTCCGCGAGTTGCCGGAGCCGATGCGGGCGCTGCCGCGCCTGTCGTACATCGACCTGCGCGGCAACCCGTTCACCGAGCTTCCCGATTGGATTGTCGAGTGGCCGCACCTCCAGAAGCTCGATCTGCGATGGGTGAAGTTGTCGCGGGTGCCTCCTGCGATAGGCGCCCTCGAGGAGCGCGGATGTCGCGTATTGTTGTAGCCTCCCAGTTTCGCTGAGGTGCTTATGCCGCACATGAATCGACGGGATTTCGGGCGGGCCGGAATGCTCGGCATCGCGGGACTCGGGTTGCCGGCCGCAGCCGCCGGCGCACAAACCGCCGGGAGCGGCGCGTATCGCTACGTGCATCTCGACGTCTTCACCGATCGCCGATTGCAGGGCAATCAGCTGTTCGTCTTCCTTCAGCCTGCCGGCCTCGACACCGACACGATGCAGACGATGACGCGGGAATCGAACCTGTCCGAGTGCACGTTCGTGTTCCCGCCCGAAGCGGCGGGCACCGACTATCGTGTGCGCATCTTCACGCGCACCGCGGAAACGCCGTTTGCGGGGCATCCGACAATCGGCACGGCGTTCGCGCTCGCGCACGCTGGCGTGCTGAAGCCAGGACTCGCGCGCACGACGTTCGGCCTCGGCGTCGGCCCGATCAACCTCGACCTGGACTGGAAGGACGGCCATCTCGCGTTCGCGTGGATGACGCAGTTGAAGCCGACGTTCGGGAAAACAGTGACCGATGGACCCGCGCTCCGGGCGGCGTTGGGATTGGACGACAGCGGTAGTGTCCGGCTTCAGCCGGACCAAACGCCCGCGGGGCAAGAGGTCAACTGCGGATCCAACTTCTTCATCGTGCCGCTGCCGACCCGAAAGGCCGTTGATGCGGCGGTGATCGATCGCGCGAAAGTCGACGCGGTGTTCGCCGCAGCCGGGATCCAGCGGAGGGGCATCTACGTCTTCAGTGTAGAGGGCGGAAGCGACGGCGTGACCGCGTACAGCCGGATGCTTCCGGCCGGAGGAATTGAAGATCCGGCGACCGGATCGGCGGTGGGCCCAGCGGGCTGCTTCGCGGCGAAATACGGGTTCGTGCCCGCCAATCGTATCGGAAGCATGACATTCCTCCAGGGTGTGCTGGCGCGCCGTCCCAGCCGGCTCCACGTAAAGGTCGCGATGACCGCAAACGAGGTCACCAGTGTTCAGGTTGGCGGTGCATCCGTGGTGGTTGGCGAAGGAACGATGGCCGTCTGAACTGGCCTTCTATTTGCTCGACTTACCTGGGAAAGGGGTTCCCGTGCGCAACACTACTTCAACCATCAGCATCGGCATCATGACTCTGCTTTGCGCGCTTCCGCTGAGTTCGCGCGCAGCATTTGCGCAAGGACAGCCGCCTCCGCCGATTCAGGGAGTCACCGGAACGATCGCGACCGACGGCACGATCGAGAGCGAGCACCGCGCCGGCAAAGCGATTGCGCAAGGCGCCGCGAAGGTCGTCGATGGCGCAAAGAAGATTCTGCCAGGCGGAAAATCGACCAACGAGAATCCGCTGGACGACTTCGCGGAAGGCAGCAGGGTCGTGATGCGGGATGCAAAGACGATCGACAGCGAGGCGGCGACGTCAACCGAAGGAGTGGTGATTGACGTCAACAAGAAGCGCAATCAAATCACCGTGCGCCTCTCCGACAAGAAAACGCAAACGCTGCGGCTCGCCACGCCCGACGCGCCCGCCGATGTCGTCGTGTCCTACACGGGCACCAGCGGCGCCCGGATCGCGCACGACTTCAACCGCGTCTCCTGAGGTCTGATTTCTTCTGCACTGGTGGCGGCGAACGCGATCATCCCTCGACCTCGTGCACGGCGATCGAGTACGTGAACTGCTCGGGGTCGAGGCCGTCGAGCGTGTCCTCCGACGTCTCACCCTGAGGGTACATGAAGTAGGGAAGCGGTTTGCGGTTCGAGCCTCGCAGTGCGACGTCGTGCGCGAAGTTGTAGGCGATCCAGTTCATCTCCCACGATCCGAACAGCCGCTCCCGTACGGCCTTCACCCGCTCGTCGCCGACCGGAAGATTACCGGGCGGCTCTTCGAGCACGACCTTGCGAACATCCGCCGGATCGACGGGGACCCATCCATAGCCGGCCAGGTACACCTCCGCACGGCAGTGCTGTGCTTTCGTGGCGTCGCTCGACGAGAGGCCAAGGCTCCGCAGGCCTTTTTCTGAGGGCGCCACGCGCAAGCCGTAAACATCGCGCGCCGGGATGCCCGACGCCCGGCACAGGCCGACAAACAGCGCGTTGAGGTCGGCGCATTTTCCGCCGAGGTTCCCCGATTCGAGCATGAATCGAATGTCCCCGACACCGCAGCCTCGAATCTTGGGATCGCGGTACGTGTTGTCGATGATCCACTCGTAGATGGCGCGGGCCTTCTCGAAATCGGTGCCGGCGCCCTTTGTGATCGAGTTGGCGGTCATCTTCACGATGCCGTCGGTCGGGATGAGCCTGGTCGCCCTGACGAAACGCGCCAGGGACGAGAGGTCGCGCGGGGGCGGAACGCTGGGTGTCTTGAGATCGACGGCATAGTCGGTCGTGGCGACGCGACTGACGAGAATCAGCGCCGGGTCGACGCCGTCATCCCAGGAACAGCCGAGCATGTCCGGTTCGTTCTCGTTGGTCTCGATCATCACGGCGGTACCGCCGCCTGGATGATAGGAATCGCCCATCGTCTTCTGGTACGGCGCGACCGCAAGCGGTGTCGGCAGCCACACGCGAGTGGCGCCCCGGGGATGGAGCACGCGCACGCGCGTCGTGATCTCGAACGTCCGCCATCGCGGCGACGCGTCGGTCTGAGCGCGGAGACCGGCGCGATTGGCCATCGCCACCCCTGCCGCGCCAAGCCCCGTGCGAATGAAATCCCGGCGATTCATCAGGGAAGATTCTACAGCGGAGCAGTAGAATTCACGGCCTGAAGGAGCTCTCATGAAGCGCGCGCGGCGAACGACCCGTCACCTGCTGGTTCTCACCCTGGCCGTTGCCGCGCTGACACTGGCGCAGGCCCGGCAGTCCGCTGCCCCGACGCGGCGGATCGCCGTGTTCGGATCATCGGTCGCCAACGGCACGGGCGACGATCTTGGCAAAGAGGGTTACACGGGACGCCTTCGGGAATTGCTCGCGCCACGAGGCTGGGAGGTGCTCA
>DASSGK010000111.1:0-23487 GCA_035693505.1 Vicinamibacterales bacterium
TGAATGTTCTTGGAACCGCGCTGCGGTTCGGTCTTCCTCATCCGACGCTGGAGCGGGTGACATGGAACAGCGTGCTGGGCACATCGTTCCTCGTTGGCTTCATCGAGGAGATCCCGTACCGCGGCTTTATCCTTCAGAAGCTGAACGAGCGCGTCGATTTCTGGCTCGCCAATCTGATCACGTCGGCGTTATTTCTGGCGATCCACCTGCCAGGCTGGACGGCTCTTCACATGCTGCGAGCCGGCAACGCCGTGACGGTGTTCGTGTTCGGGTTCGTCATGGCGGTGGCATTCCGGTACTCGCGCTCGCTCTGGGCGCCGATCCTGACGCACAGCGCCAACGATTTCCTGTCGTTCGTGCTCTTCCGCTTGTGAGATAAGCGGAGAGTCCAGAACGACTTAGCCCCTCCTACAATATCCGCACCCCCTTGTTCGTCTACATCTATAGGTAAAGGACCCGGCGCTCCGGGGCGGATGGCACTCGAGCACGACCAGCGCATCGCCGACGTCGTCGAGCGGGAGCAGTCACGGCTGGGCAGCTTCATTCGCCGGCGCGTGCCCGACCCGCGGGACGCAGAAGACATTCTGCAGGACGTCTTCTACGAGCTCGTAGAAGCCAATCGGCTGCTGATGCCGATCGATCACGTCACCGGCTGGTTGTTTCGCGTCGCTCGCAACCGCATCGTCGACTTCTTCCGCAAGAAGAAGCCGGAGAGCTTCAGCGACACGCCGGTCGCGGGCGAGGATGACGAACTCCTCAAGCTGGAAGATCTGCTGCCTTCACCCGATGCCGGCCCCGACGCGCTGTATGCCCGTCATGTACTGCTCGAGGAGCTCGAGCTGGCGGTCCACGAGCTGCCGGAAGAGCAGCGCGACGTGTTCGTCGGCCACGAGCTCGAAGGACGGAGCTTCAAGGAGATGGCCGCGGAAACCGGCGTCAGCGTGAACACGCTGCTCTCGCGCAAGCGCTATGCAGTGCGCCATCTGCGGGAGCGATTGCAGGACATCTACGACGACTTCACGAAAGCATGAGGGACGAACCATGAGACGGAAGAAACTGATTTTCCTGGCGCCGCTGGCGATTCTCGGACTCCTCCTGTTCGTCTTTGTCGGCGGCGAGGTCGTCAAGCTGCTGTGGAACTGGCTGCTGCCGCCGCTGTTCGGATGGCGGCAGGTCACGTTCTGGCAGGCGCTGGGACTGCTGGCGCTGTGCCGCATCCTCTTCGGCGGGTTTGGACACGGCGGTCCGTCTCGCCCCGGCATGCGGCGGCGAATGTCGGAGCGATGGGCGAACATGAGCCCCGAGGAGCAGGAACGCATTCGGCAAGGCATGCGCGGACGCTGCGGTTTCGGCCCACCCGAGAGCGGCACGCCGACGCTTTGAAGCGCGTTCAGCTTCTGACGCAGGGCTGAAGCCCTGCGCCACATTTTTCGCTTCCAGGAAACGCTTAACCTGTGGCGCACGGCTTTAGCCGTGCGAACGTGCGATCTAGGAAACGGCTGCTTCGCGGACCGTCAGCAGTTCGGCGATCACCCGCCGTCCGCCGGGCAACAACATCCAGAGGCTCAGATAGAGGACGCCAAAGACCGGCACGGCGATGCCGAGCAGCGGGAAGCCGTTCAGCGGTTGCAGGAGCGAGGACCGGAGCGCGTACAGAATCGCTCCCGCGATTAGCGACGCGCCGGCAGGTCGCGCGAGCGCCTCGAGCAGATCGATCGGCCTTACCGGAGACTCCCGCAACAGGTAGACGATGGACGGGGCACGAAGCGCGACGGTGGACAGTGAGACCGCCCAGGCGACTCCGAGCACGCCCCAGCGAGCGCCGACGAGAAACGACGTCGCCATGACGGCCGTCGCGAATATCTGCCAGCGCACCAGGCGGGCCGAGCGACCGAAAGGCATGCACGCCCAGCTGCCCACCGTGTTGAACGTCTCCACGAATGCCGCCGGCGCGAGGACCTGAAACAGGATCACCGAACCTTGCCACTGCGGTCCGAGCACGAAGAGGATCACGTCCGGCGCGAGAACGAACATGAAAACGACGAGCGGCATCCCGATCGCCACCACGATCGTGATGGCCGCGAGAAAAAAGCGTCTGAAGCGCAACGGATCGTCTTGAAGCCGGCTGAGCGCGGGGATGACCACGGCGGATGCGGGAACCCTGATGCGGGTCACCGGCAGGAGCAATAGCGAGTACGACTTCACGTAGAGTCCCAGTGCCGCCGTGCCGGATACGCGACCGATGATGACGTTGTCGAGATTCCGGCTGAAGTAATTGAGGACGTTGAAGCCCGTGAGTCCAGCGCCGAACGAGAACCACGGCCGGACGTCGACGGATCGATCGGGTCTGCCGGGCCGCCACCGACACGCGGACCAGACGCCGATCAGTCCGAACGCCTGCGGCGCCAGCTGAAGACAGACGAGCGACCAGTAACCCGCGCCGAGAGCCGCGATCGCCCACGCCAGTCCGATGCCGAGCGTCAGCGAGACGAGCTCGATGCCGGACAGCCGCGTCAGCCGCATCTGCCGCCGAAGCAAGGCGGTGTGCTGGACGGAGAAGCCGGTCAACAGAAAGCCCAGAGCAAGGACAACGTTCAAGCCGACGAGCTCAGGATGACCGTAGAATCGCGCAACGAGCGGCGCCGTGGCGGCCATCACCGCGGCGATGAGCGTGCCGAGCGCCGCATTGATCCAGAACAGCGTGCTGATCTGCGATTTGTCGAGCGACGCGCGCTGCACGGTCGCCGCGCCGAGGCCCAGATCGAGAAACAGCCCGAGAAAGTCACCGACAGTAACGCCGAGCGCGACAAGGCCGAAGTCGGTCGGTGCGAGAAGCCGCGCCAGCGCCGCCGTGGCTCCAAGGCTGAGGGCAAATTGAGTGGTCTGGACCGCGACGATGCTCGCGCCGCCGCGCATGGCGCGTCCGCCGAGGTCCTCCACGAGGTGTTCTGTCTCGAGGAGCGGCTTCGCCTCGTCGGCCATCAGGTTCGCCGAGGGGTCCCGCCGTAGTGCACGCGATAGCGTTCGAGCATCCTCACGAGCTCAACCATCCAGACGACGCCGGCGAATCGCAGCTTCTGATCGAGCGCACCGAGCAGGTCGTCGGAGATGTGATTGCGGATGCTCTGGAGCAGGATCAACTCCTGAACGGCGTGACGGAGCAGGCCGGTCGTCCCTCGATGGTGTTCCTCGGCGATTTGTTGAAGACCGCCTGCGACCCGGACGGTTTTTTGAAACAGCTGACCGAGAGTCCGCCGGGCCGGATGCACGACGCAGACATCGTCCGCGTACTGCTGTGCGAGCCCCTGCGCCTGGAGCCGGTGTCCCCATTTCTGATCGCCGCCCGACATCAGCTGCTCGTCGAACAGGCCCACGCGATCGAATGTGTTGCGCGTCGTGAAGAGATTCGCGGTCGCGGCGAAGCCCCAACCGATGTACTGCTCCTGCCGGAATCCAAAGATGCTCTCGAACAGTTCGGCGGCGGTCCGCCGCTGTGCCTCGTGAAACGCGAGCTCGATGCGTCCGCCTACGCCGCCGGGCCGCGGCAGACGTCGAATCGAACCGACACCTCGCTCGAGCCAAGTCGCCGTCGGCACACAGTCGGCGTCGGTGAACGCCAGAAGGTCCGCACGCGAAGCGACGATGCCTCGATTTCGAGCCGCGTACGATCCGGGCTTCGCTTCGCGGATGCATCGCGCAAACGGGAACGACTCGACCATCTCCGCCACCGGCGATGCCGATCCGTTGTCGACCACCAGGACTTCGAAGCGATTGTGCGGATAAGTCTGGGCCCCGAGGGCGCGGAGGCATCGATGCAGGCTCTCGCCCTGATTGAAGACCGGAATGACGATCGAAATGTCGGGGCGCGCCTCTAAGAGCACCAGAGCTTTATTGTACGCGCGTGATCAATGGCACGGCGGTGAAAGGCGCCGCGACCGACACGAATCGTGCAATTCAAGGCATTGCGTCGGAGGGTTACGGCTGCCGAACTGACGCCGGCGAGTCGTCATCGTTACGTTTGTCGTACAGCCACTGGCGTGTCGCGATGCCGAACGGCGTCGGCTTCGTAAGTGCCTCGTCAAGAAACAGAAAGGGAAACCATGAGTTCGAGAGCGACCATGCGAACCAGCCTGCAGCTGCATGCTGCGACCCCTCGCCAGGCTCCAGCAGCTGCCGCAGCGGAGGCGGAGCCGTGGTCGACGTCGGCCACAGCTGCGCGGGATCCGTCAGCTTGCCGTCGTCGGCCCATTCGGTCCAGACGATGGCCTGTCCGCTCGCCATGGCCTGATTGATCTGATCCCGGTTCGATGGGTACTGCTCCCAGGTACTTCGGTACTGATGCAGTGCATACGCCAGGTTGCTGCCGGTGAGCGGGCTGGCGGTCGCTTCTCCCGCCCATGCGCTGTAGAACGGCGTCGGCACGATGATGATGTTGTTCGCGCCGGCCGCGCGGATCGCGTCGACGGTTTGCTGGATCACCGGTTTCTGCAGCGGCCACGATCCCGGTCCTCCGGAGTAGGGTCCGATGTCCTCGCTCTCGTTCCACAACTCGAACAGCACTTGCGGATGGTTCGCCCACTGCGAGCGCGCCATGCGCGTCCAGAAGTCCAGCATGCGCGCGCTTCGCAGCGGATGATGCGCCGGGCCGAAGTCGAAATCGCAGATCACGACGTACAACCCATCGTCGATGCCGCGCTGGACGACCGGATCCATCACCTTGCTCTTCCAGTCGGCAAAGCGCGACGCCGATTGCGCCGGCGTGTAGTCGGGCGACATGTAGAGCCACGTTGCGAGGTTGTCGACGTACCACTGCTGCTGATTGTCCGCGACAAGCTTCATGCTGGAGGGTGGCGCCTCCGCCGACTGTCCGAACGCGCCGACGTAGGACCACACGTACTGAAGATTCCCCTGGTCCTCGGCGATCTCCGTCCCGGTTCCTCTCGGAAAGACTCCCCAGTTGCCGGCAGGATTGCCCGAGCCGCTGCTCGAGGTGCAGCGATAGACGTTGCCTTCGATGTTCACGACAACCTCGCCAACCTGGTACGGCGTCGGGTTCCACGCGAAACCGCGATCGCCGCGCCAGAGTTTCCTGGCCGCGCGAAAGCGCTTTCCGGCGATCGACGCCACCTCGCCTTCCTGGTACTGATGCGACGTCTGCCAGGCCGCAACAGGGACCGTGTCCGGCATCGCGTACGGACTGTTCTCTGTCTTGTAGAGGCGTGACGGATTCACCGACGGGAAGCGCTCGAACACCAGGCGAATGGCGGTCGAGTACCAGCGCTGGCCTGTCGCATCGGTTTGAATCGCGCGGTCGACGTACTGCTTCGGCGACATCGGCAGATACGATCCGGGCCGATCCTTGTCGCCGTACACCATGGCCATGCCCATTGAGGAGACGCCGCGGAGGCGAACAGTCTTGCCATTGGGATCCACGAACTTGTTGCCCGAAACCGTCAGCGGGGGTCGTCCGACTGTCGAGGGCGAGACCAGCGCCAGGGAAGCGATGACAACCGGCGCCAGAAATCGAGCGACACGCGGGACCGTCATGCACGCCTCCAGGCTGTCGAACGGTGTGAGCCGTCGATTCTAGTCGAATGGTTTTCGCGTTGCCGTGGCATGCAGTTGCGGGCCGGAGTGGTCCAAACAGCGCACGTCGTTCTTCGTGTCGCGCGCGTCGAAATCGTCGCGATCGTTCAGGTTTTTGATGAGCTGAGGCCGACCGTCCGATACCGTTCTTGCGCGCAGACGTGCGACACTATCGGGAAATCTTTAAGGAGCGCCCCTTGCAGCTCAGCAGATTCATGAGCACCGGTACCCGCCAACTCTGTCTTGTTCTCGCGTCGCTCGCGCTGACGTCGAGTGTTGCCACGGCCCAGGCCCCGTTGCCCGCCGCGTGGCCCAAACAGATTGAATTGGGCATGGCGGATTCGCCCGGCGGCGCGGCGGCGATGAAGAGCACGACGGCTTTCAAGTTCCGTTATCAATATCTTGCCGGCGGTGCGAATACCGGCAGCGGCTGGGCCACGTGGAACACCAACGGCGACTTCGCGAAGTTCTACATCCAGGATTCGGTGGCCAACGGCATCATTCCGGTCTTCACGTACTACATGATGCTGCAGTCGTCACCCAGCACCGGATCGTCGGAGGGCGCGCGCGATTCGTCGAACATCCAGAACACGAGCACGATGACGGCGTACTACAACGACGTGAAGCTGTTCTTTCAGAAGGCCGGCGCGTTTCCGACGCAGCCGGTCGTTCTGCACGTCGAGCCGGATCTCTGGGGATATCTCGAACAGCTCGCCACCAACAACAACGCGGCGACCGTACCGGCGAAGGTATCGGAGACCGGACTCTCCGAACTGGCCGGCCTTCCGAGCAACGTGTCGGGATTCGCGCGCGCGATCATCAAGCTCCGCGACACCTACGCACCCAACGTGATGGTCGCGTATCACATCAGCGTGTGGGGGACCGGCACCGATATCGCGTTGTCGAACCCGTCGGATGCCACGGTCGATGCGCTCGGCGCCAAGGCCGCGGCGTTCTACAACTCGCTCGGCGCGAATTTCGACGTGGCGTTCGGCGAGTTCAGCGATCGTGATTCCGGTTTCTACCAGTACGTGTATGGCAACCCGAACGCCTGGTGGGATTCGGAAGACTTCCGGCGGAACGTGCGGTTCCTCGGCGATTTCTCGACCGCGGCCAGCAAGCGGATCGTGATGTGGCAGATTCCGCTCGGCAACACGAAGATGCGTGCGCAGAACAACACCGACGGTCACTACCAGGACAATCGCCCCGAATGGCTGCTGGACGAGCCGGCGAGGACGCACCTGGCGGCATACCGGGATGCCGGCGTTGTCGCGTTCCTCTTTGGTGGCGGAGCAGGCGGAACATCGTGCGCGTGCGATGGGAAGGGTGACGGCGTCACAAACCCGGCTGCGATCAACGGCAATGTGTTGGTCTCCGCCGCGGGCACTGGAACGCCGTTGTTCGATGGCGCCACGCTGACGACCCCGTACGCCGCGAACGACGATGGTGGATTCTTCCGCTGGAAGGCGTGGCAGTACTACCAGACTGGTGCGATGTCGCTGTCGTCCGCGCCGTCCGCGCCGACGAACCTGAGGATTGTGCCGTAATAACCGGCTGACTGCCGGCAGAACGTCAGTGTCCGGCAGAGAGCGCGACGGACAGTCGCTTCCCGCCGCGCCACTTCGCGGCTTTCTGACCGTTTCCCGACAAACCCGAATCGAGCACGCCAGCAGCCGTGCGGGCTGACTGGTACAGCGCGTGGGCCGCGTGCGCGCGAATCGACGGCGAGATCTGAATCGCTTCGCGATAGGAAATCTCGGTTGGCCGCCATCGTGTCTTCGACACGTCATTGCCGGTCGACAGGTTGATGGTGCGGACGCCCGCGGCGATCGCCCACTTGATCGATTCGGCGACCGCTGTCGTCATGACGCTGTACTTCGACCATGCGGGGTCGTAGCCGGAGTAGTACAGATACAGCGTGTCGCCGACGATGAACCCGATTCGCATGGCGACGTAGCGGCCGCCGATCTTCACCCCGAAGACGCGAACCGCGCGGCGTTTCGCGAAGGTCTCGCTGATGTCGACCAGGAACTCGCGTCTGACGCTGGAATCGAAGATGTCGGCGTGATGAACGGTGCCCGGCACATTGGCTCGAGCACTGTGCAGATGGAAGAAATGTCCGAGCACGTCGGTCATCTCTTCGGGCCGCTCGGTCACCACGAACTCGAACGCGTGGCCGTCACGCTGAAGCGAGTTGTAGCACTTGCGCAGCGATTCCTTGATGTTGCGCGGGAGACGCCCGCGGAACTCGTCCCATGTGCAGGGCAGTTGCAGAAGATACGCGGGCACGTCGCGCGACCACTGAAGCTTGGGATGCTCTCCAATCACTTCGGCCGCGATGCCGCCGGGTTTCAAGCCGCTCCAGCGAATCCAGTCCCAAGCGCTCGCATGTTCCTGCAGATCCGCGAGGAGCGCCGACGAGGCCTGGCGCTCCATCTCCGGAAGACAGACCATCCCGGGGACTTCCGTGATGCCTGGATCGGGACCGAGGAACTGCAGCCAGCGCACGCGCAGCGGACCCGTGGCCGGGCGCTGCGTCAGGATGAAAGGCGCCACCGCGGCGAGCTCACCTCGATCGTCCCAGACGGCCCTGATGGACAGCCGATCCTGGACGCTCGCCTTGTTTCTAGCCAGGTGATGCCACCAGCTGCTGCACCACGCAAACGTCGAGAAGGGCAGGGTGTATCCGCTACGCTCGACGAGCCGATCCCATTGCGTCGCGACGGGCGCTAGCTCCTCCAGAGAATCGATATGCTGGACACGCATTCGCGGCAACCTTGGGCGTAAGCGGCTATACCAGAATACATATTATAGTTTTTTTATGTATTTGAGACGCTTATAGACAAGCACAGCACGCGCTTGTCATGCAACTGTCAAAACCATCGAAACGAGCGGTCGAAATTTTAACTATTCGCGACGATCGAAGTATCGCGGATCGATCGCGGGGTGGCTGTTTAGTTTTGTCAAGAACGTCGCGAGGCGCTCGTACCTGTGGAGCGCCATCGCTCCGCGTCGCCGCCCGCGATCAGCGGTGCGGCATGTCTTCAGCGGTTGAGAACTTTCTCGTGGAGGAGTTCGCGCTCCGCTTCCAGCCAGTCATTCACCGGCGTCCGGTCGTCGACGCGTTCGCGAGCGAGATACTTGGCGTACGCGCGTGCGGCGATTTCTTCTGCAGCCACAGTAGGAAGCCCGGTACTTCTCGAGGCCTGCCGCCAGAGAGAAGGTTGTTGATCGATTTTCATGACTGACAATAAGGCAAACAAGAGGCCATCAACTCCTGTGAAGAATGCGACGAGAGTAAGTAAACGCGCGCACGTAGTTCACCGGATGGGGCGATTGAAGTCGGCGCAAAGGAAGAATCTGTGACCGCGTTCGTCGATGGCAGGATTTTTTGAAATAGCCGACTCAACTCTGGGAATCGACTCGCGAAGAGTTGCGACGAACGCTGAGTAGGACGACTTTACACGGCGCCGAGTCCGCGCGGAATGCGCGCGGCGATCGTACGTCGGGTGTTCCACCGAGCCCGGGCAGCCCGCGATCGACGTTTGAAATCTCCAACGATTCTGCACACTTCGGCGGTTGCTCGCCTTGCGGTGTGACTCGGAAGGGCCGGGTCAGTGAGCTTCTATAGCTCTATGAGCGGTTGTGGCCGTGAAGAATTGTCTACGGCCTGTAGGATTCCCGATACCGTCACCGCGCTGGTACCTTTGGAATCGGCCCAAAATACGGTTGAGATACTAGCTCAGTTGGCGGCGCGCTAATTGCAAAGCTGGTCCTGCGGCGCAGCGCGGCGCTGACAGGAGACGACATGCAGATCTTGGCGGTCGACGGGGGCGATCGGATGTTGGCGGCGCAGTGTGCCCGACTTCGCGAAGCCGGCCACAGCGTCACGCAGCGATCGACGTTCGAAACGGCCCGTCAGATTCTGCTGGGCGACGGATGCCACATCGATCTGCTGATTACGAACCTACGGCTGAAGGCCTATAACGGATTGCACCTGGTGTCGTATACGCGCGCGTTCTGTGCGAACACCGTGGCCATCGTGGTCGACGGCGCCGCGGATCCCATCAACGAGCTCGAGGCTCACCGATTCGGCGCCGAGTATCTCGCGTCGCCCGTGCGGTCCGATCAGCTCCAGGCGCTCGTGGATGCCGCCGAGATGAAGCATCCCATCAGCATTTCGCAGCCATCCGCTCTTCAGTCGGAGCATCGTCGGTCAGTCGAACCCTTGCCGCTCGAAACTGCTGAAACGGCATATGGCATTGATACTTTCTTAGAAAGTTCAGAAACCGCTTGTAGTCGTCAAGCTCGAGATTGAAGCTGACCACGAGCGCCTTGTAGTTTCCCCGCGTCCGATCCAACCCACGGCTGATCACCGCGCGCAAGTCGTCGCGGGTGATGTCCCTCGCCATGAACGGTTCGTACACCGCAGACCAGAACGATTCACCGTTGATGCTCATGCGCTCGAGCAGCAGATCGGCTGTGCGCTTGACGGGCGCGACGGAGACCGGTTGCGCGGACACGCCGGAGATCTCACGCGGCAGATCGGCGGGCGTCACGACTCCCGTGCGGCTGCGAATCACGAGGCGCTCGGCGACGTTCTTCAGTTCGCGGACGTTGCCGGGCCAGTGGTACGCATAGAGCTGCTGCCACGCGTCATCAGCGATCGTCGGCTCGGTCACGCGGTACTGCTTGCTGTACATCCGGAAGAAGTGCGCCATCAGCGGTCCGATGTCGTCCTTCCGCTCGCGCAGCGCCGGGATGGCGACGTGAATCACGTTGAGGCGGTAGTAGAGATCCTCGCGAAAGTTCTTTCCCGCAACCTGGCTGAGCAGGTTGCGATTCGTCGCGGCGATCACCCGGACGTCGACGGTGGAGGTCACGCGCTCAGAGCCGACGCGCTGGATTTCTCCGTTCTCGAGAAACCGCAGCAGCAGCGCCTGCATGCGCAGGCTCATTTCGCCGACTTCATCCAGGAAGATCGTTCCGCCGTCGGCCTGCTCGAGCCATCCGCGCCGGTCCCGGTACGCGTCGGTGAAGCTGCCGCGCACGTGGCCGAAAAGCTCTGATTCGAGGAGCGAGTCCGGTACGCCCGAGCAATTGATCGTGACCAGGGGCAGATGCGAACGCCGGCTTCGTTGGTGGATCGAGCGGGCGACGATCTCCTTGCCGACGCCGCTTTCCCCGGTGATGAGTACCTTCGCGTCGGAGCTCGAGGTGCAGAGAATCTCTTGCTCTATTTCGCGCAGGATCGCGCTCGCACCGACGAATTGAACCGTTTCCATATAGGGATAGTGATCTTAAGTCTGCCGCTTGCCGCGGAGGAGACATTTATACCCGCGTTCGGCTGACAAGTCAACCATTAAACGTCCAAGGAGTACGTTACAGTTCCGTTTCGAACTAAATTGTAGGAATTACGACGCGGAAAACCGGAATTTTGTCTGCAGCGATCGGGGATTTCGGTAAATCAAGACGCGCCGAGGGCGTCCGGGAACAGCAGCGGCGCAACCCCGAGGTAGGAGGGGAGGATCTCCGCCAGGCCGTTGAAGGTCTCGACGAAGGCGCCGGCATCCCGTGCGTCTGAAACGAGCACCGCATCGCGTCGAATCGAATAGACGATCACCTTCGTCGGTAAACGATTGCAGGCGACCAGATGCGCCAGATGCAGCCCGTTATAGGCGTCGAGGAAGATGTTCGTCACGAGCAGGTCGGGAGGGGTGGCCAGAAGGATCCGTCGAGCCTCGACGAAGTCGTGGCAGACCGTCAGGAAGGAAATCGCGTCGACGGCTTCGCGAAGTTCTTCCGAGCGCTCGATATCCGGCTCGACGATGAGCACACGTTCGGCTGACCACGATCTCTGCATGCGCCACTGGACGTTACAATATTGTTGCCAGTCACAATATTGCGAACGCTGCCTGGAACCGCGCGATTCATTGGTTTCTTTGTAAACGTGCACGTTCTCGCTACGATTGCCCTCCGTTTCAGTCACGCTCCAGGTGCACAGTTGTCACGGGGATCGATGACTTCCGGCAAGAACGCGACGCGTTAATCGGGGTCTGCGATCGTCACATACAGTTGCGCTGGGAAGCAGACTACTCGCAGGAAGTTCACCTAATGGCGGACTTTATTCGCCAGAAGTCAGCCGATCGTGGATCTCGCTCTGACATATGCCGGTGATGCCTTTGTGGCATAACAGATGTCAAATCAACACGATATAGAACTTTCGCGTGTACCGTGCAGTTGGAAACCGCATTGCACTGTGCTCAGCCGTGATCACCAGTGAAGAAACGCCACGACGTCAAACCATCGCACCTCCGATGAAGCACGCGGGCCCCGTTCGCATGATCGGGACGAGTCAGGCGATCCTCGATCTGCAGGACGAACTGCAGCGCGTGGCGCGCTCCGACGCCAAGGTCCTGATCACCGGCGAGAGCGGTGCGGGCAAGGAAGTGGTCGCGCGAGCGATTCACGCAGCCAGCCCGCGCGCCGACGAAGTCTTCGTCGCGGTCAACTGCGGCGGCATCGCCGAGACGCTCCTCGAGTCCGAGCTGTTCGGCCACGTCAAAGGCAGCTTCACCGGTGCGTATCGGGACAAGGCCGGCAAGTTCGAAACGGCCATCGGCGGCACCATTTTCCTCGACGAAATCGGCGAGATGACGCTCCGCATGCAGGCCCTCCTGCTGCGGTTTCTCGAGACCGGCGAGATTCAGAAAGTCGGCGCCGATCGTCAGGGGCGCGCCTCTGACGTGCGCGTCATCGCCGCGACCAACGGCGACCTGCGAGAACTGATCGCGCAGGGCAAGTTCCGCGAGGACCTGTTCTACCGGTTGAACGTCATCCACGTGATCGTTCCGCCGCTGCGCAGCCGGAAAGAGGACATCCCGCTGCTCGTCGATTTCTTCCTGCAGGGGTTCATCGGCTCCGGCGCCGGCGGCGACCGCCGGCAAAACGGCAACGGCAGCACCAGCGACAGCGTCGTCGTCGGCATCTCGCCGGAAGCGGTCGCGGCGCTCCGCGAGTACTCGTGGCCTGGCAACGTGCGTCAGCTCCAGAACCTCGTCGAACGGCTCGTGGTGACGGGTCAGCATCCGATCATCCAGGTCGACGATCTGCCGCCCGAGATTCGCGCGCAGGACATCCGCGGGTTGACGCCGCGCCGCGAACGCCGGCGCACCGTGGCGACCGACCTCTATCGCAAGCTGGTCGAGGATCGTGAATCGTTCTGGACCGCGGTGTATCCGCTCTACATGAACCGCGAGATCGCGCGGAACAACGTGCGGGAGCTCGTGCACAAAGGGCTGGAAGAGGCGAGGGGCAACTACAAGATCGTCCTGCGGCTGTTCAACATGCCGTCAGGCGACTACAAGCGGTTCCTGAACTTCCTGCGAAAGCACGACTGTCAGCTGCCGTTCAAGGAATACCGGTAGCGAGACTTCATGCGTAACGCTGTCCTGTTGTCGGTGGTGATCGCGGCGTTAACGATTCCGATCCTCAGTGCGCTGAGCACGAACTCACGGCGCGGTTTCCTTCGCGCCGTGTCCATCGCCGCGGTGTTCAACTTCTTCTATCTGCTCGCCCTCCTCTACGTCTACCCCTATCTGAATTAAGCGTTCGTCGTTTTACCAACGACACATAGGCCACGAAAGCACGAAAAGCACGAAAGAAAACCCGACAGGTTTCGTGCGTTCGTGTCTTCGTGGCGGTACGAATGGGAGCTGAAGTTTTGTGGGGAGATTCACCAGCCAGCTCCCGTGTGTACGGGAACTGGCTGGCACGGCAGAAACGAGAACTAGGCTGAGGCCTTGGCGGTGGCGACCACGGCCGGTGACGCGGCTGTGCGTCGTTTGAGGCTCTTGACGACGTGCCGCGAGACCCGAGGCACGGTGAACTCCGCGCCGGCGACAAATCGAACCAGCGGTCCGAAACTGAACGACGCCACGGGACCCACGAAGTAGAGGCCCGGCACCGACGTCGATTCGAACGACGGCGACAGCTCCGGCGCGCGCTCGATGCGTTTGACGTCCGCGGCGAGGTTCGGGCTGATGAACGGCAGCCGATCGACATCCGCCTCGTAGCCGGTGGCGGAGATGATGTGATCGACGCGAATCAGCTTTTCGTCCTGGCCCGCCCGGAACTTCAGGGCGACCTTGTTGTTCTCGACCACGGCCGACAGCAGCGCGATCCGACGCTCGATGTGAATCTTCCCGTCGACCCGTGGACGCAGCCACCACGCGCCGAGAGGTCCCAGGTAGGTCTTTGCCAGCCTGACGCGGCGCTCGGTGGGTAGGTAGTACGGCAGCCAGGGCAGGTGTTGCAGCACCCAGTTCTTGCGGCCGGGTCCTACGACGGTATTCGGGTTCAGCAGCTTGTCCTTCAGCGTGCGTTCCGAGAACGGATCGCTCCACCACACATCTCGCCGCGCCAGAATCTGCACGCGCGCGCCGCCTTCGTGCAGCAATGCCGCGGCTTCGAGCGCCGTTTGGCCGGCGCCGACGACCGCGATGTCCTTTCCAGCGTACTGCTTGCTCTCCACGTACTTCCGTGTGTCCGATCCGTGCGTCACGAATCCCGCGGGAAGCGCCTTGAACATCTCGGGCGTTCGCGTGAAGTAGCTCAGGCCGGCGGCGACGATGACTCGGCGTGCGTGAAACACCTCGCCCGAATCGAGCGTCACCTCGAAACCATCGCCCTGTCGATCGACGCGCGACACGAGGGTGGTCTCGACATCGGGCACGAGCTGCTGCTGGAACCACTCGCCGTACTCGGAGAAGGTCGTGAACGAAATCGGCTCGAAGTCTTCCAGCCCGCGCGCCCGGCAGTACTCAGGGAACGTGTAGTGCGGCCGCAGGCAGGGAATGCTCGTGGCGAACCCAAACGACTTCAGGTTCATCCCGGGCGGCATGTCGCGCCAGGCACGCATCGTCAGACCGAAAATCCGCCGCTCGACGCCGCTATCCGCCAGGTACGACGCCAGCGACAGGCCGTTGGGGCCCGCGCCGACAATCGCCACATCAACTTTGCTTCGGCTCATGCGATCCTTTCAGGATTCCGTTGAACAATCCGACGCCGGATCTGTACGTGCGACGGAGAATCGGGTGCACGAGACCCTGCTGCAATTCGTACAGCGTCGGCAGCGGGTCGGACAGCGCGAAACCGTCGAGGGCGCCGGGGCGCTTGACGAAGTCCGCGAAGAATGTCCCGACGGCCTGTCCCAGCGTCGGTGTATCGGTCCGGCCAGAACCCGTCAAGACGTCTTTCAGGTACCACACGTCGCCTGAGAGCCAGCGCGCTCTCCGGCCGATGGCATAGTGCGTCGTCTCCTCGAGTCGTTTCCCAAGAGCCCAGTCGTAGACTAACTTCGGGAAATCGACGCCCGCCGAGATGGCGAGGCCGACCGAGCCGGCGAGCCGCGCGTTGATCTCCATCAGCACCGGACGTCCCGACCGGTCGCGCCGGAACTCCACCATCGAACATCCGTCGAGGTTCGCGGCGCGGACGAGCGCGTCGGCCGGCTTCACGAGGTCGTCGAGCAGCGGGATGCTTTCGCACAGCACCGACGATCCGCCAAGCGGTGGAAACTCCCGATGAGACGTTTGCGCAAAGCGAGCCCAGATCTGCCCGGAGGTGCAAAACAGACTGACGGCATCCCTGCGGCCGGGCAGCCAGTCCTGCACCACGGCGTGCAGCCCGTAGCCGAGCATCTTGTCCACGAGCCGCATGGCCTCGTCGAGCGTTGTCGCGGATTCCGCACCGTGGCGTCCGCCTTCGCCATCCGCCTCGCCCCACGATTGCACCGGCTTGATGACGGCCGGGCATCCGACTTCGTTGATCGCCGCGCGAACGTCACTCAATTTCGTGACGACCACGCTCCTGGGGACGGCGATGCCGAGCTCCGTGGCGAGGGCGAGCGTCCGAGGTTTGTTGACGGCGATGTCGAGCGCCGCCTCGGACGCCAGCGGAAAGAACGTGCGGCGCTCGATTTCCGCGCGGCGCGCGCGCAACGTTTCGATCGTTCCATCGTGGCTGGGAATAATCAGCCGCGCGGGCTGCTCGTCGAGCAGCGCGAGGATCGCATCGCCGAATGCCCTGGGGTTGCCTTCGAAGTCCGGGACGATCGATTGCTGCTGACACCAGCGCGATTTCAGCGCCGGCGCCCAGCGTGCCTCCGACTCGCACGCCACGGCACCGACCTTGACGCCGGCTCGAGATAAACTTCTCATAACGGCGAGCGATTGCCGGAACTGTGCGTCCAGGACGAGTACGTCAGCGGGCGTACTCTCTCCAGATCGTGGCCACGTCGTCGTAAAGGCTTTGTTCGTCACACCAGCTTCATCGAGACAGGGCTCGGGTATCGAGCCCGTCCACACACGAATCGCTTCTCGAGAGACCGCCATTTTCCAGATGTCCGGTTGGATGCCGCACCCTCGATGAGCACGATGCGTTCCGTCTCTCGACGATTCTTATTAGGTCGGTTTGTCCCGGCATCTTTCCAAAACTGCTGCTTCTGGCAAGCCCCAGGCTGACAGATCTGAAACCGACCTCTGTGGGGTGAGGACAAAAGGCTACTTCCCGGCGAACTTTTCGTCTACCGGTCAGAATTGGCGGGGGGTTATCGGGGCCGATTCCGGCAGGAATCTTGCCCCTCCCTGATATTCTCGAGGAGTTGGTTATTATTCCGAAGACAGGCGTCCTTTTCATCAGTTCCGCCGAGCTTCCCGGCGCAGACACCTTCGTTCATACGTTGATCATGCGGAACCTGGATCGCTCCAGGTTCGACGTGCATGTCGCATATTCGGCTGAACACCCTGGCGCGCGGACCCCGGCGTTCGAAGTGCTGAAGACGATCCCCGAATTGCACCTCAAGCCGTTCAATTTCGGACCCTCGCTGTCCGGGCGTTCCGCCATCGCCAAGACCGCCGCCATCTGGGGCAGCGTGTCCACGCTCGTTGGTTTCGCGGGTCTCGCGCGCTACGTCAAGAAGCACAATATTCGCGTCATCCATTCCACGGACCGGCCGCGCGACGCGGTCTCGTGTGCGGTGCTCGGCAAACTCTCCGGTGCGAAGTCCGTCATCCACGCTCACCTGCGGTTCGCGGAGTGGATGGGCCGTGGGCTGCGCTGGTCGATGGCCTCCGTCGACGCGATCGCGGCCGTCTCGGAATTCGTAGCGCAATCGCTGGTCGACAACGGCTACCCGCGGAAGAAGACCCACGTCCTCCTGAACGCCATCGATCTTGCGGAGTGGGACTACAGGCGCGACGGCGGCCCCATTCGACGGGAGTTCGGCATCTCGGGGCACGCGCCGGTGATCGCCTGCGTCGCCCGCTTGTTTCGCGGCAAGGGCCAGGACGATGTGATCCGGGCGATTGCGGCGATTCGCGACGAGTTTCCGGACGTTCGCCTGCTCGTCGCCGGTCGCGACGATCTCCAGGCGATGCGCACGAGCTTTACCGAGGAACTGAAAGCGCTCGCGCAGGAGCTCGGCGTCTCCGAGAACGTGATCTTCACCGGCCACCGCGCCGACATGCCGGCCATCATGGCGGCGTGCGACATCTTTGCGCTGCCGTCGATGTTGGAGCCGTTCGGATTGGTGTTCGTCGAGGCGATGGCCATGAAGAAGCCCGTGCTCGCGCTCGACAGCGGCGGAGTGCCCGAGATCGTGGAGCCCGGCAAGAGCGGGTTGCTGTCGGCTCTCAGCGACGGTCCGGGGCTCACGTCAAATCTGCGCACGCTTCTTCGGAATCCGCAGCTGCGGGCGCAGATGGGCGAGTACGGCCGGCGCCGGGTTGAGCGCGATTTCACGTCGGAACGGCTCGCCGAGGACACGGCGAAGCTGTATACGAATCTCATTGCGTCGCCGACCGGCCAGGCGGCCGGTGTCCTGGGCCACGCGAGCTTTTGATCCGTGACTATGGGTGCGTACGGGTTGGCAGTGGACGCCGGATCGGTGCCGGCCGTGGCCGCGGCTGAGCCACGCGTCGCTCCGCGACGTCCCCCGTCTCTTCACATTCCGTCGCTCGACGGGCTGCGCGCGCTGAGTTTTCTGATCGTCTTCATGGCGCACTCCGGCGTCGGCATCATACTCGCCGTGCCGGGTGGCTTCGGCGTGACCGTCTTCTTCTTCCTGTCCGGATTCCTCATCACCACGCTCATGCGTGTCGAGCATGAGACGACGGGCCGCGTCAACGTTCGCTTCTTCTACATCAGGCGAGTGCTGCGGATTCTTCCGCCCTTCTATCTGATCCTGGCGCTCGCCTGCGTGCTGACGTTGACGCACCTGCTGCCGGGCGAGCTGGAACCTGGAGCCGTGCTCGCACAGGTGCTCCACTTCTCGAACTACTGGTTCATCGCATTCGGCAGCGGCGGCGCGGCCGCCGGCACGGTGCCGTACTGGTCGCTCGCGGTCGAAGAGCACTTCTACCTGGTGTTTCCGTTTCTGTTCCTGACCCTCAACCGCTTTCTTTCGTATCGCGGGCAGGCCAGAACGTACTGGGCGCTCTGCGCGATCGTGTGCGTGTGGCGCTGCGTGCTCGTGGTGTGGTTCGGCGTGCCGGAGGATCGCACCTACCTCGCGACCGATACCCGGTTCGACTCAATCCTCTTCGGCTGCGCGCTGGCGATGGGAATGAATCCCGTGGTGGATCGTCCGGTGGGCAGCGAGCGCGTCTGGAAGTGGGGAATTCTTCCGGCCGGCCTTGCGCTGCTGCTGTTCACGTTTACCTATCGCGCGCCCTGGTTCCGGGAGACCATTCGCTATTCACTGCAGGGCATCGCGCTCACGCCGGTCTTCATCGCGGCGATTCGTTTCCCGCACTGGCTCCCATTCCGGATCCTCAACAACAAGGCGGTCGCCTTCGTCGGCGTCCTGTCCTTCACGCTCTATCTGTCACACGAGATAGCGGTGATCGCGTTGTATACATGGGCGCCGCAGCTGCGGCCCTATCAGATCGCGCTCCTCGCGTTCGCGATCGCGTTCACCTTCTCCGTCGTGATTCACCAACTGGTCGAGAAGCCATCAGCGGCGCTCCGCAAACGATTGGCCCGCGAGGCGTCGGCGGCGCCGGCCACCGCCTGATCAGACGACGCCGGCTCGAAGGTCTTCCGCGAGCCGATCACCTGCACGAGCGGCGAGCGCCATGGCGGTCAACACCGGGTTCTTTTCGGGCCCGGTCGTGAACGCCGACGAATCCGCGACGATCACGTTCGGAACCGCGTGGAGACGGCTCCAGGCGTCGAGCATTCCGAACCGCGGCGATGCGTGCATCCTGCACGTGCCGGCGAAGTGAATGGCGCTGCCCACCGCATCGACGAGCCACAAATGCGTTCGAGGCCGCAGCTTCGCGCGGTCGAGGAGATCCAGAAGACGGTCGCGCGCGTCGGTCAGGGCCGTCGTCGACTCCGGCGGGTAGTTGATGTGCAGTCTCAGGCCCGGCGTTCCGTCCGTGCGGGTCTGCTCGTGATCGAGCGCGACCAGATTGTCCTCGGACGGAGCCATGGTGCCGAACACGCTGAAGCCGCACGACGTCAGCTGACCGGGACGACCGGTGAGCACACTCTTCGCAACGCTCTGGACACCCGACCACTGCAGGCAGGCCGCGGCGTACAACGGGACCGACCCTTCGAGAGGAAGGCGCGTCACGTACGCCGCCGGTTGAAACGAGAGCGGCGCGCCGAGATCGACCATCAATTTGCCGAGCGGGTGATCGTGGAGGTACCGGCCGAGCACGCCGTGAGCGTTGCCCAGCCCCTCGGGGAAGTCGCTGTTGGTGGATTGCAGCAGAAGCTTGGTCGTGTTGACCGAGCCCGCCGCCACGACGACAGCGCGGCAGGGAATTCGAGACATGGTCCCGGTCTGAGGATGGCGCACGATGACCGCTGTAACGCGCCTGGTCTGTCCCGACCACTCGAGCTGAACGGCCTGGGCATCGAAGCGCACGCTCAGATATCGCGATCGCAGTACCGGTTTGATCAGCCGGACGAACGAGTTGAACACCGTTCCGCTCAGCGTCACCGTCGTCCGCGCACCATAGACGTACGGCACCGGCACAATCGCCTGACCGCCGCGCTGCGCGTCTTCTGCGATCGGCTGCCATGATTGTGCGAGCGTGCGGGCGTCGGTCACTTTGCCGGCCGGCAATTGCGGAACATCAATCGGCGATCCCGAAATGCACAACCGCGGTTCGACCCAGTCGTACCAGGACGCGAGATCGTCGTAGCCGACGGGCCACTCGAACGCTTCGCCTGCGCGCCTGGCGTCGGTGAAGTCGTCATGCGAGAAGCGGGGAACCGCGCAGCTCCAGTGATTCGTGAGCCCCCCGGGCGCGACGTCCTCGAACAGTACCGTGCTGGGATCGCCGGTAAAGACGACGCCGTCGTGCCGCGGGGAGAGCGGACGATGGATTCGCGTGAGGGTGACGCCGGCGACGCGTGCCGTGAGACCGAACGCGGCTCGTTCAGGTCCCGCCTCGATCAACGTGACGTCGACACCCTTCTCGATCAGAGAGAGCGCCGCCGCTGCTCCCGCGGGGCCGCTTCCCACGACGACAACGCAGTTTTCTTTGTGCGAGAATCCGTCCGACTGCAAGGCTACACGATAACATTGTCCAAGGCGGCCGCGATTGACATCTGGAACAGCCGACATCCCATCCCGACGTTTTGGTCGCACCGACCTGCAGGCATCGGCGATCGGACTTGGATGCGCGCGTATCGGCGGGATCTTCAAACAAGATCCGAATGAGTTCCTGAACCTCCTGTCCGTCGCCTTCGACGCCGGCATCAACTTCTACGACACCGCGGACATCTACAGCCAGGGCGAGAGCGAGCGTCTGCTCGGCCGCGTGTTCCGCGATCGGCGCGACCGTGTCGTGATCGCCAGCAAGGCCGGTTTTCTCCTGCCGGCGCAGCGCAGGCTGCTGGCGAGGCTCAAACCGTTCGTCCGGCCGCTGATCGGGCTGATTGGTCTCGCGCGCCATCACGTCCCGGCTGCCGTGCGGGGCTCTCTCGCGCAGGACTTTTCGCCGGCGCATCTTCAGCGATCGATCGAGGGCAGCTTGAAACGGCTGGGCACCGATCACCTCGATCTGTTCCAGCTTCACGCGCCGCCCGCGTCAGTCGTCCAGACCACTGAATGGGTGGCGATGCTCGAGCGGATGAAGCAACAAGGCAAGATCCGGTACTACGGCGTCTCGTGCGACACACTCGATGCCGCGCTCGCCGCTCTCGAACATCCGGGCGTGTCGGCGCTGCAGCTGTCGATCAGCCTGCTCGAACGGCGCATCGTCGATGCGCTGCCGCAGGCGCGTTCGCGCGGCGTCGCGGTGATCGCGCGGGAGGTTCTCGCAAACGGGCTGCTGGTCAAGAAGGCATCGGAGATCGATCTTCGTTCGTACTGCCAGTCCGACGAGGAAGCCGCGGCGAAGGGTGTGCTCCTGAACGAGTACCGACTGAAGGCCGTCGCCAGAGGACTGTCGCTGACGCAGCTGGCGCTCGAATACGTCACCGGCCTGGACGGCGTGTCGGTGTCGCTGATTGGCGTGAGCCGGCTGGACCAGCTGAATTCGCTTCTCTCCGATCTTCACGATTTCAACGCGCCCAAACCGGGCATCCCACGCGCCGAGAATTGAAATAAGATCGCCGGACAAAAGTCTCCTCTCTGGGCGACTTTGCGCCGGATTTTCGTGAGGCTCGGAGCGAATCCCGGGAGTCTCGAATCACCCTTTTGCCCGTAATTGACTGAGTGTCAATGGATTGATTCCCTCGTCCGCAAGCGGGCCTGAGGGTTGCACTGGTCCCGGCCGAAGGTTGGAGTTTCACATGTCGAACAGCGCTCAATCAGTCAGCCCCGCGCCGCAGGCCACGAAAAAGAATCCATTGCCGAACATCGAACAACTCAAGGAAACATTCGCCAGGGACGGCTACCTGGTGTTCAGAAACCTGGTGTCGCCCGAACGGCTGGCGGCGCTGCACAAGCAGCTCTCGCAGGCATTCGACAGCGCGAAGCAGTCCGGACAGCTCTTCTCCGGCGGCGGCACCATCAGCGGCCACTTGAACTGCTTCCCGGGAGAATCATCGAGGTTCGCCTACGAGGCCCTCGAATCGAACGGCATCGTCGACTTGATCAAGATGGTGTTTCCGAAGGCGACGCGACTGCCCAACGTCGGGTGCAACTTCAATCTCCCGCACAGCGTCGCGCAGCACTACCACGCCGATCGGAACTACCTCGATCACTTCATGATCGCGAACGTCGCGGTCGTCGACACGAACATCGCCAACGGCGCGATCGACATCATTCCCGGCAGCCATCAGAAGTTTTACAAGTACTGGCGCTTCGCCATGGAGCGCGTGGCTCGCGGCAGCACGCGGATCGAGATGAAGCAGGGAGATGTGCTCATTCGCACGTCGAATGTCTGGCATCGGGGCATGCCGAACATGACTGACGTTCCGCGGCCGATGATCGCGTTCACGTGGGAAGACGGCGGCAGCACGCAGCCCGACCCGTTCATGGTCGAAGGCGGGAAGATTGCGTTCCGCCAGAACTGGTATCGCCCGACGCGTATCGGCCGCTTGCGCGAGCGCACGTTCGTGACGGCGCCCGTCACGTACTCAGCCTACCGTTTCGTCACATCGTTGTACGGCACCAAGGGGTACGACCACCAGTAGGTGGTTGTACCGATCCCTCCGAGGCGCCTTCTTGATGCGCCGCTTACGTAAACCGCCGGTCGCAGAAAACGTTGTCGATCGCCTATTCAGCCGGACCACATGCGTTATTGCCCAGCCCAAGCATGTTTGGTGTATGAATTACACAATTCGCGGTCGTGGGGTGGCCGCTCGCCTGTTGAGATTGACGTGGATGGTACCTAAATACCTGATTTAGAATGCTTTATTACAGGCTACTCTTCCGGAGTGTCGTGCGGTGCATAACTTGCAGCCCGATCGGCCCTGGGCGAGGCCTCGATGCGGTCGCGCTCAATCTGACACCATTCGAAAGATTGCTGCTATGAGCTACCGACGCGATGTGCGCCTTACAACTCCAGCTGCGCTGTTCGTGCTGCTGATTCTCACGATCGTCGCCTATCGAATGCCCACTACGTCGGCTCTGGCCCCCGTGGTCGTCAACGGCGTGTCGATTAATCATTCGTCGGCCAAGATCTATTACAACCCGGTTGCGGGCGCGAAGGACTATCGCGTTTACGACATCGCCAATCCGAACAACGTGAAGTACGCGGGATGGAGCCATATCAGTCCCGATCCGGAGTGCCCCGGCCCGCAGTGTTTCCGGCATTTCATCGCGCAGGCCGACGGCGTGACTCCGGTGTTTCCGTATCAGGCATCCGCGTTCAGCTATCCAAACGGCGGCCTAGGCGGCCCGCAAGTGCTCGATGTTCCCGCGACTGAGATTGAGTGGAACAGCCTCGGGGACAATCAGCCCCACACGTTGATCGTCGAAGCGGTCGATCAACTGGGACCGGCGCCTCTGGCGAACCTGTATACGGGCTCGACCAACACGCCCCTGGCTCCCGGCGGAATGCTCGGCTCGAACAAGGGCGCGACGCCTGACGGCAAGACGTCCACGAATGGCCAGGGACCGTACACCAACAATCCGCAGGTCATCGCCCAGTCACAGCAGATCGTCGTCAAAGCGAACAACACGCTGAAAGCGATTCCGTCGCTGCCGAGTGCTGCCCAGACGTTCTACGACACGTTCGATCAGTCGGAGAACGCCAGCATCACGCTGGTCTCGAGGAGCGACAGCACGACCGACGCATTCGGCAATCTCGGCCAGATGCAGTACTCGATGAATGCGGGCACGCAGATGGCCTGGGACATCATCTACCGCCAGGCGAACAATCGCGATTCGATGCCGTTCATCGCGTCCGACCATTTCATGGACATGATCTTCGA
>DASSGK010000112.1:0-10980 GCA_035693505.1 Vicinamibacterales bacterium
GCCTGCGCCTGTTGAAGGGCAGCCTCGAGCGGCCGTTTGTCGATCGTGACGATGACCTGTCCTTCCTGGACCTCATCGCCTTCGACGAAGTTCACCGAGGTCAACTCGCCCGTGACCTGCGCGCGCACAGTGACAGTCGACGCGGCGATCACCGTGCCGATCCCCTGGACCGACAGCGGCACCGATTTCTGAACGGCCACAGCTGTCGTGACCGGCACCGCCGGAGCGTTCGCTCCGCCGCCGCGACCACCTGCCGGAGGCGTCGTGGAAACGGCTTCGCCGCCGGAACACGCCACCGCCGCAACGGCGCTGGCCATCAGGATCATTCCGAATACAGGTCGCAGGCTCATTCGCATCATTCAAATCGCAGTGCGTCGATCGGATCCAGCGCCGCTGCCTTGCGCGCCGGATAGAAACCAAAGAAGACGCCGGTCATGGCGGCAAACCCGAAGGCCACCGCAACGGCGTTCGCGGAGACGGCCGTCGGCCATCCCTGCCAGAGCGTCACGCCCTGAGCAAGCCCGAAGCCGAGGGCGATGCCAATGCCTCCGCCGAACAGGCTGAGGACGACGGCCTCCACGAGGAATTGGAGCAGCACGTCACGTCCGCGCGCGCCGATCGCCATGCGCAAACCGATCTCGCGCGTCCGCTCGGTCACCGAGACCAGCATGATGTTCATGATGCCGATGCCGCCGACCAGCAGCGACACGCCGGCGATGCTGGCGAGCAGCGCCGTCATCGTCTGCGTCGCTTCTTTCCTGACGCTGGCCATCTCCTCCATCGTGCGGACCATGAAGTCGTCGGGATCGCCCGGCTGAATCTTATGGCGTACTCGCAGCGACGTCGCGATGTTGTCGGCGACTTTGCTGACCTCGCCGGCCGACGCCGCCGATACGGTGACGTTCTGGATATTCGTGATGCCGCGCAGCTTCTTCAACACCGTGGTGTACGGGACGAAGATCACGTCGTCCTGATCCTGGCCCATGCCCGACTGGCCCTTGCTGGCCATGATGCCGACGACCGTGAACGGCTGCTTCGTGATACGGATGACCTGACCGATGGGATTTACGTCGGGCGCGAACAGCTGATCGCGGACGACGCTGCCGAGCACGGCGACTTTCGACGCGGTGGTGACATCCTGCGGCGTGAAGAACGCGCCCGAACTGGTCGGCCACGCGCGTATCAGCGGGAAATCGACATCCGTGCCCTGGACCTGCGTGTTCCAGTTCTGGTTGCCCGCGACGATCTGTCCGCGCGTGTTCGAGCCGGCGGCCGCGTATTGCACGCCGGGAATCTGCGTGATCGCGACGGCGTCCTCCGGGATCAGCGTGCTCGCATTGCCCTGGCCCTGGCGAACGCCGCCCTGCGAGAAGTTGCCGGCCGACACGATGATCATGTTCGTGCCCGCCGACTGAATCTGCGCTTCGATCGACGTCTGCGCGCCGGTGCCCAGCGCAACCATCGTAATGACGGCCGCGACGCCGATAATCATGCCGAGCATCGTCAGGGCCGTCCGCATTTTGTTGCGGTTGAGCGCCTTGACGGCGATTCGCAGAATCATCAGAAACGACATGGCGTCTCCTAGACGGCTTCGGCTGTCGGAAGAGCGGCGAGCTCTTCCTGGGCCTGCCGTCTCCGCGCGACCGATTTGTCGGCTACGACCTGTCCGTCACGAAATGTCACCGTCCGCGTGCCGTACTCGGCGATGTCCGTCTCGTGGGTGATCAACACTACCGTGATGCCGCGTTCCTGGTTGAGACGCTGGAAGATACCCATCACTTCGATGCTGGTTCGCGTATCAAGGTTCCCGGTCGGCTCGTCGGCAAGCAGGATCGACGGGTTGTTGATCAGCGCACGCGCGATCGCGACGCGCTGCTGTTGCCCACCCGACAATTGATTCGGGTGGTGATCTGTCCGGTTGCCCAGTCCGACCAGTTCCAGCATCTCGGTGGCCCGCTTGTGCCGCTCCGCCGTCTTCATGCCGTTGTTACCGTAAAGCAGCGGCAGCTCGACGTTGTCGAGCGCCGATGTGCGCGCCAGGAGATTGAACCCCTGGAACACGAAACCGATCTTCTTGTTCCGCACCGCCGCGAGCGCGTCCTTCGACATCCGCGAGACGTCCTGATCGTCGAGCAGGTACTGTCCCGACGTCGGTTTGTCCAGGCACCCGACGATGTGCATGAACGTCGACTTGCCGGAGCCCGATGTCCCGCTGACCGCCAGAAACTCGCCCCGCTGGACGTCGAGGTTGATGCCCCGCAACGCTCTCACCTGCACCTCGCCGACGATGTACGTCTTGACGAGGTTCCTGACCGAAATGACCGTGGACGACATGGAGTGCGGCGTTAGCGCCCGCGGCCTCCAGGAGGTCCACCCCGGCCCGCCGGCATCAGCGGATTGCCGTTGCCCGGGCCGGCCGTGGTTCTCGTCGGCGTGAGACCGGTGATGCCGGTCACCACTTCCATGTTCTGCTGAAGCTCGCCACTGAGCAGTTCGGTGTTCGTACCGTCGGAGATGCCGAGGCGCAGATTCACCGGCTTCAGCTGGCGATCGATGTACAGCCACGCGCGGCCGCGCGACTCCACGGACGGAAGCGGCGCGAACAATGCGTCGATGGTCTGCGGGGACTGGACCGGCGTCTTGGCACCTTTGGCCGGAGCCTTCTCACTCGCCTGCAGCTCTTTCTCGAAAGCGCTCGTGTCCTGCCCGCGATCCTTGAGCCGGGCGATGAACTGCTTCTGTTCGTCCGGCGACATCCCTTTGAAGCGTTCCATCATCCGCGCCGGATCGAACCCACGCCCGCCGCGTCCCGTTCGTTCTCCCGCAGCGGGAGCTCCCTCCGCCGGGGCAGCACCGGTTGCGGACGGCGTCGCGGCCGCCGGGGGCGCGCCGGACGCTGCGGGGGCCGGTGAAGAGGGCGCCGGCGTAGTCGCATCGTTGCCGTTCCGATTGCCGCCTCGTCCCTGACCGCCGCGGCCGCGTCCGCCGGCGTTCATCGCCTCGGGCGGCACCGGCTGATTGAGCGCCGCAAAGATGTCGGTCGACGGCCGGAAGCGAAGCGCCGCGTTCGGCACGCGAAGGGTATCGCTCTTCTTGGCGATCTCGACTTTCACGTTCGCCGTCATGCCGGGTTTGAGCTTGAGCTGCGCGTTGGGCACGTCGATGACGGTGCCGTACGTCGTCACGTTCTGCACGACGACAGGCTGCAGCCGAATCTGGGACACCGTCCCCTCGAACGTGTCGGTCGGGTAGGCGTCGACCTTGAAGGTCACGTGCTGTCCAGGTCGGATGCGGCCCACGTCAGCCTCGTCGATGTTGGCGTTCACCTGCATCTTGGTGAGATCCGCCGCGATGACGAACAGGGTAGGCGCCTGCATGCTCGCCGCGACGGTCTGGCCCACGTCGACGCTGCGCTGGATGATGATGCCGTCGATCGGCGCCTCGATCACGGTGTGGTCGAGGTTCACCTGGTTCTGGTTGACCGATGCCTGGGACTGATTGACCGCGGCGTTCGACTGGTTGACCGTCGCCTCTGCAGACGAAAGCGTTGCCTGCGCCGAGTCCACCGCGATCTTGGCGGCGTCCAGGTCGCTCTGCGGGAGAAGGCTCTTGGCCGCCAGCTCTTTCGCGCGGGTGTACTTCTGCTGAGCGTCGGTGAGCATCACCTTCGATCGTTCGAGATCGCTCTGCGCCTTCGCGAGGTTGGCCCGCGTCTGCTGCAGGTTGGCGCGGGCCTGTTGCAGCTGCGCGTCGAACAACGATGGATCGAGCCGCGCGATGACCTGTCCCTTCTTGACGATGGAATTGAAATCGGCGCCCAGAAACGAGATGTTGCCCGAGACCTGGCTGCCCACCTGCACGGTCGTGACGGCTTGCAGCGTTCCCGATGCGCCCACCGTGTCGACGATGTCGCCCCGGGTGATGGGCGAGGTGTTGACCTGGAACTCCGGTCCGCCGCGGCGGATGTAGTACGCACCGGCGCCGGCTCCAATGGCCAGCACGATCAACAGCCCGATGAGTGCTCGTTTCATGGGTGGCGCGTCTCGTTTACTGCGGTGACAGGATCGAGATGTTCAGGCTCTGCAAGGTTGTCTGCTGCAGCCGCTCGAGCTCGACGAGCGCCTTGCGGTAGTTCAGGATCGCCTGGAGCTCGTTGGTCTGCGCGGTCGCCAGATCGCGCTGCGTCAGAATCACGTTGTAGTTGGTCGACATGCCGACCTCGAACTTGCTCTGTTCGGCCTCGAGCGTTTTCTGTGCGAACTCCCGCGCGGCCTGCGCCGCCTGCACGCGCTCGATGCCGCTCTGCACGTTGATCGCCGCGTTGGTGACGTCGGTCGCCACCTGCAGTTCGATCTGATGAACCTGGGCCTGCACCTGGTTCAGCTGAACCCGGGCGCGCGCGACAGAGGCTTCCTGGGAGCTCGTCCCGAGCGGATACGAGAAGTTCATCGCAACAGTCCACCGCGGATACTTGCTGTTGAACAGGGTCGAGAACGTATCGGTGACGCCGCCGGGGATGACGATGCAGTCTCCGCCGAGCGACGCATTGCGTTGACACTGGGTGCCGCCGATGCCCGCGAAGCCGTAAGTCGCCTGGAAATCGGCTTGCGGCAGGAGCTGATCCTTCAGGTATTTCAGCGTGATGTCGTTCCCCAGCATGTTCTTCTTGGCGATGTCGAGATCCGTCCGCTCGGCCAGCGCGCGTCGCACGGCGGCTTCGAGGTCGATCGCCTCAGGACGGAAGTCGGGACGGTCGACCGGATTCAATCGCAGATTCCAGTTGGGATCTTGCTGACCGCCGACTATCAAGCGCTTGAGGGCCAGTTCCGCGGTGCGCATCGCGCCTTGCGCCGCCACGAGATTCTGCTGCTGCGTCGCCGCCTGCGACTGCGCCTGGACGACATCGATCGGCGCCATGGTCCCCACCTCGACGCGCGTCTGGTTGTCTTTGACCAGCTGCATGGCCAGATCCACCGACTGTTTGGCCACGTCGACCGACTGGACTGCAAAGACGTAGTCCCAATAGGCGTTGCGAACGTTGGAGACGGTGTTGGTGATCGTGGCGCGCAGCTGCACGTCGGAAATGTCGCGGTTCACCTTCTGCACGCCGAGCGATTGCCGTGTGGTGTCGGTGCGGAAGCCGCGAAGCACCGGCTGCGTGTAGACGCCGGACCACACGGACTGAATCTGCGGGTTGAAGAGCACGTTGTTGCTCGTGCTCGTCTGACGGAAGTTGTTCAACGCGACGGAGAAAGAGCCGCCGCCCCAGGGCACGCTCTGCGCGATGCCGCCATTGATGGTCTGCGTGTCCTGGATGACGTTGGTGCCGCCAATCAGCTGGCTGGTCGGCAGCTGCGACAGACCGGATCCGCTGATCGTCGAGGTGAGCGACGGATGGTAGATCGAGCGGATTCTTGCGACGCCGATATCGGCGATTTCGGGGTTCAGCCGCTGGACCGCGATGTCGAGGTTGCGGTCGAGCGCCAGCTTGACCGCTTCGTCGAGCGTCAAGTCCATCGCGGAACGCGTATCGCCGGGCGCGGGTGCCGGAGCCTGTGCCTGCGGGTTCGCGGCAACCCCGGCGGCCGCCTGCTTGATCAGCTCGCGAATATGCGTGTCGGACAGTTGCTGCGCGCGCACGGACGGGGCGAGACCCGACACAGCGAGGACCGCGGTGAGCAACCCGATTGAACCGTTCCGTTTCATTCCCAGTCTCTCCATTACTTGACGTCCCGTTGTGACGGCCTCTTGTGATTGCGCTCCCACTCTTCGTGGAGCTTGTTCAACTTGACCCGCTGGTCCGGCGTCAACACCTGACGCTCCCTCAGCAGCATCAACGTCCGCATCTTGTTCATGTTCGAGCGAACGGCCTCGACCTTGTCGACCTGCTTGCTGACGAGCGCCTCGTCGGCGCCGGCGGCGATCTGCTTCGACAATTCCTCTTCCTGCCGGTCCAGCTCCTGTTTCTTCGACCGGAGCTGCGAAATCGCTGCCTCGAAAATGGCGTCGATTCGTGTGGACTGGTCCGCCGTCAGCCCCAGGTCGTGCTGGAATTGCGCATCTTTCCACCACGCGAAGCCGAACGACTGTCCGCGTGCCGGAACAGCAATCGCCAATACGACGAGCGCCGGCAGCAGCCTGTGCGTCCAAGTCTGCCTCATGCGTAAACCTCTGAGAAAGCAGTTACTTGAGGGACTACGACGCCTAGACCGTAACTGTTTAGCGGGAGACAACTTTTTACGACGGAACCGGCGTGCCGACAGGCGTTTAGGCGCAGAACGCGCTGAGTTTGCTGATGGCGGCTCCGACCAGGTTGTCGGGGGTGGACGCCCCCGACGTCAGGCCAATCGACACCGGCCGATCGAGCGGAAGCCAGCCGCTGGCGGTGGCCTCAGTTTTCGAGCCGATCGGGCGGTGCCGAATCTCGTCCGGGGACACCAGGCAGTCGGGATCGGCAATGTGAAAGGTCGGACGCGATGCGTGGCACAGGCGGGCGAGGTTGGCCGTGTTGCTGCTGTTGTAGCCGCCAATGACGATCATCAGGTCCACGGCCTGTTCGCGAAGGAGCGCCACCACGGCGTCCTGCCGGTCCTGAGTCGCGCTGCAAATGGTGTCGAAGGCCTGGTAGTGCTCCGCAAGCCCCGCATCGTCGTACCGGTCGCGCATGGCCGCGCAGATCATCTCGCCGATTTCCAGCGATTCGGTCATCAGCATCGTCGTCTGGTTGGCCAGGCCGATGCGCTGAAGATCGACGTCGGGGTCGAAGCCCGCCGACGCGGCCTTCCCGAAACGCTGCAGGAACGCCTCGCGATCGCCGCCGCGGCGGATGTAGTCACAGACGATGTCGGTCTCGGCACGGTCGAAGACGACCAGAAATTTTCCGCCGTACTGCACCGCGTGCGACGCCGTGGCCTGGGTCTCCTCGTGCCACATCTTGCCGTGGATGATCGAGGTGTAGCCGCCTTCCGCGTAGCGGCGCACGTTCTTCCAGACATTGAGCACGGACCCGCACGTCGTGTCGATCATCGTGCAGCCACGTTTGGCGAATCGCTCGAGCATGGCGACGGTCACGCCGAAGGCCGGCAGGATGACGACGTCCTCGTCTGACAGAGAATCGGCGTCTTCGCCTTCGTCGGTGAGGAACCGGATCCCCATCGACCGCAGCTTGTCGTTCACGTGAGGGTTGTGGATGATTTCGCCGGTGAGAAAAACGCGGCGGTCGGGAAACCGCTCGCGCGTCTGGTACGCGTAGTCGACCGCGCGATCCACGCCGTAACAGAAACCGAACTCGCGCGCGAGGTGCACGGTA
Organism: Vicinamibacterales bacterium; assembly: GCA_035693505.1. Taxonomy (GTDB): domain Bacteria; phylum Acidobacteriota; class Vicinamibacteria; order Vicinamibacterales; family CAVVIG01; genus CAVQFC01. The sequence continues at coordinate 7,310 of DASSGK010000112.1, forward strand.
AGGCGTCCAGCGTGATGGGTGAAGTTGTTCGCCTTGATCTGTTCGACGATCGCGCTGTGATAGTTGTCGGCGAGCATGCCGGCCACGGCATGCTTCAGATCGAGGCCCTTTCGGAAGATGAGGGACGGCATCAGTAGCGGATTCGGGTTTCAGCGTTCATGGTGCCGGGTTCGGGGTTCGTTCCGGGTTCCGGGTTCGGGGGTTCCGGGTTTAGCACCCTGCACCCTGAACCATCAACCTTGAACCCCGGCTTGTTCCTAACGCTGATCTCGAACCTCGCGAACGTGCGGCGTGAGCGCGTCGAAGGCCAGCAGTTCGCGCGTGTGCGGCCGCTCGAGGGCGACCTCGAGGTCCGAGAGGAAGGCGTCGTCGGTTGCGATCTCGACTTTGTCCACGCCTCCAGTGCCCCTTTCCGGTCTCGGCGACACCTTGGCCTGGATCATGGGACGCTGGCCCGCTGCCGGGCGCGAGCTCCATGGGAACGAAGCACCAACCGCCACTCCCACGAACAGTCCGGCGGCCGCTGCGGCGGCGGCCCATCGCGGCGCGGTGCGCGACGTCGACGCGTCTATCGTGCGCCGGACGATGCGTCCGGGAAAGCTGAGGACGCGCGCGGGCCGCCCGACCAGCGACATCCGCCGGAGGATCTGCTGCTGCTGAACGCGCAGGCGCTCGGGTGTGAAGATGGCGTCGGCTTCGGCGTCGCCGTCGCGGCGCAGCGTGTCCATGAAGGTCGTGAGCTCGGCATAGCGGGTGCCGCACGACGCGCAATCGGCCAGATGTTCGGCGACCGGCGGATCGAGCGCCTCGCCGGACCGTTCCGCCAGGTACGATTCGAACAGCCGTTCTTCCTGGAGGTGAGACGCGCGGTGGATCACGGTTGTCCTCCGAGCAGGCCGCGCAGCTTGCGCGCGGCGCGGAACAGATGAACGCGGACGGTGGATTCGTTCAGCCCCGTCATGACGCTGACTTCCCTCGGCGTGCAATCGCCGTAGTGGCACAACATGAAGACCGTCCGCTGTCGTCCGTCGAGACGGTCGATCGCGCCGGCCAGCCGTGCCCGGCGCTCACGAGAGAGCAGCCGGTGCTCGGGATCCGATTTCGTCGTGGCCGCCGATGCCCGGGCTTCGTCAGCGCTCGAGACCTCGCCACCAACGAACCAGCGGTCGCGCCGGCTTCGTGCCTTGCGGCGATCCAGGCACCCGTTGATGAGAATTCGCGTGAACCAGACCTCAAACGGCCACGCTTCACGATATGAGCCAATGTGTGAAAACACTTTGAGGAACGCGTCCTGGACCGCTTCGTCGGCCTCCGATGCGTCGCGCAGATACTGATAGGCGATTCTCGACGCGCGACGCTGATGAAGGGTGACGAGCTCTCCGAACCGCTCGCGGGCCTCATCCATCTGGCCGCGTTCGACGAGACCGCGAATTTCCACGGCAAGAAGGGAATCTTCAGAAAGCGGCGCCGCAGGTCCCCGGCGTACGGCCGCAGCCGGCCGGGCAGGAATGTCTGTGGCGTCGAGTTCGGCCGCGGGGTGCGCGTCATTCATAGAGGATTACGATGCGTTCCGGCAGACGTTTACAGTTTACCGCATCCCGCGGAGTTGTTGACGGGACTCATCCTGCAGAGTACGATCGGCGGATTGTCTGTATGTTGCTGGCTCTTCGAATCTTAGGGAGCGTTTGATGAGCACCGATGTTGATCGCGCAGGTGGTCTGGAGCAGGAAGGCATCCGGACCGATCGGGCGCGCTGGAATTTGTCCGCAGCTGTGCTGTACGAGGAAGTGGTTCGTCGAAACGAAGGCGTGATCGCCGCCGAGGGACCCCTGGCGTGCCGGACGGGACAGCACACGGGCCGCTCGCCGAACGACAAGTTCGTGGTTCGCGAGCCGACGAGCGCAGGTGAGATCGCGTGGGGCAAGGTGAATCGGCCGATCGAGCCGGCGCAATTCGACGCTCTGCACAAGGATGTGCTCAGCTCGCTCACCGGAAAAGAACTGTTCGTTCTCGATTGTTTCGCGGGGGCCGATCCCGCGTATCGCTTGCCGGTGCGCGTCATCAACGAATTCGCCTGGCACAACCTGTTCTGCCGGAACCTGTTCATCGACGATCCTGCGGCGGCTGACGCGGCTGCGCCCGAGTTCACGATCATCGACTCGCCGACGTTCAAGGCCGACCCGTCGCGGCATGGCAGCAACTCCGACGTCATGATCGCGCTCAACTTTGCCAAGAAGCTCGTAATCATCGTCGGCAGCAGCTACGCCGGCGAGATGAAGAAGTCGATCTTCTCGGTGCTGAACTACATCCTCCCGCTGCGGAACGTGTTGCCGATGCACTGTTCGGCCAACATCGGCAAGGCCGGTGACACCGCGCTGTTCTTCGGCCTGTCCGGCACAGGCAAGACGACGCTGTCGAGCGATCCCGATCGGATGCTGATCGGCGATGACGAGCACGGGTGGAGCGATCGGGGCGTGTTCAATTTCGAAGGCGGCTGCTACGCGAAGACGATTCGCCTGTCGGCTGATGCCGAACCGCAGATTTACCAGACGACCCGCCGCTTCGGGACCGTCCTCGAAAACGTCGTCGTAGACGATGTGACGCGGCAACTCAATCTCGACGACGATCGGTACACCGAGAACACGCGGGCGGCGTACCCGATCTCGTTCATCGACAACGCGGTGGCATCGGGCCAGGGCGGTCATCCGCGCAACGTCATCATGCTGACGGCCGATGCGTTCGGCGTGCTGCCTCCGATCTCGCGTCTGTCGCCGGAAGCCGCGATGTACCACTTCCTCTCGGGTTACACCGCCAAGGTCGCGGGCACCGAAAAAGGCGTGACCGAGCCCAAGGCGACGTTCAGCACCTGCTTCGGCGCTCCGTTTCTGCCGCTCGATCCGAGCCGATACGCGCGAATGCTTGGCGAGAAGATCGCGCGCCACGACGCTCGCGTGTGGCTCGTGAACACGGGATGGACGGGAGGTCCGTACGGCGTCGGCACCCGCATGAAGATCGGCTATACGCGGGCGATGATCCGTGCCGTGTTGTCAGGTGCGCTCGATGGGACGGTTTTCGAGAAGGATCCGATCTTCAATCTCGAGATCCCGGCCAGCTGTCCGGGAGTCCCGGCCGACGTGTTGAAGCCGCGGGGGACGTGGCCGAGCGCGGCGGCGTATGACCAGCAGGCGACGAAGCTGGCGAAGATGTTCGTCGAGAACTTCAAGACCTTCGAGCAGGGCGTCACCGCGGAAGTGCTGGCCGCGGGACCCAATGCCTGACGCCGGCTCGCTGGTGACTTCGTGGGCTCGCGGTTGTCTTCCCCGGCGCATCAACTGAGCGAGTCGGCCACAGGTGATTTCGAGGCGGTCATCGGCCTCGAAATCCACGCGCAGCTGCTCACCGCTACGAAGATTTTCTGCGGATCCAGCGCGGCGTTCGGCGCTGCGCCGAACACGCACATCTGTCCTGTCTGCCTCGGTCTTCCAGGCGCGTTGCCCGTGCTGAACCGTTCGGCGGTCGACATGGCGATTCGCGCCGGCCTTGCGCTCGGGTGCGCCGTGCAGCCGTACTCCGTCTTCGCGCGCAAGAACTACTTCTATCCGGACCTGCCCAAGGGCTACCAGATTTCTCAGTACGAGCTCCCGATTGCCACCGCCGGCCTTGTCGAATTT
>DASSGK010000113.1:0-14830 GCA_035693505.1 Vicinamibacterales bacterium
GGTAAGGCGGACGTGATCGCCAGCACGCCGGCGGAAATGCTGACCGCTACCGTCAGCGTGTAGTCGACCAGCAGCGATGCCGCTGCGATCAGCCCGGCGTTGTCGCCGATGTTTTCCTTGGCGACGATATACGCGCCGCCGCCGGTGGGATACGCGTGAATCGTCTGGCGGTACGAGAAGGCGACGATCGCCAGCAGCGCCGCGATGACGAAGCTGATCGGGACCGCGTAGACGAAGGCACCCAGCCCCGCGACCACCAACGTCGCGAGGATGAAGTCGGTGGCATACGCCACCGAGGACAGCGCGTCCGACGAGAGGACGGCGAGGCCGGTGACTTTGGACAGCCGCTCATGGTGTGCGAGATGGGAAGGAATCGGCTGGCCGACGAGGAAACGCTTGAGCGAAAACGGAACGTCTTCAGACATTCGCGATCTCTAACGGGAAGGGTACGCAAGGCGTGCTTCCGTGAATCGCCGGCGGGGTTAGCTGACGGGCTTGGACTCAGAAGTGTCCTACGGCACTCGGCCGACTCGCCCCAGTTGCGTGGTTCCCCCGCGCGCTGCGAGTGGCGCAGCGCTTAGGCCAACCGCAAGATACGCCGCCTCGGCCGGAAACGCAAACGGACGGATCGCCAAGCCACTACAATCACGAAACGCACGAAAGCACACGAAACGCACGAAACACGCGAAAATCACGGAACGCTCGAAACGCACGAAAGATGCAACGCGAATTGTTTGATTACGGAAATGCGGTGCTGTTCACACTCGCGGCACTGTTGCCAATCGTGAACCCGCTCGGCTCGGCGCCGATTTTTCTGTCGATGACGGCCGACCTGCCGAGCGCCGCCCGCCGCAACCTGGCCGCTGCCGTCGGCCGGAATTCGTTTCTGATGCTCATGTCGGCGATGCTGGTCGGCACCTACGTGCTGCGCATCTTCGGCGTGTCGCTGCCGATCGTGCGCGTGGCGGGCGGACTGCTCGTCACCGCCAACGGGTGGCGGCTCCTCAACCACGACGAGAGCGGCACGACGAATCCTGATCCGGTCGACGCCTGGGAGCGAGAGGTCGCACGGCGCGCGTTCTATCCGCTGACGTTTCCGTTGACGGTGGGGCCGGGCTCGATCTCGGTGGCCATCACGCTTGGCGCGAGGGCCCCAAGCAGCGGCGCCCGGACGTTGGGCGAAGTGGCCGCGGCTCTCGTCGGCGTCCTGATCGTGTCGCTGACCGTGTTTCTGAGCTATCGCTTCTCGTCGCGGCTGATCGCGTACCTTGGCGACACGGGCACCGTTGTGTTCCTGCGGCTGTCGTCCTTCATCCTCCTGTGCGTCGGCGTCGCGATTATCTGGAGCGGCGTCGTGGATTTGGTGCAGCCGCTCCTGTCACACTGAGGCAACGACAGGAAGAAACCGCAGAGACCGCGGAGACCGCTGAGAAAATCATTCTCTGCGGTCTTGGCGCGCTCCGCGGTTCCTTCTTTCCGTGTGTCTCGCGGTTATCGCGTCTTCTTCGCCAGGATCTTTTCCATCTCGTCCATGATCTGGTTCATCTTTCGAATCGTCAGGTCGAGCGGCTCGTCGCTGGTCATGTCGACGCCGGCGTCCTTCAGCAGATCCACGGGATACTTCGATCCGCCGGCGGACAGGAACGCGAGGTACCGCTTCTTCGCCTCTGGATCGCCCGCCTTCACCTTTTCGGCAAGGGCCGACGAAGCCGTGAACGACGTCGCGTACTGGAAGACGTAGAAATCGCGATAGAAGTGTGGAATGTAGCTCCACTCGTTCGCGACGTAGTCGTCGACGATGCAGATCTTGCGGTCGTGGCCGTAGTACTTCTTCGTGATATCCAGGTACAGCTTCGCGAGTGCGTCGCCGGTGATCGCCTCGCCCTTCTGCGCCATCTCGTGCATCCGCAGCTCGAACTCGGCGAACTGTGTCTGCCTGAACACCGTGCCCTTGATGTTCTCCAGGTAGTTCCCCAGCAGCGACAGCCTCGTGTCATCGTCCTTGATCTGACCGAGCATGTAGTCGATCAGCAGCGACTCGTTGAACGTGGAGGCGACCTCCGCAACGAAGATCGGATAGCCGGACAGCGGATACGGCTGCGTCTTGTTGGAGTAGTAGCTCTGCATCGTGTGGCCAAGTTCGTGTGCGAGCGTGCTGACATCGTTGTACTGGCCGTTGTAGTTGATCAGCATGTAGGGATGCACGTCGTACACGCTGCCGTCCGAATAGGCGCCTGACGCCTTCCCCTCGTTCGGGTACAAGTCGATCCATCGGCTGTCGAAGGCGCGACCGATGGTGGCCTGGTAGTCGGTTCCGAGCGGCGCCACCGCCGCGAGGACCAGCTTCTGCGCTTCGCCCGGCGTGTATTTCAGATCGACCGACGCGACCAGCGGTGCGTAGAGGTCGTAATAGTGCAGCGAATCGACCTTCATCATGCGCGCGCGCAGCTGCAGGTAGCGATGAAAGGCCGGCAGGTTCCGGTTCACGCCATCGACGAGGCGCGTATAGACCGACTCCGGGATGTTCGGACCATCGAGCTGTGATGCGAGCGCCGACGGGTACTTGCGCGCCTTGGTGAAGAACTGCACCTTCTGCACCTCGCCGCTCATCGACGTGCCGAACGTCCGGCCGAACGCGCCCAGCGATTTGAAGAAGGCCGACATGACCTTTTCGCGATCGGCGCGGTTCGGCAGCGCGCGCAATTCGTTGTAGGCGGCGTTGTCGATCTTGACGCTCTTGCCGGTGCTCAACGTCACGGTCGGGTACGGGAAGTCCGCGTTCGACAGAATGTTGTAGAGGCTGGACGGATTGCCGGCCAGCGGTCCGACATCGGCGAGCAGTTTTTCTTCAGCGTCGCTCAGCGTGTGCGGTGCCCTGCGGAATACGTCGGACAGGTAGAAGCTGTAGACCTTCAGGCGCGGCTCGCCCGAGACGAACGTCTTGACCTTGTCTTCACCGCCCTTCAGCAGCTCGGGCTCGATGAACGACGACTCGGCGCCGAACGCAGCGGCGAGCTGGTTCATCTCCTGGCGCATGCCTTCGTGCGCGGAGTCGCGCGTGTCCTGATCTGCCAAAAGGCTGGCGTAGCTGTACAGCCGCGCGAGCGTCTTGGAGTATCCGGCCTGAAGGTCGAGCGCGTCCGCGAGTGTGCCGGCCGACGACGCGAGCTTGCCTTGAAACTGTCGCAGCTTCGGCAGATCGGCGGCGAGCCCATCCTTGGCGGTTTTCCACGCGGCGTCGGTCGGATAGATCTCCGCCAGGTTCCACTTGAACTTGTCGGGGGTCTGCGATCGGTCGCGCGTCTGTGCTCCGATCGTGATCGTCAGGGCGATCAGCGCCGCCGCGAGTGCAATCGATCGAGACGAGGTTGCTGTCATCGTGCGCATGCGGTCATTCTGGCATAATCCAGGTGACGATCATGGTGACCGAAAACGAACAGTGGCCATCGCTGCCCTATGACGAGTGGAAAGACACCTACGCCACGCTCCACATGTGGACGCAGATTGTCGGAAAGATCGCGCTAGCGCAGGCGCCGCCGCTGAATCAGTCCTGGGCGGTGGCGCTGCAACTGACGGCCCGCGGCCTGTCGACGCGCACGCTGCCTTACGGGACGCGTACGTTCACGATGGAGTTCGACTTCCTCGATCATCGGCTGATGATCCGGACCTCCGACGGACTCGTGCAGCACGTGGCGCTCGCGCCGCGTTCGGTCGCCGACTTCTACGCGGACGTGATGTCCACCATGACGGCGATGGAATTGCCGGTGAAGATCTGGCCGATGCCGGTCGAGATTCCCGCGCCGGTGCGCTTCGACAAGGACGAGGCGCACCACACCTACGATCCGGTGCACGCGCGCCGCTGCTGGACCATCCTGTCGGAAGTGGGGCGCGTCTTCGAAGGCTCGCGCTGCGAGTTCGTCGGCAAGTGCAGCCCGGTGCATTTCTTCTGGGGCGGGTTCGATCTGGCGGTCACCAGGTTTTCCGGCCGGCCGGCTCCGCCGCGGGAGGGCCCGGCCTTCATGCGCGAGGCGTACTCGCAGGAAGTCATCAGTCACGGTTTCTGGTTCGGCAGCGGACCGGTGCTCGAGCCGTCCTTCTACGCGTACGCCGTTCCGGAGCCGCCGGGACTCAAGACCGCTCGCGTCCAGCCGCGCGGCGCGTTCTACCACGGCGAGCTCGGCGAGTTCATCCTCCCGTATGAAACCGTCCGCAAGTCCGAATCGCCAGAGCACGCGATTGAGGCGTTCGTCGACAGCACGTACGATCAGGCCGCGACGCTCGCGCGGTGGAATCGGGCGGCGTTGGAGAAAACACCCCGGTGACGCCACTGTCTGAGACCGACCCCCACCTTGGCCAGCCGGTGCTGACGCTCGGGCCCGAGCCTTCGAGCGCGCGACTGACCATGATCATGCTGCACGGGCGCGGCGCATCGGCGGAAGACATCCTCGCGCTGGGCGGCGAGTTCGGCACGACAGACGTGGCGTTCCTGGCGCCGCAGGCCGCGGGCCGGACCTGGTACCCATACTCGTTTCTGGCGCCGCTGGAGGACAACGAGCCCGGGATCACGTCGGGACTCCGCGTCATCGCGGCGCTCGTGGACAGTCTGGTCGCGCGCCAGGTTCCGTACGAGCGGATTGGCTTGCTGGGTTTCTCGCAGGGCGCGTGTCTGTCGCTGGAGTTTGCCGCGCGGCACCCGCAGCCGTACGCCGCCATCGTCGGCCTGAGCGGGGGACTGATCGGACCGCCGGGCACCCCGCGCGACTACGCCGGGTCGCTGGCGGGGGCACCGGTGTTCCTGGGTTGCAGCGATGTCGACGCCCACATCCCGCTGGCACGGGTCCGGGAGACGGCGGACGTGTTCCGGCGGATGGGCGCCCCCGTCGACGAGCGGATCTATCCCCGCATGGGGCACACGGTGAATCAGGACGAAATCCGGGCCGTAAACGCGTTACTCTTGTCTAACCCTCGCCACGGTTATGACACATAAACGTTCTCTAATAGGGTGAACGTGAGACAGACCATTGCGTGCCTGATCGTCGCCACGGCGTTGTCGGCCGCCGCCTGTTCCGACTCCTCCAGCGACAGTTCCACCACGTTACCGACCACGCCATCATCGCCGCTGGTCACCGAGAATTTCTCGGGGACGGTGCAGGTGGGGTCGAACGACTCCAAGCCGTTCACCGTCACGTCCAGCGGGTTCGCCATCAGCGTCGATCTCACGTCAGCCGGTCCACCCGCGACGATTTCGATGGGCATCGGGGTTGGCACGCTGGTGGGCGGCACGTGCCAGCTGTCGTCGGGGGGATTCACCACCACGTCTGCCGGTGCCACGCCGCAACTCAACGGCACGATCAACGCGGGGCAGTACTGCTTGATGGTGTACGACGTCGGCAACCAGAGCGCGCCGATCACGTACACCGTCGTCGTCACGCATTACTAGACAGAGTGCGGGTTCCTGGTGCAGGGTTCAGGGTGCGCTAGCCACCTGAACTCGCTACTCGCACCCAGCCCCGGAACCGTCGAACGCGGAACCCTGCACCGCGGAACGCGGAACCCGGCATCTGACGAATCATCGCGGTACCGGTAAGAGCGCTTCCGCGGCGGCGATCCGGAGCGTGGCCTTCGCGAACGGCGGTCCCGCGAAACCGTCGTTCAGTTCGATCGTCCGCTTCTCGCCGGGCTGGAAGATGTCCTTGATCCGCTCGTGCCGTTCCTCGACGACCCCGCCTTGCTCGTTCACATATGTCGTGATGTAGAGCGGATCGCGAAACGCGACGACGCCGCTGCGATTCTGGACGGTGATCGTCCAGTGCAGCGACCGCCGCGGTCCCATCCGCTGCGCGGCCTCGAGCACCTGGAAGTCCCGCGTCGGATCGTACGGGCGGGCCGGATCCGAGAGCGCAACGGGTCCGCCGCCAATCGCGAAGTCGCGCCGGTGCGCGAACATTTCCGGCGCCTTGAGGCGCACCGCCGTGGCGACGACCTCCCGATTCTTGTACAGGGAGAGCTCGGGACCTTCCGTGACGGCTAGCCCCGCGTGGAACGCGACGCTCAGCGCGATCACGCTGGCGGCGATCCGCCGGGCACGCGGCGAGTCGACGAACGTCCACCAGTAGGCCGCGAAGACGAACGCGATCGGCGACAGGATGTAGAACGCGTGCGCCTGCGGCGGCTCCATGACGAACCAGTAGCTCGCGTAAACGAGCAGGACCGCGGCGAGCACGAGACGCCGCAGCGCCTGCCATTGCACCTGCGGCATCGCGGACGGCCATCGCCGCGCAGGCCGGAAGGCGTCTACGAGCATCCAGAGTGGCTGCACGGTGCCGATCGCCCACACAACGGCGGCCGCGGGCGCGAGCCAGAGATGGCGCTGGAAGAACTCGAGCCGCTTGGCGCCGTCGGTCTCGATGAACCGAGCAATCTCGAGACTCGGAAACGACAGAAAGCGGGCGAGGGTGGTCGCGACGATCCAGGGATTGACCAGGTGCAGGTGGATGTTGCGAAGCACCCCGCCCGACCCCGCGTTCATGCCGTATCCCGCGAGCGTCGGGAGCAGAAAGAGGCCGGGGATCAGCGCGCCCGCAACAAAAGACGCGGCGTCGAGCGCCATCCGCGCGAGCCCGTCCGATCGACGGCTGAACCACGCCCACGCGGCAAATGGCAGGAGCAGCGGCCACGACATGTGAATCTGCATCACCCAGGCGATCCCCATGCCCATCGCGGCGAAGGCCGCGGGCGCCGGGACCAATTGCAGACTGAAGGCAGGGAGCGACTCGAAGAAACCGAGAAAGAAGAGGATCGCCGGCGCGAGGATGAACGACGTGTTGATGAGATGCGTCGAGAACTGCAGCGTCCACGGAACGGTCAGGAACCATCCCCAGATCAGCCAGCGCGGCGTCGCCGGTCGCAGTTTGCAGACATACCACGCGAGCGTGCAGAGCGCGGAAAACGAAATCAGGTTCAGCAGCACGAAGGGCGCCTCGGGGATTGCCGCGACTCGAAAGGGAAGGCCGACGAGCAGCGCCTGGAGCGCACCGGGAATCTCGCTGCGCGTCCAGACGACGTCGGGGCCGAAGTAGGGCCAGTCGCCTGTCGCGTAATAGCGGAAACCGAGGAGGAAGATCTGCGTCTCGTCCTCGAAGAAGAACTCGCGCGAAAGGCCGAAGAGCAATCGAAAAACAAAGCAGGCCGCGAGAATCAGCGGCACACGCCAGCGTCTCATGTGGGTTTCATTGTCGCCGATTCCCCGATCGGTTCTTGCAAAAGCGTGACGCGCTGATGAAAAGACCGTGGCCCCGTATTCTGCCGCGATGCCAGCCGGATAATGAAATGGGATGTCCGCGTCCGCCGCCGTCACGCTTCTCATAATCCCCGCATTTATCGTGACGGCGGTGGCGCTGTCGCTGGTGCGCGCCCGTTTGCGCACGCTGGAGGCGGCGTCCTCTGGGATTCGCGTGGATCTCGCGCGCCGGGACGAAGCGTCGGACGCATCGGATCGATCGCGGCGCCAGTTGCTCGTCGACGTGTCGCACGAGCTGCGAACGCCGCTGACCGCGATGCGCGGCTACCTCGAGACGCTCCGCATGACGGGGCCTCATCTCGACGAGATCACGCGCACGCGATATTTCCAGACGCTCGAGCGGGAGACCGTCCGCCTCGACCGGCTCGTCGAAGATCTGCTGGACCTGGCGCGCCTCGAAAGCGGTGTCGGCACGTTGGACACGCGGCTGTTTGCCGTCGAACGCGTGTTCCAGCACGTGATGCTGCGGCATGAACGGGAAACACGCGTCCGGCAGATCGAAGTCGATGTCTGGGTGGATGCGGAGGCGGATCAGGTGGTCGCCGATCCGGATCGGATCGAACAGGTCGTCGAGAACCTGTTCGCGAACGCGCTCATCTACACGCCGTTCGGGGGCCGAGTGGAGCTGCGGGCCGAATGCGACGGCGATGCGATCGTCCTGTCGGTCATCGACTCAGGGCCCGGAATCGACGGGGGCGCTCTGCCATTCGTGTTCGAACGGTTCCGAAAGCCGGACGGATTGCGGGGACGGCAGTCGACAGGCAGCGGTCTGGGATTGCCGATTTCGAGAGCAATTGTGGAGCGGCACCACGGATCGATCCGCGCGACCAGCGAGCCCGGCCGCACGGCGTTCACGATCGTGCTGCCGCACCAGTCAGCCGAGCCTCGGCATCATTCGACGTCGACGAACTTGTAGCCGACGCCCCAGGCGGTGAGGATGAGCTCCGGATTCTGCGCGTCGCGCTCGACCTTCCGCCGCAGGCGGCTGATGACGGTGTCCACCGTCCGCTCGGTCACGTAGGTATCGTCCGTCCACACCTTCGTCAGCAGCGCCGAGCGGCTGAAGACAATCCCGGGCCTGGCGGCGAGCAGATAAAAGAGATCGAATTCCTGCTTGGTCAGCTCGACGACCCCACCGCGCACGATTGCTTCGCGGCGCTCCGGATCCAGCGCGACGTCGCGCGATCGGACATGCCGAGCGGCGGCAGGAGACGGAGGTCCGTCGATCCGCTCGTTCCGCCGGAGGATGGCGCCCACTCTCGCGACCATCTCGCGAATGCTGAACGGCTTGGTCAGGTAGTCGTCAGCGCCGCTTTCGAGGCCGAGCACCTTGTCCGCTTCGCTGCCGCGCGCCGTGAGCATCATCACGGCGCTTGCGGTATTGACGCTCTGCGAGCGAATGGCGCGGCACAGCGTGATGCCGTCGAGGCCGGGGACCATGACGTCGAGCACGATGAGATCGAACTTGTCCGCGCGGGCTCGCTCGAGGGCGGCGGTACCGTCCGAAACCTCTTCGATGTCGAAGCCCGCAAGAGACAAATGCAGACGAAGCAGTTCCCGTATGGGCGCTTCATCCTCGACGACGAGGATCCGCCGCCGCGTGGCTTTGGTCGGAACTGCCGGAACAGAGAAATGTCGCCTGTCTGAGACAGGGTGAACCCGGGACAGGACAGAGGAAGCCGCGTTCATGGGATAAGCCCGCCTTTGAAAGCACCGGTGGTGCAAGCAGAAGGCCAGCCCATCTAAAAGGCGCATAAGGGCCGCGCATCACCGGACTATCATAGGCAGCGCGAACGGACCATGAGCCACTCCTTCACCGTCGGCGTCGAGGAAGAATTCCAGATCGTCGATCCGACGACCTGGGAACTGCGGTCGCATGTCTCAGAGCTGCTTGCGTCGAGCGCGCCGGCGTTCGGCGATCACATCAAGCGCGAGATGCATCAATCGATCGTGGAGGTCGGCACCAAGATCTGCGGATCGATCGAGGAGCTCGCGACGGAAATCATCCGCACGCGGCGCGATCTCGCCGACGCCGCGGAGCGCGTCGGGCTGCGCATCGCCGCGGCCGGCACGCATCCGTTCTCGACCTGGATGGACCAGGTGATCTCGCCGGGCGAGCGGTACGAGAACATCGTCGAGGAACTGCAGCAGCTCGCGCGATCGCTCCTGATCTTCGGCCTGCACGTCCACGTGGCCGTGCCGGATCCTTCGTCGATGATCGATCTGATGAACGAGGCGCGGTACTTCCTGCCGCACCTGCTCGCGCTGTCGACGAGCTCGCCGTTCTGGATGGGGCGCGACACCGGGTTGAAGTCGTACCGCACGACGGTCTTCCGCCGCTTCCCGCGCACCGGAATCCCGGATCACTTCCAGTCGTGGCTGGAGTACGAGCAGTACGTCGAGCAGCTCGTCGAACTGCACTGCATCGACAACGGCAAGAAGATCTGGTGGGACCTGCGGCCGCAGGCGACCTTCGGCACCCTCGAATTCCGCATCTGCGACGTGCCGACTGCTCCGAAGGCGGCGATCGCGATCGCCGCGCTCGCCCAGGCGATCATCGTCAAGCTGCACCGGCTGCGCGAGCGGAATCTCGGATTCCGCCTGTACCATCGCGCGCTGATCGAAGAGAACAAGTGGCGCGCAGCGCGCTGGGGCATCGAAGGCAAGCTGATTGATTTCGGCAAGCGCCGCGAGGTGCCGATGCGTGAGCTCGCCTCCGAGCTCCTCGAGTTCATCGACGATGTGGTGGACGATTTGGGAAGCCGGCGGGAGATCGAGTACGTGCGCAAGATCGTGAGCGAGGGGACGAGCGCGGAGAAGCAGGTCGACGTCTACCGCCGCACGGGCGATTTGCGCGCCGTGGTCCAGTCGCTCGTCGACGAAACGCGCGACGGCGTGGAGCAGTCGGCGAAGACCTATCACGTCTAGGCGGGATGGGGCTCAGGGCTGGGGGCTTATGAAAATCGGACTTCTGTGCGGACGTGAGTATTCATTCCCGCCGGCGTTCCTGGACCGCGTGAACCAACTCGGCGCGGCGCATGGGATCACGGCGGAGTTCCTGTCGCTGACCGGCACGAAAATGGGGGAGCCGTCCGGCTACAAGGTCATCGTCGATCGCATCTCTCACGAGGTGGAGTATTTCCGCGCGTATCTGAAGCACGCCGTCCTCGAGGGCACCTACGTCATCAACAACCCGTTCTGGTGGACCGCCGACGACAAGTTCTTCAACTACTCGATCGCGCAGAAGCTCGGTGTGGCGGTGCCGAAAACCGTGGTGCTGCCGCAAAAGGGCTACCCGGCCGACATCGATCTCACGGCCGAGTCGCTGCACAACCTGGGATATCCGATCGACTGGGACGGGCTGCTCGACTACGTGGGGCGCCCCGCGATCCTGAAGCCGTACTCGGGCGGCGGCTGGAAGCACGTATACAAGGTGGAGAACAAAGCGGATCTCATTGCGGCGTACGACGGCACCGCGCCGTACTGCATGACGCTGCAGCAGTTCATTCATTTCGACCAGTACGTCCGCTGTTTCACGTTCGGCAAGACCGATATCACGCCGGTCGCCTACGATCCGCATCAGCGCCGCTACCTGGTGGACCACAGCTACCTGTCCGCCGAACTCGGCGCGAGAATCGTCCGCGACGCGCAGACGCTGAACAACGCGCTCGGCTACGAGATGAACACGATCGAGTTCGCCGTGCAGGACGGCGTGCCGTACGCGATCGACTTCCTCAACCCCGCGCCCGACTTCGAGCGCGACCGCATCACGCCGTTCTACTTCGACATGTGCGTGCAGAAGATGGCGGAGATGGTGATCGACCGCGCGCTCAACGGCCGCCCGCAGCAGACCTGGCCTCGGTGGGCGCAGATGACAGGCCTCGCCTCTGGCTCGGCCATCTGACATGGCTAATGGCTCAGGGCTGATGGCATAAGGTCGATGGTCGACGAACCGCGCCCGCGCCGCCCATTGACCATGAACCATATGCCCTCAGCTCTGAGCCATCAGCTATGACGATGATGACAAGTCCAGAAGCGCACTGGAGCGCGCTTCTTGCCGGCGTCGACGGCGCGGAGATGTGCGCGCGCCTGTCGGCGCAGATGCGCGAGCGCCGGCTGCGGTTCGGCGACCGCGTGATTTGTCCGTTTCTGCGTCCATTCTTTCTCGACGCGGCCGACGAAGCGCGGGTGCGAGGTGTGGCGGAACTGCTCTGGACCCTCGGTGAACGTGTCGCGCACGTGGCGTCGACGGATCGTCCGCAGCTGCTGACCGACCTCGCGCTCAGCGAGGCGGAGATCGGGCTGGCGCGCATCGATCCCGGCTACGCGACGACCAGCACCGCCGCGCGCGCGGACGCCTTCATCCTTCCCGATTCGCTGCAGTTCGCGGAATACAATGCCGAGTCGCCAGCGGGTGCCGGCTACAGTCAGCGGCTGGCGGAGCTGTTCGACGGCGAGCCGGTCATGGCCACGTTTCGACAGCAATTCGATGCGCGCTTCGCCCGTCCTGTGGAAGCGCTCCTCGATGCCCTTGTGGCGAGCTATCGGGAATGGGGCGGCACGGCATCGCCGCCGCGAATCGCGATTGTCGACTGGCGCGAGGTGCCAACCTACAGCGAGTTCGAGATCCTGCGTGATGCCTTTACCGCGCTGGGGGTGCCGACGGTCATCTGCGATCCACGCGATCTCGAGTTCGCGGCGGGCGCACGTTTCTCGGGCGCCGCGGGCCGCGGCCTGTACGCGAAGGGCGAGCGCATCGATCTGGTGTACAGGCGCGTCCTCATCAACGACATCGTGGCGCGCGAGACGGAATGCCGCGCGCTGCTCGATGCCTATCGAAGCAAGACCGTGTGCGTCGCCAACTCGTTGCGCTGCAAGATCCCGCACAAGAAGGCCTTCTTCGCCGTGCTGACCGACGCACGTCACGAGATGCTGTTCTCGGAGAGCGAGCGCGCGATGATCCGGCAGCACGTGCCGTGGACCGCGCTCGTCGAGGAACGGCGGGTCGTCGCCGACGGCCAGTCCGTGGATTTGATTCCGCATCTGCGAGCCAGGCGCAGCGAGTTCGTGATCAAACCCAACGACGAGTACGGCGGTACCGGCGTCACGCTCGGGTGGGAGACGAACGAAAGCGATTGGGACGCCACCATCGCGCGCGCGCTTGCCGAACGCGATCCCTCGACTCCGCTCGGAGCAGGCCGCGGATGGGTGGCCCAGCGGCGAATCGCCGTCCGCCGCGAGATGTTCCCGGTGTGCGAGACCGATCCCGCCGTGCCCGGCGGCGTGCAAACGGCGTCGCGCGACATGCTCGTCGATTTCGCGCCCTACGTCTTCCGCGGCCGGCTCGCCGGCTATCTGACCCGTCTCAGCGCATCGGGCCTCGCCAACGTGACGTCAGGCGGAGGTCAAGTGCCGGCGTTCGTCGTAGAATCAAGAGCTGGGCTGGCCCCACGTCCCTAATCCCTGGCCCCTGGTATCAACGACAGCCATATGTCCGTGTCTGTGTTCGGAAGTCCCTCCGCCGAGCTCGCGCCTGGCGCGCGCAACGCGGTCGAAGTGTGTCTGGGTGTGCAGCGTGGCGAGCGGGTCGCTCTGATTGCCGACAAGGCGAGCAGCGACGTCGCAGCCAGCATCGCGGTTGCGCTGGGAGAGATCGGTGCAGTCTGCGATGCGGTGCTGATCGAGGACGTTGCCGAACGTCCCATGACTGCCGCGCCTCCGGCGGTCGTTGACGCGTTGGAACGAGCGGACGCGGGCGTTCTGTGCGTGCAACCGGCGCAGGGAGAGCTGCGCGCCCGCATGGCGATCGTCGCCGTGGTCGAGCGTCGCGCGATTCGCTACGCCCACATGGTGGGCGTGACACCGCAGATCATGAAACAGGGCATGCGCGCGGACTACCGGCTCGTGGACGAGCTGAGCCAGCGCCTGTGCGAGCGGATGCCGCACGCCAGGCAGCTGCGGGTGAAGACGCCGGCAGGCACGTCACTGACGGCGACCTTCGATCCCGCGCTCACCTGGGTCAAGACGAGCGGCTTGATCAACACGCGCTACTGGTCGAACCTGCCGGCAGGCGAGGTCTTCACGACACCGTTGAGCGTCGACGGCCTGTTCGTCTGCGACGGAACGGCCGGCGACTACTTCGGCCCGAAGTACGGTGACCTGCAGGCGAACCCGCTCACGCTCGAGATCGCCGGCGGCCGTCTCCGATCCGCGCACAGCGATCGCAAGGATCTCGAGCACGAGTTCTGGCAGTACTGTCACACCGACGAATACAGCGATCGCGTCGGCGAGATTGCCTTCGGCACGAACATCGCGCTCGAAGAGATGATCGGCGTGCTGCTCCAGGACGAGAAGATTCCCGGCGTTCACCTGGCGTTCGGCGATCCCTACGGCAGCCAGACGGGAGCGCCGTGGAAATCGTGCACGCACATCGACGTCCTGACGCGCGGCTGTGACGTGTGGATTGACGAGGAACAAGTGATCGGCCAGGGACGCTACCTTATGGAAAGGTTTGGCCTCTAGAGGGCAGAGGGCTCAGGGCTGAGGGCTGGGGGCTTTTGGTATGCAGAGCTGCGCGACGAGCCCTGGGCCCGTAGCGCTTAGCCCTAAGCCCTAAAGCCCTTAGCCCTTCAGGTACTCCCGCATCTGATGCTTCCAGTACGGCCAGTCGTGTCCGCCAAGCGGGCCCCAGTCGTCCAGGTGATGCGGGATGCCGCGGCTGGCCAGGATCTCCGAGAGGCGGTACGCCTCGCCGCTGTGTTCGTAAGGCCCGGTGCCGGTCGCGATGTGGATGTCGCACGTCGCCAGGTGGCCGAGCATCCACGGGTCGCTGGCGTTCGCGAGGTAGTCCACGGGGTTGTTGAAGTAGAAATTGTCGTCGTAGGCGCCGTTCATGAAGCGCTTCATGTCGTACACGCCTGAGAGGGCGAAGCAGCGCTTCACGATGTCGGGATACTTGAAGAGGGTGTTCGCCGCATGATACGCGCCCAGCGACGCGCCCATCGTCCAGATCGCCGCGTCGGGTGACTGGCAGTGGTGGCGGACGAACGGGATGACCTCGTGCCGGATGTACGCGTCGTACTGGCGCTGCATCCAGCTTCGGTGCAGCGGATGCGCCCGGTTGTTGGCAAACGAATCGCCGTGGTTGACGTTGACGCAGAATGCCTTCACCTTTCCGGCATCGATGAACTCGCTGATGGCGCCGATCAGGCCCTGCCGTTCGTACTCTTCCTCGTCGCCGCCGCTGGTTGGGAACATGATCATCGGCGGGCCCCAGTGGCCCAGCACGACCACCCCGAGCTCGCGATTGATCCGGTCGGAGTACCAGCGATGATGTTCGCGTCGCATATGATGGCTCGCCTGAAAGGCTCGCCCTTCTCGAGGGCAGAACCGTCGGAGCGCGAGGCCCCCGTCTCGCGGACGTGGAGCGCGAGGCTTTCAGCCGAGCGATGAGTATATGACCATCCTGTGTGTCGCCACCTATTTCAAGGGCGATCCGTTCCTGCGCGAGTGCAAGGCACAGGGATGCAC
>DASSGK010000114.1:0-2063 GCA_035693505.1 Vicinamibacterales bacterium
ACCTCTGAGACGGAAATGCGGAGCGCAATCATGATTGAGCGAGACACTGACACAGTCGTCCGGCGGTTTGATGCGGTGCGTGACGCCGCATCGCTGCGCGAGTGCGTCATCGACCAGCAGAACTTCCATCGCAACCTCGAACCGTCGTGGCCTGACGGCGAGTCCATCGCCGGAGACTACCTTGCGTACCTGGATGCGGAGTGTGCCGCTCACAACGGCTGCATCATCATGGCGCACAGCGGCGGGGCTCCCGCCGGATTCATCTGCGTCGTGGCAACGGTGCGCAACGAGGCGCCGGACGATCCGGCGCCCTTCGCACAGATCCACGACGTCTACGTCAAGCCGGAGTACCGCGGACAGGGCGTCGCCGACAGGCTACTGGCTGAAGCGGAACGCTTCGCGCGACGCGAAGGGGCTCGAGTGCTGCGGTTGGGTGTGCTGGATGGCAACGCTCGCGCCCGCGGGTTCTACGCCAAGCGCGGATTTCGCGAGTACGCGCACGTATTGACGAAGTCTCTCGAATAGAACCGACACATCCTCTACGGCATCTCCGAAGCCGGTGTCACGGAGAGCGTCGACTGCTGTGCACCGCACCCGCTGCAAGCGCGCGCGGCGGCCACGACAACGTCGCCGTCCTGAGCCGCCGCTGGAACGACCTTGTCGGCGTGGTGCGTGAGTGGCGTGCCACACATCGGACACGGCGGCCTTCGCACTTCGGCGGCCTCCTCGTCGATCGTCACCTGCTCGCGGCCATACCGAAGCACCTTGGACATCCAGATCAGTTCCCGGATGAACCGATCCGACCGACGCACGAAGGCGTCATCGAGGAGCCGGCCGTCTTCCGCGAAGACCTTTCCCACCTGGCCGATGTTGATGTCCCAGAACAGCGTCACGAGCCCGAGCTCGCGCATGACCGGAAGCAGGCTCTGCACGACGCGAATGCCGGCGAACGGACCGGCTGACACGCCCACGAGGCCGACCGCCTTGTGGATGTACTCGCTCAGGCAGCTGTCGAGCGCGTGCTTCAACAGCCCGGGAAAACTGTGGTTGTATTCGGGCGCCACGATCACGAGGCCGTCGGCGGCGGCGATCGCGGCCGCGAACTCCGTGCTCTTGATCGCTTCGCCGGCATCGTCGACGGGAAGCGGCACCGACGCGATGTCGATCACGCTGCTGCGGACACCGGCACGGCGGTTCAGCAGATCCGCCATCAGATTCGCGGCGTGTACGCTGGCGCGGCCCTTTCGACTCGTGCCGAGGATGACGGGAATGTTCAGCGGCCGTGGTTCGTTCATCATGTGCACCTACTGACTGACCGTGCGCCACGCACTCGGATCAGTTTTCAAAATCAGCCATCCGCCCTGGCGCTGAAGCACGCCCGTCATCTCCACCGCCTCACCGGCGACCTGCGGAGCGCGTGCGCCAATCGCGGCGCCGGAGGTCTCCGCGAGCAGCATCAGTGCCGATTCGCCAGCGCGATCGTGGACGAACAGCGCCGGCGGGACTCCGCCCCGCAGGCAGAGCGAGGCGCAGTCCTTGTGCGTCTTTCCCGATCCGGGAACCATGACGCCGAGGAAGCATTTCGAATCGACGACTTCACCGGTGACCGTCACCGCTGCGGTGTCTGAGATTTCGCCATCGGGGATCGACGGCTGCGGCGTGGGCCCCTTCTGCTCTTCGGATACCAGCGACCCTGGCTCGAGTTCGATCATCGTGAGCGCGCCACGCCGGATGCGGGTGCCGCGCAGCGCGACATGCCGGCCGTCCAGTCCGCGAACCAACTCGTCGGCGCCATGTTTGCCCGGGGCGACGAGCAGCAACGTGGCGAACGGGGTGTGTTCGGTCTCTTCTAGCCGCAGGGCCGGGTACGGGTGCTCGACGATGGTGCCGGTGAACCGTTGCGGATGTCCGAATTCAAACGCTCCCCCATCCAGCGGGATGTGACCGGCGGCGATGACCGCCGCCCACACAAGGAGGCCTATCGCCAGGCCGGTGACGATCCTCGCGACGAACCGGGCGATTCCGGCAGGCATCGGCGGCGCATAGCCGATGAAGAATTCGTC
>DASSGK010000115.1:0-4262 GCA_035693505.1 Vicinamibacterales bacterium
CCGTCAGCTCTTTCGCCGTCAGTCGGTCCATCGCGGATTCGCTGGGCCTTCGAGGTTCGACTTCGCAAATCGCTCGGGCGAGATCGTGGGACGTGGGCGTCGCACCCTCGTAAGGCGGCCGCCCGGTGAGCAGACGATGCAGCATGACGCCCAGCGCGTAGACGTCGGTCGACGTGGTCACGGTCTCGCCGCGGACCTGTTCGGGGCTGGCGCTTTCCAGCGTCATGACGCGCATGACGGTGAGGGTTCGCTCTTCGACCGCGTGCGGATCGCCGGCGAGCAGTTTGGCGATCCCAAAGTCCAGCAGTTTCGGCGTGCCGTCGCCGGTGACAAGGATGTTGCTGGCCTTCAGGTCGCGGTGCACGACGAGCCGCTGGTGCGCGTAGTGCACGGCTCCGCAGACTTTCAGGAACAGCCGGAGGCGCGCCTCGACCGACAGCCCGTTGACGTGGCAATAGCGATCGATCGGCAGGCCGTCTACGAACTCCATGACGAAGTACGGCGAGCCGTCGTCGGTCGATCCGCCGTCAATCAGCCGCGCGACGTTCGGGTGATCGAGGTCGGCCAGGATCTGCCGCTCGTGGCGGAAGCGCTGCTCGATGAACGCGGAGTCGAAACTCGAGCGAACGACTTTGATCGCGACTTGCTTGCGGTATTCATCGTCGGCCCGTACGCCCAGATAGACCGCGCCCATGCCGCCGTGTCCGATCTCGCGGACGAGCGCGTACGGCCCGACTCTGCGCCCCGACCATTTGGACGTGCTCTGGAGACGCTCGACGAGCGCGACCGCGTCGACTCGCGCCAGGGCCGGTGTGACGATGAACGTGCCCGCTTCGTCGTGTGCGGCGAGCAGCGAGTCGACCTCGCGCGTCAGGTCGGGGTCGTCATCGCCAATTTTCGCGAGGAACGACGCGCGTTCGGCCGGGGGCAGGGCCAGGGCGTCCTGGAGCACATCCTTCACCTGCTGCCAGCGTTCGGGCGTCATCGGCCCGCTCGGGATCGTGTCCGGCGGCTCTGGAGACTCGATGATCGGGTTCGCCCTCCTCGGGCGATCTGGGGACGGTGAAAGTATAGCGCCAGCACCGGGGCTTCCACTTGCGCTTCTACAGGAAGACGGTTTAGTGTAGAAGCACAAGGGGAGCGCGATGGGTGACGACCGGATGGCCCTTCCGCAGGGCACGCTCGATTTGCTGATTCTTCGGACGCTGGCCCTCGAGCCGCAGCACGGCTGGGCCATCTCCGAGCGCGTGCAGCAAATCTCCAACGAGGTTCTGCAGATTCCCCAGGGTTCGCTGTATCCGGCGCTCCATCGTCTCGAGCGCCGAGGGTGGATCAAAGCGAAGTGGGGCACATCGGACAGCAACAGGCGTGCGAAGTACTACGAACTGACTCCCGGCGGGCGCCGGCAGCTCCAGGCCGGGCAGACGGCCTGGCGGAAAATGACGGCCGCGGTCGCGACCGTGCTTCAGCAGGCCTGAGATCGATGATCAGCGATCTGCTGTTCCGTGCGCGGGCCCTGGTGCGCCGTAAGGCCGTCGACGCCGACCTGGACGATGAACTGCGCGCGCATCTCGACGCGCAGATCCAGAAGCACCAACGAGCCGGTCTCTCGCACGAAGAAGCGGTACGACGGGCCAACATTGAATTCGGCGGCCTCGAACAGATCCGCGCCGACTGTCGCGATGCGCGCGGAGTGAGTGTGATCGAAACCGTTGCGCACGACCTTCGCTACGCGGCGCGGGTGCTGCGGAAGGATCCGTCCTTTACACTCGTCGCGGTCCTGACGCTCGCGCTCGGCATCGGCGCCAGCACATCGGTCTTCAGCGTCGTCAACGCGATCCTCCTCAAGCCGCTGCCGTATCCGGAGGTCGAGCGCGTCGTGTTTCCGTGGCGGATTCCGCCGCCCGCATTCAACGTCGGCGCTGATGAAATCCCCTGGGGGCGGGTCGACTTCCTCGCGTTCAGCGAAGAGAGCCGCACGTTCGACGCACTTGGCGCCTTTCTCGGCGAGGCTCTCAACCTCACCGGCGCCGGCGAGCCGGCGCGGCTGGATGGCGCGCGTGTCTCCGAGGGATTCTTCCGCTCGCTCGGTGTCAGTCCCCAGCTCGGTCGAGTCTTCCGGGCTGACGAGGATCGACCGGGCCACGAGCTCGAGGCCGTGCTGAGCGACCAAGTGTGGCGCGAACGATTCGGCGGGGACGCCACGATTGTCGGCCGCACCGTGAACCTGAACGGCTCGGCCTACACGATCGTCGGTGTGATGCCGCCGGGGTTTGCGTTTCCGCAAGCGGCTGGCATGCCGGGCAGCTTCGCCCTGCCGAAACGCACGGAGCTCTGGGTGCCGCTGGCGCTCGCGCGCAGCGGACGGGTGCGCGGCGAGCCGAGCGAACTGGCCGTTGTCGGCCGGCTCGCACCGGGAGTGACGCTGGAGCGTGCGCAAGCGGAACTGGATCTCTTCGCGCGGCGTATGGAGCGCGAGCTGCCGCAGGCAAAGGGCTGGTTCAACTCTCGAGTGACGCCCATCAGCCGTCAGCTGGCGGGAGAAACACGGCGCCCACTGCTGCTCCTTCTCGCCGCCGTCGCGGTGGTCCTGCTCATCGCTTGTTCGAACGTAGCGAACCTGCTGCTCACGCGGTCCATCGCGCGGACGCGCGAGTTTTCGCTGCGGGCGGCGCTCGGCGCCGCTCGTACCCGGCTGATTCGTCAGTTGGTCACTGAAAGCGTCCTGCTCGCGATGATAGGCGGCCTTGGCGGTGTGCTGTTAGCCTATGGCGGCGTCACCTTTGCGAAGACCTTCGGTCCGTCCAACATCCCGCGGCTCGCGGACGTGCGCATCGATCGGTGGGTGTTGCTGTTCGCGATCGCGTCCTCGGCGCTGTCGGGTGTCTTGTTCGGGCTTGCACCGGCGTGGGCAGCGGCGCGCGATCTGCTCATTTCATCGCTGAAAGACGGCGGTCATCGTGCCGGCCAGGGCGGGCGCGGATCGCGACTGCGAAGCGCGTTGCTCGTGACCCAGGTCTCGCTCGCGCTCGTGTTGATCATCGCTTCAGGCCTGCTGGTGCGGACGTTCTCACACCTCCTGGCCGCCGACGGGGGATTCAATCCGGATCGTGTGCTGACGTTCGAGTTGACGCTGCCGCCCACGTCGTACACGAGCGTCGAAAAAATAGTCGCGACCTATGAAGCCGCGTTACAGCGGCTTCAGGCGATCCCGGGCGTCGAGTCGGCGGGCATCGGCGAGACGGTGCCGATGGGCGGCGCCGGCGAGAGTACGGGCCTTCGCATTCCCGATCGTCCGCAATCGAGCGAAGCCACACCGCCGTACGCCAACTACACGATCGTCTCTCCGCGGTATTTCGCGGCCGTCGGAACAGCGATGCTGCAAGGCAGGGACTTTCTCGACACCGACACCGCCGATTCGCCTCCCGTGGCGATCGTGAATGCGGCGATGGCCAGAAAATACTGGCCAGGGCAGGACGTCCTCGGAAAACAGGTCGGTGTGCCGATCAATCCGTTCAACATGACGGTGGTGGGCATTGTCTCGAATGTGAAGCACTTGTCGATTCGCGAGGAGCCGGGGCCGGAAATCTACGTGCCTTACACGCAGAAGCCGTGGCCCTCGATGCAGACCATGCACGTGGCCGTGCGCTCGAAGGCAGCCCCCGCGGCGATGATGGGAAGCATTCGCGCAGCCATCCGCTCGGTGGATCCCGAGTTGCCGGTCGCCGGCGTGGCGACATTGGAAACGCTCGTCGACGATGCGATGGCCCAGCCGCGCTTTTCGATGCTGCTCGTCAGCGGCTTTGGTGCGCTGGCCCTGGTCCTCGCCTGCGTGGGACTGTACGGCGCCGTGTCGTACTCGGTGACGAGCCGCACGCAGGAAATCGGCATCCGCCTCGCGCTCGGAGCGCCACGCCGCCGGGTCTTCGCGCTGGTCTTGAGCCAGTGCCTGCGGATCACCGGCGCCGGCATCGCGATCGGACTGGCATTGGCATTGGTCCTCTTGAGGGCGATCGCCGGTTTCCTGTACGGGATCGAAGCCACCGATCCCGCGACATTCGCCTCGCTCTCGATCGTGCTGCTGTCCGTCGCCTTGCTCGCGTGCTACCTGCCGGCCCGACGCGCCGCCCGTGTGGATCCGCTCGTCGCGATGCGCGCCGAGTAGGCTATCGCGCGCGCTCGATTTGAATGGAGTGCGGACCTTCAGGTCCGCCGTGTCGGGCAGGCTCGTGTAGCGCGAAGGCTTCAGCCGAGTGCGGCTC
>DASSGK010000116.1:0-6736 GCA_035693505.1 Vicinamibacterales bacterium
ATCGACGGGAGGCCAGGCCGCCGCTGCGGGAACAGGCGATTGCGTTTGCGTTTTGAGCAGACGGAATTGATCCGCGAGCACCCGGCGCTGCTCGGCGAGCTCGCGTTCGCGGAGCACCATGTCGTGTTCGCGCTTCCTCAGCTCCCGTTCGAGATCCGCGAGCTCGCGTCTCAGCTTTTCGTCCTCGGCCGTCCTGGCTCGCGCGGCAGCGTTCGCCACCGACGCTTGCGACGCCTCCTGGCGGACCGGCGCGTCCATCGCTGGTGTCGGCGGCACGACTGACTCGTGGCGATTCGGATTCGAACGCGGTCCCAGGACGCCGGTCGCGTCGAGGTCCTCGATGACCTCCTCGATCAGCGCCTGGTCGATCTCGGTGCGTTCTTCGCCGTATCCGAACACCAGGGTGGCGTCGGCGATGACGTTGACGAGGCGAGGAACGCCGCCGCTGCGCGCGTGAATCCGATCGGTGACCTCACGCGGAAATACCATCGGCGCGCCGATCGACGCGCGCGCGAGACGATGGTTGATGTAGTGCGACGTTTCCTCGGCATCCAGCGCGTCGAGGTGATAGCTGACGGTGATGCGCTGGCGCAATTGCTCGAGCTCCGGGCGGTCCAATTTGTCGCGCAGGTCCGGCTGTCCGACGAGGACAATCTGCAGCAGCTTGGACTTTTCGGTCTCCAGGTTGGAGAGCATCCGGATCTCTTCGAGCGCCGGGAGCGACAGGTTCTGCGCTTCGTCGATCACCAGCAGCACGAGGCGCCCGGCCGCGCGTTCGTTGACCAGGAACTCGCCGAAGTCTTTCAGCATCGCCGGCTTCGATCGGCCGTCCGGCTCGAGGCCGAGATCGATCATCGCCGACTCGATCAGCTCGCGAGGATCGAGCAGGGTGTTCATCACTCGCGCCACCGTCGTCCGGTTGTCCAGTCCGCGCATCATCGTCTGGAGCAGAGTGGTCTTGCCGGAACCGATCGCGCCGGTGACGACCACGAAGCCGGCGAGGCTCTCGATGCCGTACCGGAGGTAGCTCAACGCCTCCTTGTGGACGCGGCTTGGATAGAGATAGTCGGGGTCCGGCGTCAGGGCGAATGGGCGCTCGCGCAGTCGATAGAAGCGTTCGTACATGATGCGTCTCCGTTATTCTCCTGAAGCGGGCGAGAGCGGCATGTTTCCCAGGCCCGGGCCGAGCCTGACGCCCCGCACGATGATCGTGGCGTCGGGCTGCTCGATGACCGCCGTATTCGACGTCGACCGGCCGCCGGCGGCGACCGTCACGTCGTCTTCGATGGCCGGCAGAATCGTGCGCACCGCGTGCACGTAGTCCTCGGGAAAATCGATTTCCGTCCACGGCAAGCCGCGCGTGCCGATCGCATGCAGCGAACGGAGCTGCGCGAAATCCGCGAAGGCTTTCGGCGCCCAGTCGCGAAGGCCGCCCGCGCCGACGTGCTGATCGAGCAGTCCGGCCAGCACGCGTGCACCGTCGCGGCCGAACTTCACGATGCCTACGTTCTCGCCGTCGGCATCGTCGGCCGGCAATGTCTTGGCGATTGCGGCGACGCGCCCGCGGCGCACTCTGACTTTCATTTCCTCGTCGCCGAGAGGATCCGCATCGCTTTCCTGATAGGCGATGAGCAGCGCGTCTTCGTACCGCGACGTCACGAGGTCGCGCAGCATCTGCGGATGGAAGAGCACGTCACAATTCATCACGACGAAGCCGTCATACAGCAGAGGCCGTGCCAGCCACAGGGAATAGAGGCTGTTGGTCTGCGCGAAGCGCGAGTTCTCGACGTAGGTGATACGCGCGCCGCATGTTCTCCGTACGGCCTCGGCCTGGCAGCCGACGATCACGGAAATATCCGAAATGCCGACCGCCTGAAGCGCTTCAATCTGGCGCTCGACGAGCGTCTTGCCGCCCACGCGCAGCAGGCACTTTGGCTTGTCGCCGATCGTGCCGTTCAGGCGCGATCCCTTGCCCGCTGCGAGAATGATTCCTCTCATCGCTCTCCTTTGTCAGGCTCCCGGAGGAGTTCGCGCGACCAGCTCGGCCGTCACGCTGCGGCGGCCGCCACGCGCCGGCGCGTCCGCATCAGTTCGTTCACTTTCTCCATATAGAGCCGCCGATCCTTGCTTTTCACAGCGAATGCCAGGAACGTGGCGAAGTACACGGCTGAGCCCACCGCCGCCGCCGCTGCGACGGCCCACAGACGCACCGGCAGCGCGTTCCGAAGAGGGATGACGACTGCTGCCATCACGACGACGGGCCAGATGGTGGGCCAGACCGCCTGGAGGAACGCGGCGCCGACGCGCATGTCGACCCGGCGGCACGCGGCCGGCCACAACACGAAGATGGCGGCCAGCGCGACCGGCACGAGCGTGCCCATCGCCTGTCCGATCAGCCCGTAGTGTCGAATCCACAACAGGCTCAGCGCGATGTTGCCGAGCGCAGTCCCGGCATTCGTGTAGGCGAGCAACCGATGCAGTCCGGCCCCTTTCAGCACCGTCGTCGCTGTCGCGTTCCCGACGCGAATGGCGACGACGCAGATGAGGATTTGCGCGACCACGATGCTGTCGACGAACTTCGGACCGACCCAGGCGCGGATCAACGGATCGGCGAGCAGTCCCATCGCCGCGGCCATGGGCACCACGCTCACCAGCGACAGGCGGGTCCCCTGGACGAAAATCGCGCGCAGCCGCTCGGGCTTCCCGCCCGCGTCGCTGTCGACGACGACGGGGAAGAGCACACCGTTCAACTGGTTGGTGAGCCGCTGCAGCATTTCGGCGAGACGCTGCGGCACCGTCCACAACGCAACCGCCGCGCTCGAGATGAAAGCGCCGATCACGATCGCATCGATCGAGTAGTTCAACTTGTTCGACCAGTCGATGATCGAGACGTACACGCTGAAGCTGGTGAGCTCGCGCACGCGCGACCACTGGAAGTGTGACGGCCGGATGCGCAGTGCGGGGAAGACAGAGTAGGCGTTCAGCCGGTAGACGAAGTAGGTGGCGATGCGGATGGCCGTCGTGGCGAGCACGAGCTGCACCAGCGATGCGCCGGCCAGCAGCATCACGACGTTGACCGTGGCCACGACCACGCTGCTGCCGACGCCGACAACGTTGTTGAGGTCGTAGCGCTGGAAGCCGTTGATGATCCCGCCGAAGATGCTGAACGGCAGTCCGAGCGAGACGTAAACGCCGATGATCAGCAGGAGCCACCGGCCCATCGACAGCTGCTCCGGCGACAGGCTGAAGACGTGCGTGATGTTGAGGGCGAGGAGGACAAAAATCCCGTATGCGACCACGCCCATCGCGCTGAAGATCACGAACAGCGTGCTCGCGATGTCGTTCAGGCCGTTGACGTCGCGCTGCGCCCTGTACTGAGCGACGAACTTCACGATCGATCCGCCGAATCCGAGGTCGAGCACGGAGAAATACGTCGTCATCGACGCGGTGAGCATCCAGAGGCCGTAGGCCGACTGTCCCAGGTGGTGCACGTTGAAGGGCAACAGCACCAGGCCGATCAGCGCGTCGAGGATGATCGCCACATACCGTGTCGATACATTGCGCGCGACGGTGGCCAGTTGATGGTCGTCGTCACCCCACATCGTGTCCGGCTCGTCCGCTCCAACGGTCACTTGGCGCCCTTTCCGAAGAGAATGACCTTCACGGTGTCGAGCACGATGGTGAGGTCGAAGATGATCGACATGTGCTTGATGTAGTAGAGGTCGTACCGCAGCTTCTCCATCGCGTCCTCGACGGTGGAGCCGTACTGGTATTTCACCTGCGCCCAGCCGGTGAGCCCGGGCTTCACGGAGTGACGCTGCAGGTAGAACGGGATGTCCTCGGCCAGCTGCTCGACGAAGAACGGACGCTCCGGGCGCGGCCCGACGAAGCTCATGTCGCCGCGCATGACGTTCCACAGTTGCGGCAGCTCGTCGAGACGCGCCTTGCGAATCAGCCGTCCGACGCGCGTGATGCGGTCGTCGTTGTCGCGAGCCCAGACCGGCTTCCCGGCCAGTTCCGCATCGGTGCGCATCGATCGGAACTTGAAGATCTTGAACACGGCACCGTTCTCGCCGACCCGTTCCTGGCTGTAGAGCAGCGGGCCGGGAGAATCCAGCCTGATGGCGACCGCGGTCAGCGCCATGAGCGGCAGCGTGACGATGGCGAGGATGATCGAGAACGACAAATCGAGCATCCGCTTCACGAACCGCGTGACCCGCGAAGCGCGAAATCCATCCGAGAAGATCAGCCAGCTGGGCTTGAGGCCGTCGAGCAGAATCTTGCCGGTCAGGCGTTCGTAAGTCGTCGTGGCGTCTTCGACGCGAACCCCCGTCATCTTCGCGCGCAGCAGCTGTTCGATCGGCAGGTGCCCGCGCCGGTCGGACAGGCCGACCACGATTCGATCCACGTGGCGGCTCGCGACAATCCGGTCGATGTCCACCGCCGTTCCCAGCACATCGTGCTGGCGGATCATCGACGTCTCATCTGACTCCTCGACGAAGCCGATCAGACGATAGGCGAAGTCCTGCTGGCGGCCGATCTGCTGCGCCAGCGTCCGCGCGGTCAACCCGGTGCCCACGATGAGGATGCGCTCCTCGAGGTGAGGAGCATGGGCGAGGCGATTGAATGCCAGCCGCCAGGTGAGCACGGCGACGACGAATACGCCGAGCGCCGTGACGAACGTGCTCGGATCGAGGAGCAGGGTGGGGAACGCCAGGCATGCCGCGGCGAGGACGATCGTCGCCGCGCCCGCAGCCTGAAGCAGCCGCACGACCAGTTCGCGATTCGAGTGGACGACGGTGAGGTCGTAGAGGTCGTTGTAGTAGAAACAGAGCTCGCACAGCGCCGTGACGGCGGCGATCTTCCACAGGATCGCGCCGGCCGCCGGGCTCTCGAAGCCGCCGTGGATGCTGGCGGCGAGCGCCATCGATCCTGAAATCAACACGGTCTCGAAGCCAAAGACCGTGAGCCCTCTCACCGAAACGTTGCGATTGAAAACCTGCATGTGTCTGGCGACCCATCGGAGCGCGAGGTGTGTGCCAGGCGCCGGCGCCCTGGTTCGGCTGCCGGCTCCTGGCTATCACCCTCTTGTTCCCGTTAGTGTCGCGTCGCCTCGTATCTGTAGTCGTGCTCCAGTCCCGAGTCGTTCAGAACGATGCCGAGCATGCGCGACGAATCGAACGCGCGGAGCGCGTTCTCGATTGCGGGCTTCGGGGTCACGCCGGCGCGAACCACCATCAGCGATCCGTCGACGAGCGGCGCGAGCACGGCGACGTCGGCCAGCGGCAGGACCGGCGGAGTGTCGAGGATCACGCGGTCGAACCGGGTTCGCAGCGCGTCGAGGAGCCGCCGCATCGCGGTGGAGCCAAGCAGTTCGGCGGGGTTGGTCGCGGCCGATCCCGCGGGGATGACCGTCAGGTTGTGATCGGGCAGGAAGCGCATCACGTCCATTGCATCCGCGGCACCGGAGAGATACTCGGTCAGCCCCGGCCCGGGCGGCAGACCGAAGAGCTGCAGCATCGATGGTTTTCGCAGGTCGGCTTCGACGAGCACGACCTTGCGGTGCAGCTCCTGCGCCATCGTCAGCGCGAGGTTTGCGGACGTGAGCGACTTCCCTTCGCCCTTCTGCGGGCTGGTCACGAGCACGGTGCGAAGGTTGTTCATGCCCTCCGTATGCGAGAGGCGTGTCCGAAGTTGCCGGTACTGTTCGGCGGCTGCCGACTTCGGAGCAAGGCCCGCGACGAGCAGCGGGCTCAAGCGGACGAAGTGGCTGGCCATCGCCTCGGTGGACGGCAGCATCGCCGAGCTCGATGACACCGTACTGTGTCCAGCCGTCGAAGGCCCCGGCACGATGCTGCGGTCCGGACGCGATTCCGCTGCGGGTTTGTCGATATCGATCGTGATCGGTACCGTTGCCGCGAGCGGAGCGGGCGCGTCGAAGTGCCCCGTGCGCAGCACCGCGCCCTCGCGCTCGGCCTTGTCGAGAATGCTCTGAATACGACTCATCTTCGTGTCCCTCTCGTCTCGCAGATTGCCGCTATCCAACCGTCGCTTCGATGCGCGGGATCTCCGCCAGCACTGGCAGCTCGAACTCATCGCGCAGACCTCGAGCATCGTGCACGGAGCGATCCAGATACTCGCGTCCGAACGCGAGTCCGCCACCGAGAACGAAGCCGGCCGCCACGGCCATCAGCATCACGCGCAGCGGCTTCGGCTTGAATGGCTCGGACGGCAGGCCCGCGGGCACGAGCACGGAGAACTGCTCGCTGCCTTGTTTGCGCTGGAGCTCTTCGTCGAGCAGCGCTGTCTGTTTCTTGCCGGAGAGATCGGAGTAGGTGCCGCGCTCCAGGTCGTACTCGCGCTGCAGCGACACCATCTGCTGCTCGACGCGCGGCGCGCTCTCGACGCGCGTCTGGTACTGCGCGACCTGGCCGTTGATGTCCTTCTGCTGGCGCTGCAGCTCCGCGATCCGCATCTTGGACACTTCGCGGTCCTTCTGGAGCTGGCGATACTCGGGCGTGGCGTTAAGCGCGGCGGCTCGATCTTCCGCGGGCCGCGCGCGTTCGGCGGCGGCTTCCTTCTCGGCCGTCGCAAGCTCGTCTTTCAGGCGAACGACCTCCGGATGCTTGTTGGTGTAGTTCAGCTGTGCATCGGCGAGCTCACGGCGCAGCGTCTGGACGCGCACCGATGGAGTGTCCGCGGCGCCGCCCTTGGTCCCCACGGCGGCGCTGTCGGA
>DASSGK010000117.1:0-9233 GCA_035693505.1 Vicinamibacterales bacterium
CGCCGACGCGAGTGAGCACCAGCGCGTTCAGCGTACGCACCGCGCCCATCAGCGCGGTGCAGCCCGACCAGCAGACGACGGCGATGAAATAGGTGAGGCGCGTGCCGAACCGATCGAGGAAGATGCCGCCCGGAATCTGGAGCAGGGCATAGCTCCACGAGAACGCCGAGAACACCAGACCCATCCTGGCCGCGGTCAGGCCCAGATCCTTCATCAGGAACGGCGCGGCGATGCCCAGCACCGTCCGGTCGAGATAGTTGATCATCGTCCCGACGGCCATGAGCGCCAGGATCGGAACCCAGCGCACGTGCGTCCGCCGCGGACTCGAGCTACTCACCTTTGCGGTAGATGTCGTTGATGTTCCAGTGGCCTGGCGTAGGCGTGGGGGCATTTTCCATCGGCGCCTGAATCACCGTCGGCAGCGTCGAGGCGAGTGCTTCACGCAGCGCCGGGCCGAGCTCCCCCGCCGACTGAATCATCACGCCGCGCGCGCCGAAGCCGCGGGCGATCGCGGTGTAGTCGGCGATGTACGGTTTGCCGCAGCGCTCGAACATGCAGCCGAAGCTCGAGCCGTAGTGCATCGCCTCGAGGCCGGCGATTGTGCCGAACGCGGCGTTGTCCATCACCAGCCAGACGACCGGCAGGTCCGCTTCCATCGCCGTCGCGATCACCGACGGGTTGGCGCTGAAACCGCCGTCGCCGATCAGCGCCACCGCCGCGCGATCCGGATGCGCCATCTTCACACCCAGTACCGCCGCCGGGCCGAACCCCATCGTCGCCAGCCCGCTCGGCGTGATGAACGTGCCGGGCACGGTGATCGGAAACTGCTGGCCGACGCCATTCTTGTTCCAGCCGACGTCGGTGACGATGAAGCCGTTCTCCGGAACTTCCTTGCGCAGCTCGGCGAGAATGCGCTCGGGGCGCATCGGATATTGATCCGAGCTCCACTGATGGTCCCAGTTCGCCGCGAACGCCTTCCGCCCGCGCGCGATCTCCTCGCGCAGGCGCCCCCGATCGCGATGGCTCTTGCCGCGTGCCGCAGTGGCGAGGGCGCCGAGCGCCAGCTTGGCGTCGGCGACGACGCCGAGATCGGTGGGGTAGTTGCGGCCGATCTCGGCCTCGTCGGCGTCGATGTGAATCAGCCGCGTCGGCGGAATCGCGAACGTGAAGCGCGGATCCCAGGAGCTCGAGTTCGCCTCGGCGAGGCGCGTGCCGACGGCGAGGATCAGATCGGCGGTCCGGCACTTCTCGTTGGAGAGCGGCGTGCCCCAGAAGCCGGTTTGTCCGAGGAGCAACGGGTGATCGTCCCGCAGACAGCCCTTGCCCATCAGCGTGTGTGCGACCGGCAGCTCGAGCGCCTCCGCGAGCGCGGCGAGCTCGGATGTGGCGCGCGCGGAAATCACGCCGCCGCCGGCGTAGAGGATAGGCCGATCGGCCGAGGCGAGCGCGTCGACGATCCGCGCCACCGTCGCCGCATCGACCGTCGGCCGCGCCATCACCGCGGGCACCTGATGGAACGCGTCGACAGCGAGGTCGGCGGAGAAGATGTCCATCGGCACGTCGACGAGGACCGGACCCGGACGGCCCACCTGCGCGAGATGAAACGCGCGCTCCATGATGCGCGGCAGATCCTCAACCCGATCGACGCGATAAACGCGCTTGCAGAACGGCCGGAAAATCTGAAACTGATCGGCGTCCTGGTGGAGATTGACTTCCTGGTGGGGGTGCCGGCCGTAGTAATGCGACGGGA
Source organism: Vicinamibacterales bacterium (assembly GCA_035693505.1). Lineage (GTDB taxonomy): Bacteria > Acidobacteriota > Vicinamibacteria > Vicinamibacterales > CAVVIG01 > CAVQFC01. Next base: position 1,751 of record DASSGK010000117.1, read on the forward strand.
TATCGCCGGCGATCACCACCATCGGGATCGAATCGAGCGCTGCGTTGGCGACTCCGGTTGCGGCGTTGGTCAGGCCGGGACCGAGATGGGTCAGCAGCACGCCGACCTTGCCGGAGGCGCGCGCGTAGCCGTCGGCGGCGTGCGCGGCGATCTGCTCGTGGCGCACCGAGACGAAGCGGATGCGGCTTTTGCCGAGCGCGTCGAGGAACGCGATTATCGTGTGCCCACAGAGGCCGAAGATCACCTCGACCCCGAGCCGCTCGAGATACTCGGTCAGCAGATACGAGGCGATTCGGGTCTCGGTCGCCTTTGCGGTCGTCTCGACAATGCGCGTCGCGGCTGTGCTCATACGGCCATCCCAGGTGGTCATCAGAAAGTTTCGCTGTCGTAGAACTCCCCGAACAGCTCCTGTTCGGACGGGCGATCCTCGGCAATCGGGCGGCTCACCCACGTCACGTTCATGTAGTGCTTGAGCGCAATATTCTCGTTAGTGATATTGCCGCCCCAGATGCCGCAGCCCATGCTCGACGTCATCGGCATGCCGTTGGTGAACGTGCCGGCGTTCGAGCTCGACTGCACCTGGCGGACCATCATCCGGCTCACCGGCGCGACCAGCGCGAGCCGGTGGATGTGATCGTCGTCGTGCGAGTAGATGCCGCACGAATGTCCCTTGCCGCCGGTCTCGAAGATCCGTCGCACCTTGTCGAGCGTGTCGTCGAAGCCGTGGCATTTGAAGATCGCGAGGACGGTGCCGAGTTTCTCGGTGGAGAACCGGTGCTCCGTGCCGATATGTTGTTCCTCGACCAGCAGAAATGTCTTGTCGTCCGGAATCGCAAAGCCCGCGATCCCCGCGACCACTGACGCCGCTCGCGCGATGGTGCTGGCGGTGCGGTGACCGTCGGCGTCCCAGTAGGCCTTTTCGAGCAGCGCCTTCTCAGTGGCGTTGACCAGATAGCCACCCTCCGTCTGCAGCTGCTGCAGGAAGGCGTCGTAGAGAGAGGCGTCAACGAGAATGTTGCCGTCGGCCGAGCAGCCCGATCCGTGATCGTTGGTCTTGCTGATCGCGGTGTTGCGCGCCGCCTGCACGATGTCGGCCGTCTCGTCGATGACCATCGTCGCGTTGCCGGCGCCCACACCGTACGCCGGCTTGCCGGAACTGTAGGCGCTCTTGACCATCGCCGGTCCGCCGGTGGCGATGGTCAGATCGCAGGTGCGCATCAGTTCGTTGGCGAGCGGAATGCTGGGACGCTCGACGCACTGCAGCAAATCCTCCGGCGCGCCGAGCTTCTTCAGCGCCGCGCGCATCACGCGGACGGTTTCGTTGGTCGTCTTCCGGCTGCCAGGATGCGGCGAGAAGATCACCGCGTCCCTGCACTTGATCGCGTAGATCGCGATCGTGATCGGCGTCACGTACGGGCTGGTCACGGGAATCAGCGAGGCGATCACTCCGGCCGGCTTCGCGTACTTGACGATGCCTTTCTCGGGGATCTCTTCGATGACGCCGATGCTCTTCTGGCGCAGCGCGTCGCGCAGCACGCCCTGCACTTTGGCGCGGCGCTTCGGTTCCGGACTGCCCATACCGCTTTCTTCGACACTCATCTTCGCGAGCGCCGTGGCCGTCTTCTCGTTACCGCCGGCCCAGCCAATCGCCTGGCACAACCGATCGACGGCCGCCTGGTCGTAGTTCTCGACGGCACGCATCGCCGCGCGGGCGCGGTCAAGCAGGGTGCGAGCCGTGGTCTGTTCTTCGGGCGTGATCGTGCGAGCGGGTGCGGTCGCGAGTGCCATGGCTACGTTCCGTTCTTTCGTGGTGGCACGCCGTCGTACTCCACCGGGAACTTGATTCGCATCGGCTTCTCGCGGAGGTACTCCTCCAGCACTTCGGCGCTCACGCCGGCGACACGGCCGACGATGAACACCAGCTTGCCGACCATCGGCGGAAACCCGAGGTCGACGAGAATCGCGGCCAGCGCGCCGTCGATGTTCAGCGGGATCGGCTTGATGCGCTCCCGGACTGCCGCTTCGAGCGCCAGGGCGTAGCGAATCCCGTCGCCCGCCAGACCGGCGTCCGCGGCCATGTCGAAGAGGACGGCGACGCGTGGATCGATCGCCGAGTGAACGCGGTGGCCGAACCCGGGCAGCCGGGTTTTCGCGGTACGCGCCGCGTCGACCATTCGGACGGCCACCGTGTCGAATGACGCGCCGTCGCGGCGCGCCTCGGCCAGGCCGGCCTCGATCAGCTCCATGCAGCCGGAGCCGGCGCCGCCATGCTCGTCGCCGATGGTCAGAATGCCGGCGGCGATCGCCGCCGACAGCGACTGGCGATTGCCGGACGCCGCCAGCCGGGCTGCCGCGCACGACGGGGCGCCGGCGCCGTGGTCGGCGACGCCGATCAGGATCGCGTCCAGCAGACGACGTTCGGCCGGCGACGGCAGCCGAACATGGTGCAGCAGGTAGATCAGGTCGGTGAACGTCGCCTGGCGCATCAATTCGAGGACGTCGTGTCCGCGAATTCGGATGTGGTCAGGGCCAGCGTCGACGATGGCGGTGCGCCAGGTGTCCATTCAAGTGGTTGGATGTTACGTCCGTGGAGGTCACGGGCGTGTGTTGTTACGGTAACGGCACGGTAACTGCGTTGGTTTGCACAGTTTAGGGTGTTAACGTCCCGGCGCGACAGAAATGTCGGCCCGCCAGGGAGGTACACACGTGAGACTGGTTCGAGCGTCACTGATCGTCGTCGCTCTGGTATGCGCGACCCACGGCACCGCCTGGGCGCAGGCGATTGCCGGCTCGCAACTCTCCGGTGTCGTCCGCGATTCGTCGGGCGGCGCGATTCCGGGCGCGGAGGTCACCGTCACCAAGACCGATACCGGCCAGGTGCGCACGGTGTTCACCGGCGCCGACGGCGCCTATGCGCTGCCGAACCTTCCGGTCGGTCCCTATCAGCTGAAGGTCGTGCTGCAGGGATTCAACACCTACGTACGCGACGGTATTGTCCTGCAGGTCGGATCCAATCCCGAGATCAACGTGTCGCTTGCGGTCGGCGCGATCAGCGAGCAGGTGACGGTGACCGCGAACTCGACGCTGGTCGAGACCAAGAACACCGGCGTCGGCCAGGTGATCGACAACCAGCGCGTCATGGAGTTGCCGCTCAACGGCCGGCAGGCGACCGAGCTGATCTTCCTCTCCGGTCTGGCCACGTCGGCGCCGGCCGGCGATCTCAACACCAACAAGAATTTTCCGACCGTGACAATCTCGGTGGCCGGCGGCCAGGCCAACGGCATCACGTACATCATGGACGGCGGCACGCACAACGATCCGTTCAACAGCCTGAACCTGCCGACGCCGTTTCCCGATGCGCTGCAGGAATTCAAGGTCGAGACCAGCGCGCTGCCGGCGCGCTACGGCTACCATGCGGCGTCGGCGGTGAATCTCGTCACCAAGAGCGGCTCGAACCAGGTGCACGGCGACGCGTTCGAGTTTCTGCGCGACTACCATTTCAACGCGCGCAACTTCTTCGCGCCCGAGCGCGACAGCCTCAAGCGCAACCAGTTCGGCGGCACGCTCGGCGCGCCGATCATCAAGAACAAGATGTTCGTCTTCGGCGGCTACCAGGGTCGCATCGAGAAGAGCAACCCGCCGACCTCGATCAGCTACGTGCCGACGGCGGCGATGCTGCAGGGAGACTTCACGGCATTCGCGTCGGCGGCCTGCAACGGCACCGCCCGCACGTTGACCGGCGGCTTCGTCAACAACCGCATCGATCCGTCGCGCCTGAGCTCCGTATCGCTGAACGCGCTCAAGCACATTCCGCTGTCCACCGATCCCTGCGGCAAGATTCAGTACGGCATCCCGAACAACAGCACCGAGCACCAGGCGCTCGCCAAGGTCGACTACACGATCAACTCGAACTCGTCGTTCTTCACCCGTTACTTCTACGCGGTGTATGACAACCCGGCGACCTACGACGGCAGCAACGCGCTCACGTTGAGCCGCACCGGCCAGAACAACCAGGCGCACTCGATCGTGTTCGGCCACAATCAGGTGCTGTCGGCGGCGACGCTCAATTCGCTGCACGTGACGATCAACAAGACGCTCAACGACCGCCCGCTGCCGTCGTATTTCAGCGCGACCGATCTGGGTTCCAGGATCTTCAGCCTGGTGCCCGGCTACGTCGGGCTCAGCGTCACGGGAAACGGCTTCTCGATCGGCAACGGCGGTACCAACCCGGGATACTTCAACTCACTGAGCTTCCAGATTGCCGACGACGTCGACATCGTGCGCGGCGACCATCAGCTCTCGATGGGCGGCAACTGGATTCACTCGAAGATCGAGACGCTGAACAACCGGCCGACCAACGGCGCGTTCACGTTCAACGGCCAGGGCACGGGGCTCTCGCTCGCCGATTTCATGCTCGGCATCGTCAGCGGCGGCTTCATCCAGGGCAACCCGGTGTACGACTACGACCACAGCGAATACATTGGCGCCTACGCGCAGGACAACTGGCGCGTCCGGCCGAACGTGACGGTGAACCTCGGCCTGCGCTGGGAGCCGTTCCTGCCGGTGCAGAACACCTACGGCTGGGTGAGCCACTTCGAGCAGTCGCGATTCGATCAGAACGTGCACAGCACCGTGTATCCGCAGGCTCCGGCGGGACTGATGTTCCCCGGCGACGCCGGCTATCCGTCCAACGGCACGTCCGAGAAGAAGATGGCGCAGTTCGCTCCGCGCGTCGGCGTCGTCTGGACGCCTCGCGGCGACGAGCAGACCAGCGTGCGCGCGTCGTGGGGCGTCTTCTACGACACGCCGCACCTGTTCTTCAACACCCGCTTCGCCAACAATCCGCCGTGGGGCGCGCAGATCACCATCTCCAATCCGCCGGGAGGCTTCGCGGATCCGTATCTCGGGTATCCGGGCGGCAACCCGTTCCCGGCGCTCAACACCGGCTGGGCGACGCAGGCCTTCCCGGCGTCCGGCGTCTACGTGAACGCACCACTCGATCTCAAACCGACGACGCTCCAGCAGTGGAACGTCACCGTGCAGCACCAGTTCGGCGACTGGCTGGCCAGCGCGGGCTATCTCGGCAACCACTCGGCGCACCTGTGGCGAGCGACCGAGCTAAACCCGGCGGTCTACGGGCCGGGGGCGACGACCGCGAATACGCCCGCGCGTCGTGTGCTCGCACTGCAGAATCTCGCGCAGGGACAGTTCTACGGGACGATCGGTCAGCTCGACGACACCGGCCGGGCCAACTACGGCGCGATGCTCCTGTCGCTGCAGCGCCGGCTCAAGAACAACCTGAGCGTCCTCTCGAACTACACGCTCTCGAAGTGCATGAGTGATCCAGCGACCACTGAAATCACCGGTCCGACGATCGTCAACCCGGCGAACCCGGATCTCGACTACGCCTACTGCGCATCCGATCGCCGGCATGTCGTCAACCTGTCGCTGGTGGTGCGGACGCCGGACTTCCAGAACGACGTGGCGCGCGCGATCCTCAGTGACTGGCAGCTCTCGCCGATCATCCGCTACCAGAGCGGTAACCGTTCGACCATCACGACCGGCGTCGACAACGCGTTGACCGGCATGGGCGGGCAGCGCGCGGTCCAGGTGCTCGACGATCCGTATGGCACGGGCGGACCTGGCGCATATCTGAATCGCGCCGCCTTCACGTCGCCGGCGACCGGCACCTACAGCACGCTGGCGCCGTTTACGGTCGTGAATCCGGGCAGCCTGCAGAACGACTTCGCGCTGACGCGGACGTTCAAGACCGGCGGGTCGCAGAACATCCAGTTGCGGTGGGAGGTCTTCAACGTGATCAACCACGTGAACTTCAACGCGCCGATCACGGCGCTCAACAGCGCAAGCTTCGGCCAGATTCAGACCGCCGGTGACCCGCGGATCATGCAATTCGCGCTAAAGTTCACGTTCTGACAGCGATCCATGACAAGGGCACAAAGGTCGGCACCAGAAACACAAAGGACGGAGAGGACGATGGAGGCTGTGCGCGCGGCCAGGAGCTCGAGGCGACTGGCCGCCGCGGCTTTTGTGTCCTTGGTTCTTTCCTTTGTGTCCTTGGCAGCCGTCGACAGCAACGACTGGCCGTATCACGATCACGACGCCGGCGGCTCGCGCTTCTCGCCGCTCAAGCAGATCACGCCAGCCAATGCCGGCAAGCTGCAGCTTGCCTGGACGTTCGACACCGGTGTCAACGGTCTGCAGGTCACGCCGCTGGTGATCAACGGGATCATGTACGTCACGGCGGGGAAGGACGTCATCGCGCTCGAGCCGGAGACGGCGAAAGTGATCTGGCGCTACACGGCGCCCGCGTCGGTCAGCCGCCGCGGCGTGGCCTACTGGCCTGGCGATCGCGACACGCCGCCGCGCCTCTTCACGGGGTCCGGCGATCGACTCCTGGCGGTCGACGCCGAACGCGGGAAGCCCTCGCAGGGCTTCGGCGACGGCGATACCGGATCGGTTGACCTCAAGACCAGCATCCGCGGCGACGTCGACGGCGGATTCAGCCTGACGTCGCCGCCGACGATCTACAAGAACATCGTCATCACCGGCGGCAACAACGGCGAACAGTCACCGAGCTCCGGACTCTACGGCGACATCCGTGGCTGGGACGCGAAGACGGGCAAGCTGTTGTGGTCGTTCCACACCGTGCCGCGCGCGGGAGAACCGGGCGTCGAGACGTGGGAGGGCGACAGCTGGAAGAACCGCTCCGGCACCAACGTGTGGTCCTTCTTCACCATCGACACCGAGCGAGGCATCGTCTACGCGCCGATCGGCGCACCGACGTCCGACTACTACGGTGCCGATCGCCACGGTGCCAATCTCTACGGCAACTCGGTCGTCGCGCTCGACGCCGCGACCGGGAAGCTGAAGTGGCATCAGCAGCTGGTGCACCACGACATCTGGGATTACGACGTCCCGGCGGCGCCGACGCTCGTCGACGTGACGCGCAACGGCAAAACGATCCCCGCCGTTGCGGTGATGACGAAGATGTCGCTGGTCTTCATCTTCGATCGCGTCACCGGCCAGCCTATCTTCGGGATGGAGGAACGGCCCGTGCCGCAGAGCGCCGTACCCGGCGAAAAGACATGGCCGACGCAGCCGTTCCCGCTGAAGCCGGCGCCGCTGGCGCGCAACACCTTCGATCCGGAAAAGGACTTCTACAACCTCACGCCCGAACACGCGGCGTATTGCAAGGGGCTGTGGAAGGACAACGCGATGTACACCAAGGGACCGTACACGCCGCCCGACGTCGAGGGGACGATGCTGACGTTCCCGAGCACGCTGGGCGGGGGAAACTGGAGCGGTTTCTCGTACGATCCGACCCTCGGCCTCGCGTTTACGAGCGTGATGAACATCGGTCAGGTTGCGAAGATGGTGCAGGGCGCCGCGCGCGGCAGCACCATTCCGACGTGGGTGCGGCGTAGCCCGTGGGGCGGCTCGGTCGGTCGATTCTGGAATCCGG
>DASSGK010000118.1:0-3059 GCA_035693505.1 Vicinamibacterales bacterium
AGCAAGTTGTTCACCGCCATCGCGATCATGCAGCTGCGCGAAGCAGGGAAGCTCCATCTCGACGATCCTGTCGCGACCTACCTCACCTGGTTCAAGGCCAGGCCCGCCGGCGACGACGATGGGCCGATCACGATCGAGCAGCTTCTCTCACACAGCTCGGGTCTTCAGCGCGAAGCGGGAGACCATTGGACGTCGTTCGAGTTCCCGACCGCCGACGAGCTCCGCCGGCTCTACGCCGATCGGCAGGCCGCGTTCGCGCCGTCGGTGCGGTGGAAGTACTCAAACCTCGCCTACGCCGTGGCGGGGATGATCGTCGAGCAGGTGACCGGCGAGCGCTGGGCCGACTATGTCGAACGCAACATTTTCCAGCCACTCGGCATGCTCGCTTCCAGCGTCGACAAGAACGTACCAGGGCTCGCCGTGCCGTACGGGCGCCGGATGCCCGACGGAAGCCGCGAGACGCTTCCCTTCGTCGACGCACGCGGAATGGCGGCAGCCACGGGCGTGACGTCGAACCTGGAGGACATGGCGAAGTTCGTCTCGGCCCAGTTCCGCAGGGGTCCGCGCGGCGGCGCACAGATCGTGAGCACCGGTTCGCTGCGCGAGATGCACCGCGTGCGCTCGGTGGAAGAAAACTGGACGTCGGGGACCGGCCTCGGCTTCGACATCAGCCGCATCAAGGACAGGACGTACGTCGGCCACGGCGGCGGCTATCCCGGCAACACGACGCAGACGCTCATTCAACTCGACGACAAGATCGGTGTCATCGTGCTCACCAACACGAACGACTCCAACCCGTCCGACATCGCGCGGCAGTTGATCGCGACGGTCGGACAAGCCGCCGCCAAAGCATCGGCGTCGAAGCCGGCGACGGTGACGTGGGATCCGACGTGGGCGCGGTTCGCCGGGCTCTACCGCGGACGTGGCGGAGACTCGCAGGTCGTGCTGCTCAATCAGAAACTCGTGATCATCACGCCGAACGCCACCAACGTGGACAACCCGATCTCGCTCGAACCACTCGGCGGCGGCCGCTTCCGATTCGTCGCGCCGACTGGCGGCGGCGCCGTCGGCGAGGTCGTGCGGTTCGTCGAGCAGACCGGGCGTCCGATGCGGATGTACATCGGCGACGGCTGGATCGATCGCGCGCCGTAGCCGTCAAATGAGGGAGACACGCATGGACGCCTCACGCACGCGACAGGCGCGGGTTGTGCTGCTCGCGCTCATCGCATGGCTGCCCGGCTGCAGTACGCCGAGCGCTCAACGCGCGCCATCATCCGGCACGCAGCCTGCCGCCGCCGTGAATCCGATCACGGTCGATTCCACGGAGGAGCAGATTCGGCAAGCGGTCGGAACGGCGCGAGTCGGCCGGAAGCTCACGCCCAGGAGCTGGCCGCACGGCGCGAGGGTCGCCGTCTGCCTGTCCTTCGATGTCGACAATGAACTGTTGCAGCGAGCGAATCCTCTTCCCGTTCCGTTATCGGTTGGCGAGTACGGTGCGACGACATCTGTGCCGAGGATTCTCGACGTTCTCGACCGTCACCAGGTGCCGGCGACGTTTTTCATTCCCGCGATGAGCGTCATGCTCCACCCCGAGATGGTACCGGCGATCGTGTCGAGGGGCCGTCATGAGATTGGCGTCCACGGCTGGATCCACGAGTTCTGGCCCGGGATCGGCGATGCGGCGAAGGAGCAGCGGCTGCTCACCCAATCGATCGAGTATCTGACCAAGGCGACCGGACGGCGTCCGACGGGAGTCCGCGCCCCGAGCTCCGGATTCAGCCCACACACGTTCGATCTGATCCGCAAGGCCGGGTTTCTCTACGACAGCAGTCTGCTCGCCGCCGACGAACCTTACGAGATCATCTCGAACGGGCAGCCCAGCGGCGTGATCGAACTGCCGATCAGCGAAGTCGGCAACGACTACGTCTATTACGGCGAGACCGCGAACGGATCGCTTCCATCACCGGATGCGGTGTTCGAAATCTACAAGGCCGAATTCGATCTCGCGTATCAGGAACGGACGATGTTCATCCTGACTCAGCATCCGCACGTCGGCGGACGCCGCTCGCGGATCGTGCAGCTCAATCGGCTGATCGAGTACATCCAGTCCAAACCCGACGTATGGTTTGCGACGCTGGAGCAAGTGGCGCTCTACGTCAAACAGGCGGGCGCCTGAATCGCCGCCATCACGGCCCTGGAAGGAGTTTTCCCATGAAAGCGTTCAACACGTGGATCGCGCTGGCGATGGCGTTTGCCGCGGTGCCAGCCCTGGCCCAGACCCCGTCCGCTGCGTCTCCCGCACGCGGACCTCAGACGAATTGGTGGTCGGAGGCCGGCGGCGAAAACGGCCCGGAACGAATTGTCTGGGCGGCCCAGAAGACGCCGGAAACGCCCTACACCGGAGTCAACAAGCCGATCTGGCATATCGCGGACATTCTCAAGTCGCACCAGGGACAGACGCACTGGGAAGAGAAAGTGGTTCTGACGCGCGACTTCGACGGTCGTTACGTCCAGATGGCCCCTGGCGACAAGGCGAAATGCCTGTTCTACGCCGACGACCGCGTCTTCGGCTGGATCTATAGCGGCGCCCTGAAGATGACGATCGATGGTCAGGAGCCAAAGGTCTTGTCGAGCGGCTGGGCGTTCAACGTGGCACCACGCCTGTCCTACTGCATGGAGACTGTCGGCACCGAGCCGGTCGTGTACTACCGCAACACGCCCGCAGGGCAGGTGCCGTCCTATCCGGAAAGCGAAACGCCGACGCCCATTCCCGGCTACAAGTACATCAAGACCAAGATCACCTCGACCGGCGGCTACGACTCATTCAACGTGCCGTTCTTCAATGTAACGGAGTATGGCGATTCGAAGCGCACGGGTGGGCGCTTCCTCTATGACGGCCACACCTCCTCCAACTTGAACATCGGAACGAACCTGACTGAGCTGCCGCCCGCCACCAACTGGGGCCACTGGCACGCGAACATGGTGGAACTCTGGATCAATGTTTACGGCAATGTCTGTGCGCTGATCTCGGGCGTCGGAGTGGTCCATGGCGAACTCGG
>DASSGK010000119.1:0-3424 GCA_035693505.1 Vicinamibacterales bacterium
GACTTCATGTACGCCACGAACTCGTCGAGATGCTGCATCGGCGCGCGATGGCCGGTCAGGAACGGATGCAGCGTCAGCACGAACATGGTGCCCTCGGCGTAGGCGCCGTCGAACTCCTCCTTGTACAACTGATACAGCAGCGTCGGCGACGGCATGCGTCCGTTCTGACCAAGGTACGGCGTCTCGGTCAGCGTCCAGTCGATCGCGAGCTCCACGATGCCCGTCGGCTTGCCGCGTGACACGATCTCATACGGCTCGTCGAGCGCCTGAAGACTGCTGTCGTAGAGGAAGCCCTTCTTCTGAATCAGATCGAGCGTGACCGGACTGAACGCCCACGACGGCGCGCGGTACCCGACCGGGCGCTTGCCGGTGGCCTTGGTGAGGTACTCGATCGCCTGATCGAGCAGCCGTTCCTCTTCACCCTGCGGAAGCCGCGGCGTGAACTCGTGGATCCACCCGTGCACGCCGACTTCGTGCCGTCCGCTCTTGAGAATCGACGGGATCATGTCGGGATGGAGCGTGGCGTCGACGGCCGTGACGAAGAACGTCGCCGGAATCTGGTAGTGATCCAGCATCTTCAGAATGCGCGGCGTGCCGCTCTCCGCCCCGAAGTCCGAAGCGGAAAGCGACGTCGGCGACGTGTTGCCATCGCGCAGGAGCGGTGCTTCCGTGTCGTCGTCAAAGCTCAAACAGACGGCGACGCGCGCCCCATTTGGCCAGGATTTCGGCGTCAGCTTCCTCCCGACGCGCGCGAGATCGACGGCTTCGCGCAGCTGGCGTTCGTTCCAGGTCGTACCCGGCTGATTGGGCGCCTGTTGCTGGGCCCGCGCGGCGGGAAGAGTCGCCACACCTATCAGCGTGACGAGCACGAAAAGTGTACGAACCCGAGCTCTGGCGGACATGAAGTGCTCCCGTAGAAATACGTCGCGCTCGCGCAAAACCCGACTCCGTAGCCCTGAGCCCTGAGCCCTAAGCCCTGACAGTGAGACGCATTCTACCGTCTGGCCTACAATGTGCCGTATGCGAAGACGCCTGCCGATCCTGCTGTGCCTCGTTCTCGTGTGTTCATCCCTGCCGCTCGGCGCCGTCCGGCAGCCGCTGCGCGCCAGGCACGGCATGGTCGTCGCGATGGAGTCGATCGCGGCCGACGTCGGCGTGTCGGTGCTGCAGAAAGGCGGCAACGCGGTGGACGCCGCGGTCGCCGTGGGCTTCGCGCTCGCGGTCACGCACCCGTTCGCCGGCAACATCGGCGGCGGCGGTTTCATGCTGATCCGGTTCGCCGACGGCCGCTCGACGTTCATCGACTTCCGTGAGCGCGCGCCGGAGAAGGCGTCGCGCAACATGTATCTCGACGCCAGCGGCGCGCTGACCAAGGACAGCATCGAGGGCTGGCGGTCCTCAGGCGTTCCCGGATCGGTGCGCGGCTTCGAGATGGCGGTCACGAAGTACGGCAAGCGCACCTGGGCCCAGAACATGGCGCCGGCCGTCGAGCTCGCCTCGAAGGGCTTTCCCGTGTCATACGCCCTCGCTGAAGGCCTGAAGGGATCGCGCAGCCTCGCGAGCTCACCCGAATCGAAGCGAATCTTCCAGAAGAACGGCGCCTTCTACGACGTCGGCGAAACGCTCGTGCAGCCCGAGCTGGCGCAGACGCTGGAACGGATCTCGAAGAACGGACCCGGCGAGTTCTACGAGGGCGAGACCGCGAAGCGGTTTGCCGACGAGATGTCCAAACATGGCGGCATCATCTCGCTTGCCGATCTCAAGAACTACAAGGCGATCGAGCGGACGCCGATCACAGGCACCTACAAGAACTACACAATCATCACGTCGCCGCCATCGAGCTCGGGAGGCATCGCGCTGCTCGAGATGATGGGCATCCTCGAGGGCACCGGCTACGAAAAGGCCGGCCCCGGCTCCGCGTCCGCGATCCACTACCAGGCCGAGGCGATGCGACGGGCCTACGCCGACCGCAACGAATACGTCGGCGATCCCGATTTCGTGAAGGTGCCGATCAAGGGTCTGCTCGACCCGGCGTATCTCTCGAAGCTGCGCGCCTCGATCGATCCGGAGCGCGCGACGCCGAGCGAGACCGTTCGTCCGGGCAAACCGGTCGGCAGCGAGAGCATGGAAACGACGCACTACTCGGTCGTCGACAGCGAGGGCAACGCTGTCGCGGTGACCTACACGCTCAACGGCGGCTACGGCAACGGCATCACGGTGCCCGGCCTTGGCTTCCTGCTGAACAACGAGATGGATGACTTCGCCTCGAAGCCGGGATCACCGAACATGTTCGGTCTGGTGCAGGGCGAGGCGAACGCCATCGCTCCGGGGAAACGGCCGCTGTCGTCGATGACGCCGACCATCGTGCTGAAAGACGGCAAGCTGTTCATGACCGCCGGCGCGCCCGGCGGCTCGCGCATCTCCACTGCGGTGCTGCAGGTGATTCTCAACGTGCTCGACTTCGGCATGAACGTGCAGGACGCCGTCGATGCCCCGCGCGTGCATCACCAGTGGCAGCCTGACCGCCTCTCCCTGGAGCGCGGCATTTCGCCGGACACTGTCGCCCTGCTCAAAAGTCACGGATACGACGTGGACTACGCACCCGGCGTCGTCCTCGCGCAGGTGGCCGCCATCGTCAGCGACGGCGGATGGCTGCAAGGCGCCTCCGACGGGCGGTCCGCAGCCGGCAAAGCGGCCGGCTACTGAACACGGACGTCGACGAGGCCGACTGCGCGCCGTAGCGCGAAGGACATGTGGCCGACGCAGCGCGAAGGCTTTAGCCGAGCGTCATCTACATCGCGGATTTGGACGCCGTGATCTCGACGTGATCGAAGCCCAGTCCCTGCAGGAAGGTCGTCAAGGTCGCCTGTGAATTGGCAGCGGCGGCGGTCAGGATGCCGCCGTCGAGCGCCGCCTGACGGATCTGGCGCTCCGCTTCCTTCCGAACGTCTGACTCGAGATTGGGATCCGGCCGCGTGAACAAGCCGGTGTCGTGCGAATAGACGCGCGTGCGCTCGCTGTCGATCCGGGTCGAGAAGACTTCAGCCGCCGGCATCGCGAGACGAATGCTTCGGCCGCCAACATCCACACGAGCGGGATCGATCTTGGCCAGATCGACACCGGCGGTCACCTCGCCGTATACCGTGAGCAGGATCCGCTCTCCGGCGAGCAGCTTCGGTAAGTACTTGCTTTCCTGACCGCCCGACACGATCTTGTCGAGGCCAAACACCACCGTCTCCAGGCGCTGCAACTGCTGGATTCTGTGAACGACGGCCGGCCGCGACGTGTCGATGCGGATACCGGGACCGCGAAGCAGCCACCATCCGAGCAGACCTGCAACGGAGGCCACGAGAAATCCCAACAGAAACGCCGGCGTGGCGGAACCGGTCGACGATGATCTGGCCATCAGCGCTCCCCTCGCACA
>DASSGK010000120.1:0-2380 GCA_035693505.1 Vicinamibacterales bacterium
CGACGTGACCGAGAAGCTCGCCACCGGCAGTGAGGATCAGGCCGCGCAGGCCGTCGAAGCGTCGGTCGCAATCGAGGAGATGGCGGCGTCGATTCATTACGTCTCGGAGAACGCCTCCTCGTCGGCCAGCGTCGCCGAGCAGGCGCGGACCAACGCCGAGCACGGCACGCGCGCGGTGACGCGGACGATCGAGGGCATGAAGGCGGTCCGCGATCAGGTGCAGGAGACGGCCAAGCGGATCAAGCGGCTCGGCGAGAGCTCGCAGGAGATCGGCGAGATCGTCGAGCTGATCGGCGACATCGGCGATCGCACGAGCATCCTCGCGCTGAACGCGTCGATCCAGGCGGCCATGGCCGGCGAAGCCGGCCGCGGATTCGCCATTGTCGCGGATGAAGTCGAGCGGCTGGCGGACCGCGCCACCGAGGCGACCAAGCTCGCCGGCATCCTGGTCAAAGCCACGCAGACCGAGACGGCCGAAGTGATGACCGCGATGGAAGACACGACGCGTGAAGTGATCAACCGCTCGAACATCGCCAACGAAGCCGGCGTCGCGCTGTCCGAGATTCAGAGCGTGTCCAACCGCCTCGCCGAACTGATTCAGGCCATTTCCGACGCCGCGCAGCAGCAGGCGCGGGGCTCCGAGCAGGTCGCCAAGTCGATGAACGTGATGTCGTCGGTGACCAGGGGCACCGCGGCCAGCACCAAGCAGACGGCCACCGCGATCAATTCGCTGGCACTGCTGGTCGACAACCTCAACGCCACCGTGTCGCGGTTCAAGCTGCCCGCGGCGGAGTTCGAGATGAGCGAGTTCAGCCAGCCCCGGCTGGTGGCATCGCGATGAGCCGCGGGGCGGCGACACCGTAGCCGGGTTGAACCATGGACAAGTCCGTTTTCGACGCCGCGCTCGACACCCGCGCCTCGGCAGTGGCCGCCAGCGCCGCGGCGGCCATCACGCCGCAGGCGTGGTGCGACCTGATCCTGCGCCGGTGCGGCCTCGCGTTCAGGAATACGCGCCTGCCCGACGTGATCGGCGTCGTGCGCGAGGAGATGAGGGCCCGGGGCGTGGTCAATGAAGCGGCGTACTACCAGCGGCTCACCGGACCCGCGGACAGCGGCGCGGACTGGGACGCGCTGATCGAGCGCCTGATCAATCACGAGACGTCGTTCTTCCGCCATCCGCCGTCGTTCGACGTGCTTCGCAAGCAGATCCTGCCGGAGCTGCGCGACGCCCGCGGACGCCGCGGCCGGTTGAACTTGTGGAGCGCGGGCTGTTCGACCGGCCAGGAAGCGTACTCGCTCGCCATGCTCGCCATGGCCGACGAGGCGCTGAAGGGCGAGTTCACCGTCTGGGGCGGCGACATCAGCCGCTACGCGATCGACACCGCACGACGCGGACGCTATGGCGCCCGCGCCGTCGCGACGGTGCCCGACGACTACCGGCAGCGATTCCTGCGCACGGTCGGGACCGGACCGGCCACGGAGTACGAAGTGGCCGACGAACTGCGGCAGCGGGTTCGCTTCATGGTGACGAACCTCGTCGGCGCCGACGGTTTCAGCGCCAGCCACGACGTGATCTTCTGCCACAACGTGCTGATCTATTTTTCGCCGGCCGCCGTGACCCAGGCCGTCGCATTCCTGGCGTCGCGCCTGACGCTCGGCGGATATCTCCTGCTCGGCCCCGGCGAGGCACCGAACGAGCGGCCGCGCGGCCTCGCTCCGGTGAACGTCAGCGGCGTCCGGGCGTTCCAGCGCCGCAGCGCCAGACCGAGCGAGGGGCGGGCATGAACCGGCATCTCGACGAGACCGCGATCGGGGCCTTCACCGAAGAGTTCCAGCAGAGCCTGCCGGCCATTCTCGAGGCGCTGGACGCCGTCGATCGCGATCGATCGGATCGCGCCGCGGCCCATGAAGCGTATCGCCTCATTCACGCGCTCAAGGGCGGTGCCTCGATGGTGGGGCTCGCCGCCTTCGGCTACCTGCTGAATGTCGCCGAGGAGCTGATCGAAGGATCGGCCAACGGTCCGACACTGCTGGCCGGCGACGTCATCGAGGTCCTGCGCACCAGCATGCCGCGGTTCGCGCAGTACATGGGTTCCGCGCTGGAGGGGCGTCCGGTCGAACCGATCGCGGTCGAGCTCGCGCGCGTGCTTCGCCTGGGTGGAGGCGCCGTCGACGCGGGCTCGCTCCACGAGCTGATCGAGATGGAGAGCCGCGAAGTCGCGCTGCTCCCGTCGCACGACGACGCGCCCGCCGAACCCGCGTACGCCGCGGACCTGGTCGACGTCATGGACGTTGCGAACATCATGGACGTTGCGAACATCGCGGACGTGGCGAACATCGCGGACGTGGCGAACGTCATGGGCGTGGCGTTCACCGCGGC
>DASSGK010000121.1:0-9434 GCA_035693505.1 Vicinamibacterales bacterium
CTTACCAGCGGATGACGCCTCGTGCACCATCGCTTGCGGCGAGCGCCGCAAGCGCGTCGTTGACCTTCTCGAGCGGATACGTCCGCGACACCAGCTCACTGAGCTTGAGCCGCCCTTCCTGATACAGAGACACGAGCTTCGGGATATCACGCGCCGGCTGTCCCGATCCGTACACGGATCCGAGCAGCCGCTTTTCCTGCATCACGAATGGAAAGATCGGGATCGTTCCCTGCGCGTCCATTCGTGACAGGCCCGTGAGCACGACGGCCCCGCCCTTGCGCGTGCAGGCGAACGCGAGCGCCAATGTCGCCGGGCTGCCGACGGTGTCGAAGACGAAATCGGCGCCTCGCCCGCCGGTCAACGCGCGCAGGTCAGCCGCCACGTCCGGCGCGGCGTCCGGTGAGCCGCCAATCGTGTCGGTAGCGCCGAACTGCCTCGCCAGTTCCAGCGGCCGGGGCCGCAGGTCGATGGCGACAATCCGCTCGCAGCCGGCAATCGCGGCGCCTTGCACGACGTTCAGGCCGACGCCGCCCGCGCCGATCACCGCGACGCGCGAACCCTTCGGCACGCGGCCGGCGTTGGCGACAGCGCCGAAGCCCGTGATGACCGCACAGCCTATTGTGGCGAGCGCATCGAACGGGACCTCGGGCGCAACGGGAATCGCTCCGCCCTCGGGCACGACCACGAGATCCGAAAAGCACGCGGTGCCGAGAAACGGCGCCACGTCGCGCCCGCGTGCGTGCAGCCGGGCCTCGCCCGACACCAGCTTGTTGCGAAACGTCACCTTCTCCACGCGATCGCAGAGCGCCTCGCGGCCTTCGAGGCACGGCGGGCACACACCGCACGCCGGCGCCCAGCAGAGAACCACGTGATCGCCGGGCTTGACCGTGGTGACTCCGGCTCCGATCTCTCGAACGATGCCGGCGCCCTCGTGACCGAGCACGAGCGGTGTCTTCGCCGGCCAGTCACCGCGCGCAGGATGCAGGTCGCTGTGACAGACGCCCGCCGCCTGCAGTTCGACGAGCACTTCGCCAGCGCCTGGTGCGTCGAGCTCGGCTGATTCGACCGACAGAGGCTGTCCTTGCTCCCAGAGAATCGCGGCGTGAATGTGCATGGATGAGTGTCGGCGCACGCTTATACCGCCGCGTGGTGGCGATTGCAAGGTCGTTCAGAAACCGCTCGGACGAACCCAGAAGCTCTCCTGCCACGTGCCGCCGGCTGGAACGCTCTGAAGCTCCTTGTAGAGACCCTTCTGGGCGAGGTTCAGCGCGTCGGTAATGCCGGCCATCGGCTCGATGCAGACGAACGTCCCCGGCGTCGGCGCCCAGATCACCGCGGCGCGATAGTTGGGCCCGAACACGACGTCGAGGCGCTGCGCCTTGCCGATCACCGACACGGTGGCTCGTCCTTGCGCATCGCGGATCAAATCGCCGAACACATCGTCGAGCGTCAACGGTCGTAGCGGAACGGCGGACGGCGTCGCGAAGAGCTGTTCGATCGGCTCGGTCTCGCCCGTCGGAATCTTGTTCGGCGCGAGCCGCCAGTGCGTCCGCGCGCCCACCGACAGCGTCCATTCATCGCGCGTCGAATCCGTCAGCTTGAAGTAGGGATGAAAGCCGATCGCAACGGGCATCGGCTCCGTGCTCATGTTCGTGATCGTCGTCTTCACTTCGAGCACGCCGGCATGCAGGCGATGGGTGATCTCGATGGCGTGCGCAAAAGGCCATTGTTTGATCCACGCGGGTTGACTGAAGAACGCGAGCCGGCACGTCACCCAGGCGGAGTCTGCGTCGCTGCTCAGGTCGATCACCTGCCACTCTTTGTTGGTCGTCAGAAAACCATGAATCGGAATCGGACCGCGGACGTTGCCCAGATTCAGATCGAACGCGTAGCGCGTGCCATTGGCGTAGAACGCCGGCTCGTCGAGCCGGTTGGCCCACGGACCGAGAAACGGAATCCCGCTCATCCCGGGCTTCGCCGCAAACTCTGCAAGGGACGCGTACGGCCAGTGCAGGATGTTCTCGCCCTTCACGCGCAGTTCAAAGGCGATATCGCCGACTGATGGAACGATCGAGACCACCGTTTGCGCGTCACGGTCCTCGAGGCGAACGATCTCGCCGATGCGCTGCGCGGAGTAGTCGGCAGCGGCCGCGGCGGACACCGGCAACCAGCAGAGGGCAAGCGCGGCAATCGTTCTGCGCATCATCACGGATCTCGCTGTCATTGCCGCTCGTGAACGAGCAGCGTGAGACAGAGCATGCCACGATCGCCGCTCGCCGGCGACGACGCTCGAGGTATTCCTCAACCCATGTGTTTGGTTCATCGGTCTCCGTTCATCATCGCGACAGAGCAATCGGGCGGCCCTTGAATCAGCATTGTTGCCATTCATGAGTATCTGCTTTCCTCGATGCCCACCCGGAATCGTCGAGTAGTGTTGTGTAACAGCACTGCAACGTTTTGGCACGATAGTAGCAGCAGAGCAGCCCGATGATTTCGGCTGATGAGCGGGCGCTCGATATCACGATCCTCATCTGTACACGCAACCGGCGGACTCTTTTGAACCAGACCCTCGACAGCCTCGCGGAGATGTCGGTGCCGGCCGGCTGGAGATGCGAGGTGCTCGTCGTCGACAATCATTCAACGGACGGCACGATGGAGAGCGTGGTCGCGAGAGCGGCCGGCTATCCGCTGCCGCTGCGCTGCCTCGACGAGCCGATGCCGGGCAAGTCGAGCGCGATGAACGCCGGTATCGCCACCGCGAACGCCACTGTGCTCGCGTGCACCGATGACGACGTCAGGGTCACCCGCAACTGGCTCGAGAACGCGTGCGGTCCCCTGCTCAGTGCAGCGCGTGAATACTCGTACACGGGAGGACCTGTCCGGCCGATCTGGAATGGACAGTCGCCCGACTGGTTCCCGCGCGCACCATCGGCTCTCTGGGGCACGATCGCGATTCTCGACTACGGACCGCACCGGTTTGCCTTCGAGGACCAGGGCAAGGTTCCCCTCGGCGCAAACTTCGCGATTCGTCGCGACCTCATCGAACGTGTGGGCGGATTCGTACCGTCGCTGGGCCGCTCGACGACGCGGACGATGCTGGGTCAGGAACTGCCCGAGTTGTTTCGGCGCGCGCGTGCCGCCGGTGCACGCGGTCTGTACGTGCCGGAGATGGAAGTCTTTCATCACATTCACGCCGGCCGCCTCACGCCCTCGTATTGCCGCCGCTGGTGGTTCGGCAAGGGCGTCTCCCGCGCCCGCGTCGATCGCATGCACCCGCTCACGGAGACGGGGATCGATCTGCGATCGACGCCGCATCTCGCGCGGGTGCCGCGATTCATGTTCGCCGATGTGGCTCGCGACCTGTGGAGCTGGGCGCTCGCGTTCGTGCGCAGAGACTTCGCCGAACGGGTCGCGGTGGAAAGCCGCCTGTGCTACTTCTTCGGCTACGCGTGGGAGCGGCAGCGCGAACGCTGGCAGTCTGCCGCGATCGAGGCCAGGCCTCCCATGATTCCGCCGCGGGCCCACGCGGCCCGCATGAAGTAGCCGGGCCTGCTGATGCGCATCGTGATCGATTCCGGCAGCTATCACTCCCTCAACATCGGCGACGTCGCGATGATGCAGGCGGCCATCGAGCGGCTGCGCGAGCTCTGGCCGGCGGCGTCGATCGCGGTCGTCACCAATGCGCCTCGGACGCTGGCGTTGCATTGTCCCGGAACACAGCCGGTGCCGCTGGCGGGACGAGTCGCGTTCCTGACCGACCGATGGCTCGGACGCGCCGACCGCCTCCTCCCGGCGCGCGTCGGCGATGGTCTGAACGCGCTGCACGACCGGATCCGGCGGCGATGGCCCGCGACCCTGGCGCTGATCATCGCCGGCAAACGCCTGCTGGCGCGGCGGCGTGGATGTTTCGCCGCGCTCAGCTGGGTGAACGCGCTGAAGCGCGCCGACCTCGTGGTCACCAGCGGCGCCGGCGTCTTCACCGACGCGTTCGCGGAAAACGCGACCGGCGTTCTCGACACGCTGGAGTTCGCCGTCGACCACGGCGTGCCGGCGGCGGCCTTCGGTCAGGGCCTGGGACCGCTGACTGAAGGCGCGCTGCTGGAGCGGATGTCGAAGGTGCTGCCCCGACTGGATCTCATTGCTCTGCGCGAGCGCGCCGAGGGCACTCGTCTGCTGACCGCCATCGGCGTTCGGCCCGAACGCGTCCATGTGACCGGCGACGATGCGCTCGACATGGCGAACCGCTGCAGGCGGGAAGATCCTGGCGATGCGATCGGCGTCAATGTTCGAGTAGCCGGTTATGCCGGCGTCGGCACACCCGGCGTCGAGACGATCCGATCCGCGGTGCGACGCGCTGCGGATCGTCTGGCCGCGCCGCTGATTGCGCTGCCGATCGCCCACCATCCGGACTGCCACGATGGCGCGGCGATCCGCCGCGTGCTGTCGGAATCAGAAAGCACGTCACCGCCGATCGCCAATCTCGACACGCCCGCCAAGGCCATCGCGGCAGTGTCGCGGTGTCGCGTCGTCGTCACCGGCAGCTATCACGCCGCGGTCTTCGCGCTGGCACAAGGCATCCCCGTCGTGGGGACAGCGGCGTCGCAGTATTACCACGACAAATTCTCGGGTTTGAACGATCTCTTTGGCGGCGGCTGCGACACCGAGGATATCCTCTCGGCTGACGCCGGCGCCCGCATCGAAGCCGCCATCGTCAGGGCATGGACCAACGCTCCTCGCTTGCGCGAACCGCTGCTGAAGGCCGCCGAAACGCAGATCCGATCCTCGAAAGAAGCCTACCGGCTCCTCGCAGACATTGTCGGGAACGAAGCGGAATCAGCGCCCGCGTGGCGCAGGCGTTTCAGTCTCGCAAAGCGCCGTCTCGCGGCATAGCCGGATCATTCCGGAAGCGTGAACGCATACACGACGTTCCCCGCCGCTATCGCCACGAACTGGCGGCCGTCGACGCCGTAGCTGATCGGCGAGGCGGCGATATTGGCGCCGGTCTGAAAATGCCACAGGTGATCGCCGGACTTCGCATCGAGCGCTACGAAATTTCCGTCACGAATCGCCCCGAACACGACGTTGCCCGCGGTCGCGAGCACGCCGTTGGTCAGCGATCCCTGGAACGTCTTGAAGTCCCAGACCGTCTTCCCCGTCTCGGGGTCCAGCGCCCTGATACCCGATGAGGACGCCGGTTCTCCCGGTTTTGGACGTGCGGTCGCGGCCGCCCTGTCCCTGCCGATGTATTGGCGTCCAGCCTCGAACGTCTCCGGCGCGCTGACGTACACCTGACCGTTCTCGCGGTACTGAAGATAGAACCACCCGGTCGCCGCGCTATAGGACGGCGCCTGAAAGTTGGTGCCGCCGACGAGCGACGGATACACGAAGAAGCTGCCTTCGCGCGTGGAATTCGAACCGGGCACGACGATCGGCCGGCCGTTGGCGTCGACTCCGGTGTTCCAGTTCTGGTAGACGAACGGCGTCGCGGACAGGAACTTCCCGTTCGTGCGGTCGAGCACGTAGAACATGCCGTTGCGATCCGCGTGCAGCAGCAGCTTGCGCATCTGCCCGCGCCACATGCGGTCCACGAGGATCACGGCCTGGCACGAGTCCCAGTCGTGACCGTCGTTCGGCGTGAACTGGAAGTGCCACTTGCGGGTTCCGGTGTCCGGATCGATCGCAACGACCGAATCACTGAACAGGTTGTCGAGCTCTCCCCGCGAGGATCGATCGATCTGCGGCCCGGGGTTGCCGACGGTCCAGTACACGAGATTCAGCTGCGGATCGTACGATCCGGTCAGCCACATCGGGCTCCCGCCATGCTGCCAGCTGTCGCCTTTCCAGGTATCGTTCCCGAACTCTCCGGGCGCCGGCACGGCGTACCATCGCCACAGCCGGCGGCCCGTCGCCAGATCGTACGCGTCCAGGAATCCACGCGCGCCAAACTCGCCGCCGGTGATGCCCACAATCACGCGATCCTTGACGACCAGCGGCGCACTGGTGAGGCTGTAGCCGAGCATGGTGTCGGCGACCTGCGTTTCCCAGAGCGCCTGCCCCGTGCGGGCGTCGAGCGCGATCAACGCGGCGTCCAGCGTGCCGACGAAGAGGCGATTGCCCGCGACCGCCACGCCGCGGTTGAACGGGTTGATCTCGTACGGGTTCTTCACTTTCTGCTGACGCGCGTGCCGCCACAACTCGCGACCGGTTCTGGCGTCGAGCGCGGCGACCACGCCTGGCTGCGTGACGTACATCACGCCATCGACGACGACCGGCGTCGCTTCCAGGACGGACTCGCCCGCCATCGGATAGGTCCATGCGGCACGAAGGTGCTTCACGTTGGCGGCGTCGATCTGGGTCAGCCGGGAGTAATGCGTCGCCTGGTAATCGCCCCAGTACATCAACCAGTTCTGCGGCTCGGCTCCCGCGTTCACGAGCCGATCGATGGTGACGCCGCCCGTCGAGGGAAGCGCCGTCGCGCTCGCGGCATTTGACGGTCCCTCCACGCGATACGATCGGAGCGCCGACTTCTCGAAGAGGTGAAACGCGCCGGTCGCGTCGGCCATCTGCAGCGAGAAGGTGTCTTCGTTCAGACGGACGCCGCGCAGCTCGCGTCCGTCCTTCGTCGTGACGACGACAGCGGGAGGGGGCGGGGACGACCTCGCCGACGAGGGCGCGGCCGCCAGGCTTCGGAGGTACGACACGAGCTGCCAGGTCTGTTCGTCTGACAGGCTCGCGAACGGGGGCATCTGCGTACCGGTCAGGCCGGCACGGATCACATGAAATAGATCGCCGTCCTGGTTGCCATGGCTGAAGCGGCCGGTGTTGAGCGCAGGACCGCGATCGCCCTCGCCCGCGGGTCCGTGACAGGACTGACACGTTCTGTCGTACACCTGCCGCCCGGCTGCCGCGGCGTCCGCGCGCCCCGACAGCGGATTGGTAGTCGTGTCAGCCTGTTGCGCGACCGGCATCGTCGCGGAGATCCCGACGACGGCAGCGGCCACAGCGACGCACGCGAAGAACGAGAGTTTCATTTCGATCGCAGCCTGTAGGTTTTGCTGACGTTATTGCGGCCGTTGGTCACGACATATCCGCCGTTGGACGCGACATCCACCCGGATCCAATGGCCCTTGCATTCAGTGGAGGGCTCGACGTTGGCGATCAGCTCGTCGTTCGTGTTGTGCGCCGCGTCGTTCGCGAGCGCGAGATGCGATTGCCACAACGCTTCGAGTCCCGGCGTCTTCTGAATCCGCTCGAATGCGGGGGCCGCAAGCCCCTTGCGCGGACCGTTGTTGGCAATCACCACCTGCGGCTGAATAGCCCAGAGCAGCGCGGGAGCGCCGGACTGATCGTTGAAGAAGCCGTGATGTGTCGCCAGCATCAGGGACACGCGGCCCAGTTTGTTTACCGGACACGCGAGGTCCATTTCCTTGTCCCACGTCAGGTCGCCCACGTCGAGAAACGTGAACCCGTGGTACGACATGAGCACGCCGGTCGTCTGGGAGTTCTCGGTCGTGTTCGGCGCCTTCACCTCGGCGTCCCGGCAGTAGGCGTTCGCCGCGCCGCCGCCGTTGATCGCCTTGCTCAACACCGATCCGTGCGAGGCCACCACGTCAA
This sequence comes from Vicinamibacterales bacterium, assembly GCA_035693505.1. Lineage (GTDB taxonomy): Bacteria > Acidobacteriota > Vicinamibacteria > Vicinamibacterales > CAVVIG01 > CAVQFC01. Next base: position 7,615 of record DASSGK010000121.1, read on the forward strand.
CGTGCACGTCGCCGAACGGAATCGTATCGCCCGCGTTCACGATGGTCCGCTTTCCGTTGGCGATCGCCAGGTACGCGCGGTAGCGGTCTTCGCCGGCGCGGTTGTTTTCCCATTTCGGATCCATCTCGCCGTGGTCGAAGAATCGATCGAAATGCGCCACGGCGTTGGCCGCGGGCGCGCCGCCGACGTGATCCCCGTCGTAATGCGTGGTGAACAGGTAGTTGATCTTCGACAAACCGGCCGCGCGCATCGCCTCCGCGATGCGCGTCGAGTCGCGCTCCGCTGCAGGTCCGGGGCTTCCACTGTCGATCAGCATCGACTGGCCGGATGGTGCGACCACGAGCGTGGCGCCCCCTCCTTCGACGTCGATGACGTACACACGAAGCGTGTCGGCGCCGCGCGCCTGCGCCGCGCCCAGTAGAACCGTAAGAACGAATGCCCAGATTTTCATGATGTTTGCAGCCGCCGCATGCCGCGGAGCCAGCGATCGTGATCGGCGGCGCGGCGCCGCACGAATTCAGCGACTTCTGGATGCGGCAGAATCAAAAAACGCTCCTCTTCGAGTCCCTTCACGACGATCGCCGCCACCTGCTCTGGCTCGAGCGCGGAGTCGAGCAGGAACGAGCGGCGCGTGCCTTCGGCTTCCGCGCGGAACAGCATGTCGGTCCGCACGCCCTGCGGGCAGAGCGCCGACACCCTGATACCACGATCACCGTACGTCATCGACAGCCATTCCGCGAACGCCAGCGATGCGTGCTTGCTGACCGCATATGTCGCCGACTGCGGGTGCGAGAGCAATCCTGCGGCCGACACCGTCTGGAGCAGATAGCCGCCGCCCCGCGAGAGCATATGCGGGACGACCGCGCGCGCGGCAAAAACGTGCGCCATCACGTGGACGTTCCAGCAGCGTGTCCACTCCGCATCGGGTGTGTGCTCGTCGCCGTTGATGGCGATGCCCGCGTTCGAGCAGAAGAGATCGATGCCGCCGTGTTGCGCGATCGCGTGCTGCACCAGCCGCGCGACGTCCGGCTCGCGCGAGACATCGACTTCGACCGCGATCCCGCCGATCTCATCGGCAACCTTCGCCGCCGCTGCGGCGTTGAGGTCGGCGACCACGACGGCCTTTGCACCGTCTGCCTGGAACCGCCGGCACAACGCGCGGCCGATCCCGTTTCCGCCGCCCGTCACGACCACGACTTTGCCGGCTACCTGCACGGAACGTCCTTCTACGAGGCCTTGCTGACGGCGGCGTTGTTGCGCATCCAGGTCTGAAGCCTCTGGACGTCCTTCTTGACGGTGCGCGATGCCAGGAACAGGACGACCGCGAGGGCGCCGGCCAGAATCGGCACGATGTACATGGCGTCGTGCAAACCCGCCGCTCGGAACGGTTCGAGCGCCCGCAGGTTGAAACCTTTGGACTCCCCGACCAGGCTCCGCAATTCCGCCATCATGATGTCGGCGAACGGCATCGGCGCGACGGCTCCGGCGGCGCTCGCTTTCTGGAACGTGAAGTAGTCGCTGACGAGCCCCGTGCCGACGGGCCCCATCGAGGCGCCGAGCACGTACATCGCGAAGAAGTACAGCGCCATCGCCGTGCCGCGCAGCGACGGCTCGACGACGTCGTGGATCGTCGAGTAGACGGTGGAGTAGTACGCGAACATGACGCCGACGCCGAGGCCCATCAGGAGCGCGAAGCCGACGATGTCGCCGGCGGGCCGGGCGAGGCCGAGGAACATCAGCGGCGTGCAGATGACGATCGCCGCTGTGCCGACGATCAATCGGCCGTCGACGCGTTTCGCATACAGGCGATCCGCCAGCCA
>DASSGK010000122.1:0-11234 GCA_035693505.1 Vicinamibacterales bacterium
CCTTTAGAGGGCCTACGCCATGAAACGAATTCCATCCGCGCTGACGGCCACCGAACTTGCCGCATTCGTGCCGGCGTGGCTGCTCGAGGTACCGGCATCGGCACAGCAGGCGGCAGCTCCCGCACCGGCGGCCGCACCGGCGCCGGCCCCGGCGCCGGCGCAAAGCAGCGGTTCGGGCGGTGGCGGCGGCTCCCATCAGGGTGGCGGCTCCGGCGGTGGAGGCGGCAGTCACTCGGGCGGCGGAGGCGGCGGCGGTCCCCACGCAAACAGCGGCGGCGGTGGCAGCCAGGCGTCCGGCGGGGGATCGCACGGCGGTGGCTACTCCGGCGGCGGCGGTGCGCGCAGCAGCGGAGGCGCATCGGGCGGAAGCAATTCGGGTGGCGGAGGGTACGCGGCTTCGCGAGGCGGCGACCGCAGCGGATCCGGCGGCGCACGCGCAACGAACGGCAACGGCGGCACATCGACGAGCGGCAACGGATCCAGCGTCGGCAACGCCGGCGGCCGTAACGGCAATGGGCGCACCAATCCGAACGGAAACACCGCGACCGCCAACGGCGGCACCGCCACGGCGGCGGGTGCCGGTGCGAACGCCGGCGCCGGTTCCGGCGTCGGCAAGGGTGACGGCGTGCCGACATACGCGCGGCCCCGTGATGGACACACGCCCGTAGGCACCGCCGTTCCTCGCGGATCAGTACCGCCGGCCACTGGAGGCGGCGGCGCCATCTACATTCCGGGCGGTTACTACGGCGGCTACGGGTACTACGATCCCTGGGGCTACGGTTACGGATACGGCACGGGGTACGGCGGATACTACGGCGGCTTCTATGACCCGTGGTACGGCGGGTACCCGACGTTCCCGCAATCCAGCTACACGACGAGCGACGAGGGGTCGCTCAGGCTGAAGATCAAGCCGCGCGAGGCAGAGGTCTACGTCGACGGCTACTACGTCGGCATCGTCGACAACTTCGATGGGATTTTCCAGCGGCTGCACCTTGATTCGGGCCCTCATCGCATCGAAGTCCGCGCGCCGGGCTACGAGACGCTCGACTTCGAGGTTCGGATCAGCCCTGAGCACACGACGACGTACACCGGCGAGTTGAAACGCGTCCAGTAGCCTGGTGCGACACGATCGCCGAGTGCAGATTGTCGCGGCCGTCTCGTTGTTTTACGACGCACTGGTGGGCGTCGTGATGCTCGTGGGACGGCCGTTCCTCTCTCAGTTGTTCGACGTGCCCTTGCCGGCGCCGCCGATCCATGCGGACCTGAACGGTGTCTTCCTGCTCTCGATCGCGGCCGGCTATCTCATCCCGTATCGCAATCCGGATTCGTCCGCTGGACGGGCGTACCTCTGGGTGATGGGTCCGTTGTTGAAAGGCGCGGGGGCTCTGACCTTCGTGCTGGACTACGTCTTCCGGCACTCTCCCCGATCGTTCCTGTTGTTCGCGGTGAGCGACGGCGCTCTCGCGCTCATCACGCTCGGCGTGCTCGTTACTTCGTCAAGAGCTGACGCGTAATCGGGTACGAGCCGAGCAGTACCCACTGCGTCGAACCGTACTTGCCGAACAGCTCCACTTTGGCGTCGACAAAGTGCGTGTTCTCCAGCATCTCCTGGCGCGATTGATCGCTGCCCGTGTAGCCCAGCTGAGACTTGATCGTGACCGGCTCGGTGACGGCGCCCGGGGCAAGCCCCTGTGAGCCCACCACGGTGAGGAAGCCGCTCCCCCATTCCGTGTTCTCGCTGACACGACGGAAGAGCGCGTTGATCTGGAGCGTCACCAGCTTCTGATCCGAGGTATTGCGCAGGGTGAAGGTGACGGTCGGGACGAGCTTGTTCTGCCCGTTGACGATGCCGAGATCGTACCAGCCGGTATTCGTGATGGTGACCGTCAGGCCTTTCGTCAGATCGACGGTGGGCCCGCAGCCAGCACAAAACAGGAGCGGAAGAAACAGCAGGAGCAGCCGAGCGGGCGCGCGCATGCGCGCCATTCTACATTGAGGATTGCGGATCGCGGTTTAGAAGGTTCTCACCTCGATGATCCGCTTCAGCGCCTCGTCGCGCGTGATCCGGCCCGCCAGGAATTCGATGAGGTCCGATCCGCGCAAGCGAATCATCCGGGTCCCCGAACCTGTGTCGGCAGGAGCCAGTCTCGGACGATCGTCGTTCCCTTTCGCCGCAATGGTCAGCCATTCATTCGGTCCGATTCCGAGCGAGCTGCTGTGCGAGAGCATCGCGTCTTTCAACGCTTGCAGAACCTCGGTCCGGTACGCTTCGTTCGGATCGGACAGGATCTGGTCGTCAACCTGCCGTGTGTCGGGGGCCGACGCGGCCGAGCCCGTTGCCTCGCGCGCGGCCGGTGCTGGAACCGACGTGCGCGCGAGGACGCCAGGGCCCAGCTGCAGCTGCAGCCGCTTCAGCGCCTGCTCGAGCTCGGGGTCGTTTTCAGTCTTGACGTGCGTCTGCAGCGTGCGCATCGCGCTGTCGATGCCGAGGTCGTTCTGGTCGAGCGTCCGCAGACTCCACGTCCACGTAGTCTCGAAGGACGGCACGATGACGTCGAAAAAGACGCCGTAGCCCTCGAGGCGGAAGCCGCGCGCGTGAGCGTTATCGCTCACGAGCATGTCGGGCGGCATCTGTGCGAGCGCCTGGACCCGATCGCGCGTGACCGAGAGCCCATGTTCGACGGCCCCCTCGAGCACGCGCTCCATCTGGCCGATCTGATACCGCTGCTCAGCCGCCGCCCGCGCGGCACTGGTCTGCGCCAGTGCCGCCCCGGGCCACGCGGCGAATGTTCCCGCGACGATGATCGATGCAAGCCGTTTCACGTCTCCCCCCTACTGCCGCTGTGACGCCCGATAAATGAGATCCATCTGGTTCATCTTCTCGCGTGTCTTCATCACTTCGATGCCGACATTGTTTTGCACCAGGCCGAGCGTGCGATCGATCTTCACCATGTCCGCCTGACGCTGGGCCGTCACGTCGCGCGCAAGCTCGGCGAGCCTCAGCGCGAGCTCGCGCTGTTGACGCTTCTCGCTCTCCTCGACCATCGCGCGCACGCGTCGGGCGACTTCGGCGTCGGACGTAGAGGCCGACACGGTCTTCGTCGAGGTGTTCTGGGTTGCCTGCGCCGCATGAATCTCTGATTTCAGCTGCTGTTCGAGCGCCGCGATGTCCGCGCGCCACGGAGCCGTCGCGGCCGGGTCCGCACTCCGCGCCGACGCCGGAGCTGCGTCCGCAACCGCCGCCGGTCGCGGTGACCAACCCGTCCTGATCGTCAGACCCCGGTACTGGATGTCGATGTTGGCCAGACCAGCCGACACGCCGAGGAACAGCAGCGCCGCCGCGACCTGGGCCCACACGGGAATGGCGCGCCACCACGATTGCTGAGTGCGAACCGCGGGTTGCGGATCGGCAATCGATGAGGGTGTGGTGTGGATGAAGCTCGGCTCGGGAGGCGACCAGCGCCCGAGCTGAACGCGCACCTGCCGAAGCGAGGCGACTTCGGCCTGGCACCGCGCGCACGTGCGAAGGTGCGCCTCGAACCCCGAACGTTCCGCGGGATTCGCATCAGGCTCGTCGTAGAGGAATGCGACGATCGCCGCGTCGCGATCGATACCGTAGCTGCAGGAGAATTCTGTCATAACCCTGTTTCCATCACAGCGTGGCCTTGCTGTTCTTCGCCAGCTCACGCCTGAGAACAATCAGCCCTTGATACAAACGCGTTTTTACCGTGCTCAGCGGGCAGCCGACAAGCTCCGCGATTTCCTGAAACGTCAGCCCGTGGTACTCCTTCAACACGATCGCCGTCCGCTGCTCCTCGGGCAGCAGCGTCATCGCCTTTTCGACCAGCCGTCCGAGATCCTTGCGCGCCACGAGGTCCTCGATCGACTCCGCCGGTTCCGCGGAGGCGGCCAGTTCGATCAGGTCGACGTCCTCGGGCGGTTGCACCACCGGCGCGCGGCGCTCGCGCCGGATCCAGTCGCGGCAGAGATTCAGGGCGATGCGATAGAGCCAGGACGAGAACTTGGCCTGTCCTCGAAAGCCGGGCAACGCCCGGAACGCGCGCAGGAACGTCTCCTGACACACGTCTCGCGCGTCCTCTTCGCGACCGATGGTGCGGTACGCGAGGGCGTAGATGGGGCGCTCCCATCGCAAGACCAGCTCGTTGAAACTATCGGCGTCGCCGCGAATCGACTTCGCGACGAGCTCTTCGTCCGACCACGTCATGCGGAGCGCGGAAGGCCTCTCTCGAAAGCAGATGTTCGACTGCTTTCAGGTACTAAGACGGCGAATCGGGACGGACAGTCGGGTCGGCCGCCGTGTTCCGTAATTATACCGTGCCGTGTGCTAACCGATTGGATGCGCTGATGTTAGCCGACCTCATCCACGTACGCGGCAGTTGGCGGCCGTCGATTCGATCGCGTAGAATCGCGCATCACACGTCCCACCGAACCCGAATCGATGCCCCGAGAGACTCGAAACCGACCGGCCAGCGGCACAGCCGCCCGTCCGCTCGCGTCGCTGTTCGCACACAGCACGACGCCCAACGAGCTGCTCCCGCATCTGCATCAGCACGCGCTCGATCTCACCGGCGGGTCGCGCTCGCTGCTGTTCCGGCGAAATCCGCGGACGGAGGGTCTGCAGGCCACGTCGGGATTCGGTCTCGACTCGCTGAGGGCTGACCCCTGGCTGCCGGGACCAATCGAAAAGGGCGTGATCGCGGACGCGTTCGAACGCCGCGTGCCGACGCTGGTCGCCGACACCACGCATCAGATGCCCGATCTCGCCGCACGCCTCGAAACGCGCGCGGCGTTGCTGCTGCCGCTCATCCGCCGGGACGAGCGCCTGGGTCTGCTCGCCGTCGGTTTCGATCATCCGCCGTCAACCGCCGACATCGCCGCGAATGCGGTCGAAGCCGCCGACGCCTTCGTCACCGCCCTGGAGCTGTTCCGGCTGCGTCAGACCGAGGATCTTCAACGCGACGTCCGCCTCCTCCTCGACGAGTTCACCCGCGTCCTCTCCACGACGTTGAACCTGTCGGCGGGACTCGAAGTCTTCTGCCATGGCGCGAATCGGCTCTTCGCCGCCGATCGCACCTCGGTCTGGATTCATGCGCGCCGCGCCCGGCATCTCGTGCTGCAGGCATCGTCGGACCCGGCCGACCTCGCACGCGACATCCAGATTGGTGCCGACGATCCGACGGCGCCCTCCGCCGTAGCCATGCGCCGCGATCGCGCCGAGATCGTGACGCGATCGAGCGACGAACACACCGCGATGGTCACGGTCCCGCTACGCGGCTGCCGGCGCGCGTTGGGCACGGTCGTTTTCGAGGGAGTTCGCGTCGAAACCGGGGGAGAAATCGATCTGCTCGATCGCGCCGACGAACTCGGACGCCAGCTTTCGAGCGCGATCGAGAACATGCAGCTCCTGGAAGACGTGATGCGATCGCGCCGCGAGCTGGAGAACACGTTCGATTCGATTTCTCACCTCGTCGCCGTATCGGACACGCGCGGGCAGATTGTCCACGTCAACCAGGCATTCGCCACGCGCGCGGGACGCAAGCGGGAAGAGCTGCTGAACCAGCCGATCGCCGATCATCTCGGCCCGGAGCTCGGCGGCTGGCTGGCGAAGCGTCAGACCTCCACCTCGCGAACGCCAGGCGATTCCGCCATCACCCTCGAAGTGCTCGATCCGGTGCTCAAGGGACCGTTCATGGTGACGGTCACCGATCTGCTGAACTACGACCGCGAGCCGGTTGGCAGCGTGATCGTCGCGCGCGACCTGACGCCGCAGACCCGGCTCGAAGCGGAGCGAGAGGAGCTGCGCAAGCGGCTGACGCAAAGCGAAAAGCTCGCGGCCCTCGGACAATTCGTTGCCGGCATCGCCCACGAGCTGAACAATCCGCTCCAGGGCGTGCTCGGGCATCTCGAGCTGCTGCGCACCACGGGGGCGTTCCCCAAGCAGCTGCGCCGCGAGGTGCAGGTGATCTACCGCGAAGCCGATCGGGCCGCGAAGATCGTCCGGAACCTGCTCGTATTCGCAGGCTCCAGGCGCCTGACGCTGCGCTCGGTGAGCCTCAACGTCGTGCTGCAGAAGGTGCTCTCACTGCGCGCTCCCGCACACCGTGCGGTGGGCATCGAAGTCGTGCGACACTATGACGATAAACTGCCGCGGGTGAAGAGCGACCCGCTGCTGCTGCACCAGGTCTTCGTGAACATGGTGATGAACGCCGAACACGCGATCGCCGCCACCGGCAAGGGCGGTCGGATCGAAGTGGCCACCTCGGTGGCGCCGGCGGGGGATCGCATCATCGTGACCGTGCGCGATACGGGCGTCGGCATTCCGGAGGACACGCTGTCGCGCATCTTCGAGCCGTTCTACACGACAAAGGAAGTCGGGAAAGGGACCGGCCTCGGGCTGGCCATCACCTACGGCATCGTTCAGGAGCACGGCGGCCAGATCGTGGCCGCAAATCATCCCGACGGCGGGGCCGTGTTTACCGTCGAGCTCCCTGTCGCGCCGTCACCAGGACGCTGAAGCATGATTGACGAAACGTTTCTGACGACGGAGGAAGTCCTGGAGTACCTCCAGGTCAACCTTCGCACCGTGTACCGGCTGATCAAGGCCGGTAAGATTCCCGCCGTTCGCGTCGGCCGCCAATGGCGCTTCCGCAAGCGTGACATCGACGCGTGGCTCGACAGCCAGCGTCCGCGCGGCGGTGCGCGTCCAACTCCCGCGGCGCCCGCGCGCCCGGCTCCCGCCGGCAACTCGCGGCCTCGTGTCCTGGTGGTGGACGACGAGGCGAGCATCCGCGATCTTCTCGCCAAGACGCTGGCACTCGCCGAATACGATGTCGACGTCGCACCGGACGGCCGTTCCGCGCTCGAGCGCATGCGGCTGTATCCGTACGATTTGCTGATCGCCGACCTGAAAATGCCGGGCATGGACGGCCTGACCGTCATCCGCGAAGCGAAGCGGTACAAGACCGACCTGCCGGTCATCATCATCACCGGCTTTTCAACCGAGTCGAGCGCGATCGAAGCGGTCAACCTCGGCGTCGCCGGCTACCTCACCAAGCCATTCCGCGTGCCGCAGGTGCTCGCCGCTGCAGCGAAAGCGCTGGGCGAATAGACCAGCGCTTTCGATATCATGGCTAAGGGCTGATGGCTGATGGCATAGGGTCGATGGGGTGTCCATCCTCCATATGCCCTCAGCCATTAGCCGTCAGCCATTGCGATGATCCAGCTCTCTGATTTAACCAAGACCTTCGGCGATCGCGTCCTCTTCGATCACGTCACGTGGCAGATCACGGATCGCGAACGCGTCGGCCTGTGCGGGCCGAACGGCGCCGGCAAGACCACGCTCCTCAAGATGATGGCCGGGCTCGACGAGCCGGACGAGGGCGCGATTCTCAAGCCGTCGGCGCTGACCGTCGGCTATTTGCCGCAGGACGGGCTCAACCACGCGGGCCGCACGGTGTTCGAGGAAGCGTCGAGCGCCTTCGGCGAACTGCTGGCGATGAAGGCCGAGATGCATGCGCTCGAGGAACGCCTCGGGGACGACTCAATCCCTGAAGCCGAGCACGAGGCGATGCTGCACCGCTACAGCGATCTGCAGGATCACTTCCGCATTCACGACGGATACAGCATCGAGCTGAAGACCGCGACCGTACTCCAGGGCCTGGGGTTCAAGTCCACGGACTTCGAGCGCGCCACCGAGACGTTCTCCGGCGGCTGGCAGATGCGAATCGCTCTGGCGAAGCTGCTCCTCGGCGAGCCCAACCTGCTCCTGCTCGACGAGCCGACCAACCATCTCGATCTCGAAGCGCGCAACTGGCTGGAAGAGTATCTCAACGCGTATCCCTACGCGGTCATCCTCGTCTCGCACGATCGTTTCTTCCTCGACGCGGTCGTCACACGCATCGCCGATCTCACGCTGCGGACGCTCACCGACTACCACACGAACTACAGCGGCTATCTCGCAGAGCACCACGAGCGCATCGAAGCGCTGCGGAAGGCCAAGCGCGAGCAGGACGAAGAGGTCGCTCGCGTCAAGATGTTCATCGATCGTTTCCGCTACCAGGCGACCAAGGCGTCGCAGGTGCAGAGCCGGATCAAGATGCTCGAGAAGGTGGTGCCCATCGAGGTGCCGCCCGAGCGCAAGAAGATCAATTTCAATTTTCCGGCCTGCGCCAAGAGCGGGCGGATGGTGCTCGAGTTGAAGCACGCCGTCAAGGCGTACTCGGGCAACACGATTTTCAAGAACCTCGACCTGCACATCGAGCGCGGCGATCGCATCGCGCTCGTCGGGCCGAACGGCGTCGGGAAGTCGACGCTGATGCGCATGCTGTCCGGCGAGGAGGCTCCAGACGCGGGCGAGCGCACGATCGGCCACAACGTCGTGATGCAGTACTTCGCGCAGGACGAGGCCACCCGGATGGATCCGGCGCCGACCGTGTACGAAACACTCTCGTCGGGATCGCCGATGCAGATGGTGCCGATGATCCGGAACATCCTCGGCGGGTTTCTGTTCTCCGGCGACGATGTCTACAAGCACGTGCGGGTGTTGTCGGGCGGCGAGCGTACGCGCCTCGCTGTTGCGCGCATGCTGCTCCGGCCGTCGAACACGCTCCTGCTGGACGAGCCGACGAACCATCTGGATCTCGACTCGAAAGAAGTGCTCCTCGATGCGCTCGTCGAGTACGGAGGAACCCTGATCTTCGTGTCGCACGATCGGTACTTCGTCGAGCGGCTCGCGACCAAGATCATTGAAATCGGCAACGGCACCGCCATCGCCTTCCCCGGCACGTACCGGGAGTTCCTGTATCACAAGGAGCATTCAGGGCAGGACAGGCGGGATGGGCAGGAAGGGCGGGACAGGCAGGAGCGGCGCGACGGCAAGGCCGGTGGAGCGCGAGCCTTTCAGGCGAGCGGCAAAGATCGGGCGTCGAAAGGCGAAGGCAAGAAGGCAGCGCCTCAACACTCAGCTGCCCGCACCGAGCCGCATCGCGATGAGGGCGTCGCGCTCCCCAAGAAACCGCAGAGCCACGACGAGAAGAAGCGCGTGGACGCGGAAGCGCGCAAGAAGCAGAAAGTCGCCGACGCCCGCCAGGCGCGAATTGCGGCACTGGAGGCCCGCATCGCAGAGACCGAAACCGCCATCAGGGAGGTCGAACAGCAGATGTCGGCCCCGGGGTTCTATGAGGATCGCGCCGGCGCCCAGCCGGTGATCGACCGTCACCAGGCCTTGATGTGGCAGGTCGGCGACCTGATGAATCAGTGGGAAGAACTGCAGTCCCTCAGCGACGTCGCCCCCGAAGCCTGACGAAACCGTACTTGCATTACAATAATGTTATCGACCGATATGGTCGGGGCACTCTAAGAGGCTGAAATTACGCGGGTTTCCGCGAATTGTAACGGCTGAGACGCGGGCATACCGTTTGCCCCGTCGTCATCGGGTCCAAGTGTCTGCAGCTATGCCTCAGCGATCCGACGTTCGTCCGCGGCGCCGTCCGGCCGCTCCGTCCACCGGTCCGGCGGTCAAAGCCGCGCGTCAGCCCATGGCCGACGCGCGCGTACGCCCCGAAGATCGATTCTTCCGCCACATCGTCAGCAGCATGCGCAATGGCGTCATCGCGTTCCGTCGCGACGGCACGCTCGCGTTGATGAATGCGGATGGATACCGGATTTTCGGGCTGACGCCCTCTCCCGACGATGTGGGGCGTCCGTTCGCGGATGTCCTGGCGACCTGCCCCGAAATCATCCGAGTGCTCTCCGGCGCGTTCGAACTCAGCCATCTGCCCAATCGCGCCGAGCTGAGGCTGAAAGAGCTCGACCGCGTGATCGGTTACACCCTGTCCCAGGTGAAAGACGACGACGGCTCGCCCATCGGCGCCGTCCTGTTCTTCAAGGATCTGACGCAGGTCGAACAGCTGGAAGAACGCGAACGACTCCGGGATCGGCTCGCCTCGCTCGGCGAAATGGCCGCCGGCATCGCGCACGAGTTGAAGAATCCACTCGCCGGGATCGAAGTGATGGCGGGATTGCTCCGCCGCCAGGTCCCCGATTCGAAGGACGCGCAGTCGTTGCTGGCCGACATCCTCAGCGAGGCCAAACTCGCAAACGCGATCGTCGTCGAGATGCTCGAGTTCGTGCGGCCGGTCAGGCTGCAGGTCGAGCGGACGGACCTGGACGAAGTGCTCCAGCAATCGATCACCATGGCGGAAGCCAAGGTGGCGCGCCGCGAGGTCATCGTCAAGACCAGCATCGAGCCGGGCCTGCCGATGATCGAGGGCGATCACCATCAGCTGTCGCAGGTCTTCACGAACCTCATCGCGAACGCGTTCGAGGCGCTCGACGGACGCGGCGCCATCACCATTTCCATGGCGACGGCGGCGATCGAGGCCGACCCGGCGTTTGCCGGCATTCATCCGCCGGCGCCGGCCGTGCTCGTCGAAGTGGCCGACGACGGCCCCGGCGTGCCGGCCAACCTTACCGACCGTATCTTCAATCCGTTCTTCACGACGAAGGTAACCGGCACCGGTCTTGGTCTCGCGATTGTCAGGAAAATCGTCGACGCGCACGACGGGCGGATCGACGTTCACAGCACGCCGGACACGGGCACGCGTTTTCGGGTCACGCTCCCTGTAAGCAGCGCATCGGGCTGGTTCAAATAAACGAGGGATATGCAGATGGGCCGTATTCTTGTCGCTGACGATCATGATGCACTGCGCCGCGGACTGGTCCGCGGCCTTACCGACGCCGGTCACGAAGTCCAGGAAGCGTCGAACGGCAACGCCGCGATCGAGCGGCTCCACGACAGCTACTTCGACGTCGTCCTGAGCGATCTCAAGATGGGCGGCAGCGACGGAATGGACGTCCTGCGCACCACCCGCGCGATGCATCCGACGACGGCCGTGATCCTGATGACGGCATTCGGCTCGGTGAATACGGCCGTCGAGGCCATGAAGACCGGCGCGTTCGACTACGTGCAGAAGCCGTTCGAAATCGAGGAGATGGAGGTCAAGATCGAGAAGGCGCTGGAAGTGAAGCGCCTCAAGCACGAGCTCGACTACCTCCGCGGCACGCAGCACGACATCTACGAGTTCGACAAGATCGTCGGTACCAGCGCGGCGCTCCAGCACGTGCTCGACATCGTCAAGAAGGTGGCGAAGAGCAACACGACCGTGCTCATCCGCGGCGAAACGGGTACCGGCAAGGAGCTGATCGCGGGCGCG
>DASSGK010000123.1:0-6135 GCA_035693505.1 Vicinamibacterales bacterium
CGGCGCAGGTGTCTGCGCGCCGGCGATCGGCGCCAGGCAGACCAGAAGGGTCACGATCAGGAACCCGCGTAGGCGACGCATCAGTTGCCCTTCGTCGCCGGCGGCGGCGCGGCCCCACGGGCGCCTGGTTTGGCCGGCGCCGGTTTGTCCAGCAGCACGAACGTGGTCGCAATGCAGGTGGCCTGGATAGTGTTGTTGCCTTCGGACTTGTCGCGGCCTTTCACGTCGAGCCCGCTGATGTTCACGATCCGGGTGAACTTCCCGACGCGGTCGAAGAAGATCGCCAGGTTGTGGTACGTGCCTTCGAGCTCGAGGGTGATCGGCCATTCCGCGTGCAGCGTCTTGGTGACCGTCGGCGAGGGCTTGAATTCCTTGATCGTCATGCTCGACTGCGCGGCGACCGTTTGCATGCGATTCAGGAGATCGGCGGCGTCTTTTTCTTCCGGCAGGATGGCCTTGAGGTTCGCCAGCCGGGCTTCGAGGTCGCCGACCTGCTGCTTGAATTCGGGCAGCTTCCGGGCGGTCGTCAGACCCTTGGTGATGTCCGCGCGCAAGGCTTCGAGCTGCGTGCGGCGCGATGCGATGTCGACGCGCTGCGGCTCCTCGTAGTAGTAGTAGAAGATTCCACACCCTACGACAGCGAGTGCGACGAAGGCGCCCACCTGGGCGTACCACGGAAGTTTTGTGAGAGTGAGTTCCATCGCTTCGCTACTGGGCCGTATCGGGGCGACCCCAGACGACCTTTAAGTTCGTTTGTCCTACGCGCACTCGCACGATCTAGCCTCCCGCTTTGGTGGGCGGCGTCGGCTTCGCCTCCCCGGGCTGCTGGAACGTGGCCTTGATCGAGAACCTGATGATCTCGACGGGCGGCGTGCCCGCCGTCTCCGTCTTCGTGTCGATGATTTCGATCGAGCGCTTGAAATAACCCGACGCTTCGAGGTTCGAGACGAACTCGGAGAGTCCCGTCAGCGTGGTGCACTTGCCGTCGATCACGACGTCCGTGCCGGTGGACTGTTTCAGCTCGGTGAGCCACAGCATCTGCGGCAGCGCCCGGCTGATCTGATCCAGCATGTGGACCGGCCCGGTCTGCCCTTTGCGTAGCTGCTCGATCAGCACGACGCGCTGCTGCAGACGCGCCTTCTGCTGCTCGAACTGCTGCACCTGCTGAATGACCGTGTGAAGCCTCGTCGTCTCCTGCTGCGCGGTCGCAATCTCGGAGTCGATCGCGTTGGATTCACGGGCCAGCGACCAGTAGCGCCAGCCGATGAACAGCATCGCGAGGACGAGGATGAGACTGCAGCCGACGGTAAGCTTCTGGCCGGCGGTGCCAAACGTGACCGCTTTCTTCTTCGTCTTGTCCCGCTCGGCGGCGAGAAGATTGATGCGAATCATCGGTCGCCCGTCTTTCGAAGAGCCAGCCCCACCGCCACCGCCGCGGTCGCGCTCAGCCCTTCAGGATCCGCGATGCCGAGCTTCGCCGGATCGAACGAAATCATCTTGAAGGGATCGAAGGTTTCAACCGCGGTGTTGAAGCGCTCCTGCAGTGACGCGACGAACCCGTCCACACGCGAGGCGCCGCCGCTCACGACGATGCGATCGATCTTGTCCGACGCTGCAGTCGCTTTGAAGAAGTCGAACGTCTTCTGGATTTCGAGCAGCACGTTCTCCGTCATCGCGTGCAGCACCGGCTGCACGTCTTCGAACGTGACGCCTTCGGTCGGCTGGCCGCGCTTGATCTGCTCGGCGCTCTCGAACGGCAGATTCAGTTCCTTCTGCACGGCCTCGGTGTAGGAGTTGCCTCCCATCGAGATGTCGCGCGTGAAGACCGACTGATTGCCGGTGATGATGTTGATGTTGATCGCGCTCGCGCCGGCGTTCAGCAGCACGACGACAGCTTCGGGGTCGAGCCCGTAATTGATCTCGTACGCGTTCTGGAGCGCGAAGGCGTCGACGTCGACGATCACCGGCAGCCGCCCCGCCTGGGAGATGACGCCGGTGTAGTCGGCGATCTTTTCCTTCTTCGCGGCCACCAGGAGGACGTCCATCGTGCCGCCGGAATCGTCGCCCGTGCCGGCATTGAGGATCTGGTAATCGAGGTTCACGTCCTGGATGTCGAACGGGATGTACTGTTCGGCTTCCCAGTAAATCGATTCGGAGAGCTCCGCTTCGGTCATCACCGGGAGGTTGATCTTCTTCACGATGACCGCGTTGCCCGACAGCGAGGCGGCGACTTCTTTGGTCTTGAACGCCTTGTTGTCGAAGACACGGCGGATCGCGTCGGCGACCGCCGCGCCGTCGATGATGGCGCCATCGACGATGCTGTCGGGCGGCACCGATTCGATGCCGAAGGCCAGGACCTTGTAGCCCTTGCCCACCGGCTTGAGTTCGACGGCCTTGACGGCGCTCGATCCGATGTCGAGACCGATGACCGACTTCGATTTGCCGAGACCAAACACAGTTATGTCCTGACTAAGAGGTGCGGTTGCCGTTCCGCAAAGCCGGTACCAACCTCGCCCGCGTAAGAGCGCGTCGAATTCCGGCGTATGCGCGCGAAAACTGCGATCGTCAATGTTCCAGATTCGAATCAGCGACTTACAATATCGTCAGCGGATTACAGATCAGGCTCACGACGAGCTACCTGATCTGGCAGACTTATCGGTGGGATGCCCGGGACACATCAGTCTGGGTATTGCGCTTGACAGTCCCCAGAAAGGCCGGTATGATTTGGGTTTACCGCTGCCTGGACCTGCCCGACTGGTTGCTCGTCCGGGCGGGAAATCCCCCAACATCGGTTCGTGGGTTTTCGAAAGGGCTTTTTTAGGGATGTCTACGTTCATGGCCAGCGCTGAGACGGCAGCTGTCGGAAGCCGCTGGCACATCATCGATGCGGACGGGCAGGTGCTCGGGCGCATCGCAACCGTGGCGGCGCGGTTGCTTCAGGGAAAGCACAAGCCGACCTACACGCCTTTCATCGACACCGGCGATCACGTCGTCATCGTCAATGCGAAGAAAGTGAAGCTCACTGGACGCAAGGAAGATCAGAAGATCTACCGGCAGCACAGCGGGTATGAAGGAGGCCTTCGGGAAGAACGTGCCCGTCTCGTTCGCGCCCGCAAGCCGGAGAAGCTGGTCGAAGACGCGGTGCACGGCATGCTGCCCAAGACGAAGATGGGCCAGGCCATGTATCGCAAGCTGAAAGTGTACGCCGGTCCGGATCACCCGCACACGGCGCAGAAACCCTCAAAGCTCGAGGTCGCGTAACGTGGCAGCAGCAGCGCAATACTACGGAACGGGTCGCCGCAAGACGTCGACCGCCCGCGTGTTTCTCAGACCCGGAAACGGAACGCTCACGATCAACCGCCGCACGTTCGAGGCTTTCTTCCCCACCGAAGCGCTCCGCACGCAAATCAAGACCCCCCTCGTCCTGACCGAAACCGCCGACAAGTTCGACGTGCTGGCGACGGTCGCTGGCGGCGGCGTCTCTGGGCAGGCGGGCGCGGTTCGTCTGGGCATCGCGCGCGCGCTGGTCGAGTACAACCTCGAATTGCGCAAGGCGCTGAAGACGGAAGGACTCCTGACGCGCGATGCGCGCGCCAAGGAACGCAAGAAGTACGGTATGGCTGGAGCCCGCAAACGCTTCCAGTTCAGCAAACGCTAAAGGAGACAAGCTTGGCCGCGATCGCGATGAAGGAACTGCTGGAGGCTGGCGTGCACTTCGGCCACCAGACGAAGCGCTGGAACCCGAAGATGAAGGAATACATCTTCGGCGAACGGAACGGGATCTACATCCTCGACCTGGGGAAGACGGTCAAACTCTTCAACACCGCCGAGCAGTTCGTCAGCCGCCTCGCGTCCGAGGGGCGCACGATCCTTTTCGTCGGCACGAAGCGCCAGGCCAAGGACGTGATCGCCGAGGAAGCCGAGCGCTGCGGCATGTTCCACGTCAACGAGCGGTGGCTGGGAGGTCTGCTCACGAACTTCGCCACGATTCAGCGCAGCCTCGGGCGTCTTCGCGACCTCGAAGCCATGGCGACCGACGGACGCTTCGACACCCTCTCGAAGAAGGAAATCGCGCGCAACGAGAAAGAGCGAAAGAAGCTCGCCAAGAACCTCGACGGCATCCGCGGCATGACGCGGCTGCCCGACGCGGTGTTCGTCGTCGACACGAAGAAAGAGCAGATTGCCGTCGACGAGGCGCGCAAGCTGAAGATTCCGGTCATCGGCATCGTCGACACCAACTGCGATCCCGATCAGGTCGACTTCGTCATTCCGGGCAACGACGATGCCCTGCGCGCGATTCGGCTGTTCGCGTCGCGCATCGCCGACGCCGTGGTGTCGGGACGCGACATGAAACAGTCGATCGACGCCGAAGGCACGCGTGAGGCCTCCGACGATGGCGACGACAAGTCCCGTCGAACGGCCGCGCGGCCCGAACGACGCCGCGAACCGGCGCCGGCTTCCGCTTGAGGACCAATAGAGCTTAGGGCTAAGGGCTCAGGGCTTTCCGAGGCGCCGGCTCACAGAGCCCGGCGCCTTTTTTTTCGTACGCAGCAGAGACGGAGAGAGAAGACATGGCGACGACGATTACGGCTGCAGATGTGAAGAAGCTCCGCGACCAGACCGGCGCGGGCATGATGGAGTGCAAGAACGCGCTGACCGAGGCCAACGGCGACCCCGAAGAGGCCACCACGATTCTGCGCAAGCGCGGCCTCGCCAGCGCCGCGAAGAAGGCTGGCCGATCCGCGAACGAGGGACTCATCGCCAACAAGGTGGCCGCGGATCACAGCTGGGGCATCCTCGCGGAAGTGAACTGCGAGTCGGACTTCGTCGCACGCACGCCCGACTTCGTGGCGCTGATGGACCAGGTGCTGGCAGAGATTGAGAAGGCCGGCGACGCAGCCAGCGAGGCGTGGCTGAAGGATCCGCAGGGACCGGTGATCAAGCACATCGCGCCGGTCATCGCCAAGCTGGGCGAGAACATGGGCGTCTCGCGGTTCGTCCGGTTCGCCGGCAAGGGATACGTCGGACAGTACATTCACCTGGGCGGCAAGATCGGCGTCATGGTGGAGCTGGCCGGCGTCACCCCGGAAATCAGCGGACGCGACGAGTTCAACGCACTCGTCAAGGAGCTCGCGATGCAGGTCGCGGCGGCCAGCCCGAGCTACGCGAGTCGCGCCGAGGTTCCGGCCGACCTTCTCGAGAAAGAGAAGGCGATCTATCGTGCCCAGATGGAGGGGTCCGGTAAGCCCGCCAACGTCCTCGAGAAGATCATCGAGGGCAAGCTCGGGAGCTACTACAAGCAGACGGTACTGACCGACCAGGATTCCATCCGCGACACGACCGGCAAGACGAGCGTCAAGGACGTGCTCGCGGCCGCGAACAAGGCGCTGGGCGCGTCGGTGTCGGTGACTCGCTTCGCTCGCCTCAAAGTCGGCGAAGCGGCGCAGTAGCAGTCACACGAAGGGCTTAGGGCTAAGGGCTCAGGGATTCTTGAGCCCTCAGCTCTTCGCCCTCGCCCTTCGCTCTTTGCCTTCAGCGCCGCGAGATATAATCTCTGTTTGTGACCTCCCCCGCCCAGCCTGCCTACAAGCGCATCCTTCTCAAACTTTCCGGTGAAGCCCTGATGGGCGAGCAGACCTACGGCATCGACCCCGCCGTGGCGACGCAGATCGCGAAGGACATCGCCGAAATCCAGAGCATGGGCGTCGAGACCGCCATCGTCATCGGCGGCGGCAATATCTTCCGCGGCATCGCGGCCAGCGCGAGAGGCATGGATCGGGCGACGGCCGACTACATGGGGATGCTGGCGACCGTGATCAACGCGCTGGCCCTGCAGGATGCGCTCGAGCAGCAGAATGTGGTGACGCGGGTCGTGACGGCGATTGAAATGCGCGCCGTCGCCGAGCCGTTCATCCGGCGGCGCGCGATTCGCCACCTCGAAAAAGGGCGCGTCGTGGTCTTCGGCGCCGGGACCGGCAATCCGTACTTCAGCACCGATACGGCAGCCGCTCTTCGCGCGATGGAGATCAAGGCCGATGTCATCATGAAGGGCACGAAGGTCGACGGCATCTATGACGCCGATCCGATGGTGAAGCGCGATGCGGTCCGTTACGATCGCATCTCGTACCAGAAGGT